>CAJKQK010000010.1 GCA_905202055.1 uncultured Oxalobacter sp.
GGGCGTTTCATCTGAAAGACCCAGCGGGTTTTCATACGGGTTTTTTTTACGCTTCCTCTTGATGTCGCCTGTCCCGTCGTAAAACAGGCCTTCTCCCAGATTGAATTCATTGTGTGCCATGTTTTTTCCTTTCACTTATGCGGCCTGATTCGTGTGGCCTGATGTGAGTATTCGATGACCGATCCATCGCAATGTCCGTATATGGCTATTATAAGCCGTATATGGTTATTTTGCAGAAAAGGGCAAAGCCAACCGATGTTTTATGGTTTGGTGTGGGAGGATGGAGAGTGTGAAAGGAAGAGCTTGTTGGCGGCCTGATATACTGGTTTGCGGTATGATAAAAAATCATTTTGTTTATTTGTTATTCTTCAATATCAGCTAGGGAAAAAATCATGGGACGGTTAACGCAGTCGGTCAAAAATGTCGCGCTGTTTCTCTTCGGGATGATTCTCGTTGTGGTCGGTTACCGGACAAATGAAGCCCATGCAGACGCAAAAGCCGAGGCGGCCAGAATGGAGGCTGCCCGAGTAGAGACGGAAAAGCCGGAAGCTGAAAAGGCGAAGAACGCCGCTGCCGTGGAGGATATGGAGATGGGCAAGAAGAAGGCCGACAAGGAAAAAGCCAAGGCGAAGGAAAAGGCCAGGGCCAAAGCCAAAAAGAAATCGAAACTGGAAAAGGCCAAACCCGAAAAAGCGCACGCGTCCAAATAATCCGTTGAAGGTTTTATTTCATGGACGAGTTCCTCTACAAGGTTCAGACCCGTTTTTTATTCCACTCCCACATCCGGATCAAGATTCCTGCCGCTTGTGGCGAGGATCAGATGGATTCACTTTTCGATTTGCTTGAAAGCATTGACCGGCAGTACAACTCGTATCAGTCCGGGTCTTTTTTCGACCGGATCAATAAAAATGCCGGGTCTTTTGTGACGGTGGATGATGAGACGGTCAACATTCTTCGTCAGGTAAAAAAAATTTCCGCATTTTTCGACGGGCGGTACGCCATTACGGTGATGCCGCTCGTTCGTTTATGGGGGTTTTACAGGGACGATGTCAGGCGTGTTCCGTCGGAAGCCGAGCTGGCGCGGGTATTGCCGCTGGTAAATGACGGCATGATCGATATTGACGGGAAGAAGGTACGGATCGCGAAAGGGCAGGAAATCGTGACCGGTTCTTTCATCAAGGCGTATGCGGTGGACAGGCTGCTTGAAAAGATGCGGGAGATGAAGATCACGGACGCGATTGTGAATGCCGGGGGCAGTACGATGGCAGCGGTCAACAATGCCGCACATCCGGCATGGCAGGTGGGGGTTGACGTTCCGGGGACGGATGATCCACTGTTTGTGGCCGATATTGCCAATTGCG
Organism: uncultured Oxalobacter sp.; assembly: GCA_905202055.1. GTDB lineage: Bacteria > Pseudomonadota > Gammaproteobacteria > Burkholderiales > Burkholderiaceae_D > Oxalobacter. The sequence continues at coordinate 1,362 of CAJKQK010000010.1, forward strand.
CCTATTCCACGTCGGCACAGGGCGACAGTTTTGTGGAGATCGGCGGGAAGCGCTATGGGCATATCCTGAATCCGCGAACCGGTTATCCCTCATCCAGTAAAATGGTCGGTGTGGTGACGGACAGTGCCATGCTGGGTGATATGGTGTCTACCGGCCTGTTCAATGAATCGCCTGCCGGTTTTCTGGAAAAGATGCATCATTTGCAAAAGGATTTTTCCATTGAGGGGTTTTTGATGGACGAGACGGGAAAGGTGACGCGCTCGGCCGGTTTCGAGGCGGATTGGGAGGTGCCGACATGAACCGGGAAGCGTCGTTGACGAAAATGACGAAGGGGCAGCCGGTCAGGCGGTTGGCGGATTCGCCGTTTCTTTACATGCCGATGTCCGCTTACCGCGGCCATTTCGCCCGTCCGGTTGTCCGGGAAGGCGAACGGGTGTTGAAATATCAGCTGGTTGCTGAAATGAAGGACGCTTTTTCGGCGAATGTACATGCACCGGTTTCCGGCACGGTTGTTGGCGTCAGGGAGTTTTCCGGGGCGGATGGCGACAAGGTTCCGTTGCTGGTTTTGCAAAATGATTTTCAAAACGAATGCATCGTTATTCCGGATGAAGACAGGGACGATCCGTCTCCCGAAGCCGTTTTGCAGGCGATCGAAGAGGCCGGGATCGTCGGGGCGGGCGGGGCGCAATTTCCTGCGTCCCTCAAATATCGCCTTGCCGGTGAAGATATCGAAACGTTCATTATCAACGGAGTCGAATGCGAACCTTACCTGACGGCGGATTATGCCGTGATGCACGAACGCACGGAAGCGTTTTTCGAAGGCATCCGGCTGGTCAACACGCTTTTGCGGGCAAAAGAGGTCGTGATTGCTATTGAGGAAAAGAACCGGGAACTGGAAGCGGTTTTCGTCCCTTTCCTGATGCAGGCGCGATATGCAGGGTTCCGTGTCAGGGTGGTGTCAGGCGGGTATCCGCAGGGGAGCCAGTGGCAACTGGTTTGTGCCGTTACCGGGCTGGAACTGGCCCCTCCACAGCATGCGGCGGAAAAAGGGATTGTCGTCAGCAATGTGGCGACGGTCTATGCCGCTTGTCAGGCGGTGAAAGAAAAACGGCCTGTCGTCTCGCGCATTCTGACGGTGTCGGGGGAAGGGGTGGAATGTCCCGGCAATGTCGAGGTGCCGATTGGAATGCCGGTCGGGTATGTGCTGGAACAGATGGGCATTTCGCCTGACCGTTATACGATCGTTCTCGGGGGGCCGATGATGGGAAGGCTGGTGACGGACTGGTCTTCGCCGGTCACGAAAGGGACGAACGGGGTTCTGGCATTTGAACGGGAAGAAATAAAACGGGAAAACTGTATCGGCTGCGGCTGGTGTATCGACGCCTGTCCCATGCGGCTGATGCCACTGAAGTATGCCGAAGGCTGGCGACTCGGAAATCTGGCCATGATGAAACGGTACGATTTGAACCTGTGCGTGGAATGCGGGGCGTGCGAATCGGTTTGTCCATCCAGTGTGCCGTTGATGGCCTCGATTTTTGCAGGGAAGGCCCGGTTTCGGGAAGGGAGCCGCCCATGACGCTCCCACGCTTGCCACTTCCGCCGTTTTTACGTACGACGGATTCGGTTTCCAACATCATGGCGGACGTGCTTTTTGCCCTGTTGCCGGTCTGCTTCATGGCATGGCTGGCTTTCGGCCTGGAACCGGTGATGGTGATTCTCGTTGCCTGCGGCAGTGCGGCGGTGACGGAATTCCTGTTTTCCCGGCTTTATGTCGGCAAGACCGAATCGCTGGCTGACGGTTCCGCGCTGGTGACGGGCACTCTTCTGGCGTGTACGCTGGCGCCGTTCACGCCGCTTTACATTGTCGCGTTCGGCGGGGCGATGGCGGTCCTGTTCGGGAAATTGCTTCCGGGCGGACTGGGACGCAACCGTTTCAATCCGGCATTGGCCGGCCGGGAATTCATGACGGTGTTTTTTCCGGCGATCATGACTTCCGGGGCGATCTGGTACCGGTATGATGCCGTCAATGTTTCCCGTCTTGACTGGTTGCCGGACGCTTTTTGGGACAGCCTGATTTTCAGGGGAAGCGGGGCTATCGGGGAATATTCCGTTGTCCTGCTGGTTCTTGGGGGGGTGTATCTGCTGCTTAAAAACCGGATCAGCTGGCATATCCCTGTCGCGCTGACGGTGTCGTTCACGGTGCTTTTCATGTTGCTGCCGGACGGGGAATACCGTTTTTCACTGGCGGGCGTGTTGCTCGGCGCCATTTATATGGCAACGGATATGCCGACAAGTTCTTCCACGTTCATCGGGCGTCTGTATTACGGTGCGATGATCGGGGCGGTTGCGGTGATGTGTATCGCTTTCGGGGTCAGGCATGAATACATGTCTTATTCGATCCTGCTCCTGAACGCTTTCGTCGTTCCGGTCGATTGGGTTTTCCGCCCCCGGGTGTGGGGAGGGAAAAACCGGCTCATGGCCCGGATCGTTCAGGGCATCGCTCTGACAGCGGCCATTTTATGCACGACGGGGATCGTGATCTGGCTGCACCATCGCGACTGGATCATGTATCTGGTTTTTGCGTACATTGTCTGGTGTATCGGCGGTTTTTTCCTGCGGCAACGCAAGCCGGATGTTGCAACAGGGTAAAAGAAGAGTGTTTTTTTATTTTCTTCAGGTTTCAGGGTTTCTTATAGGCTAGAATAACAGTTTTTTCGGCGGTCTTATGTTGCAGTATCGGAAGGAACTGGATGGTTTAAGGGCGCTTGCCGTAATCGCGGTTCTTTTTTACCATGTGAATCTGGTTTCTTTTCCTCTGTTCGAACATTCCTTTTTCGTACGGCAGAACCTGTTCAGGGGCGGTTTTCTCGGGGTTGACGTTTTTTTCGTGTTGTCCGGTTTCCTGATTACGGCCATGATCCGGTCCGGCATGGATAACCGGACTTTTTCTTTCCGCGATTTTTACATCCGTCGTGCGAAAAGGATCGTTCCGGTTTTGCTTGTCGTGCTGGGTGTTGCCACTCTGGGCGCATATCTGCTGCTTTTTCCTGCCGAGATGGTGCAGTTCGCGCAATCGCTCAAGTCGGCCCTCTGGTTCGGTTCCAATTTTTTCTTCTATGGTGATACGACGTATGTGTCGGATGCCAGTATATACAAGCCTTTGCTGCATACCTGGAGTCTGGCCCTCGAGTGGCAGTTCTACATACTTTATCCGGTTTTTTTCTGGTTCATTTATCGTTATTTCCGTTCGAATGCTTTCTGGATTCTGCTGGCCTTGTCCATCGCTTCTCTCTGTTTTGCGCAGTGGGCGACCGGACGTTATCCGGATTTTTCTTTTTATCTCCTGCCGACCCGTGCATGGGAATTGATGTTCGGTGGATTGATCGTGCTGGTCGACAGGGACAGGCTGGTCGGGAAAACACGAAATCATCCGGTCTGGAGATGGTTGCCCGCAGCAGGCATTTTCCTCGTTCTCGCAAGCCTTTTTCTGATTGACGACAAGGTAGCCCACCCTTCTTTCATTACTCTGGTACCCGTTCTCGGCACCATTGTTTTCATTCTGTTTTCTCATGACCGGGATGGCGTCACGTTTGTTTTTTCATGGAAACCGGTTGTTTTCATCGGTGTCATTTCCTATTCCATTTACCTTTGGCACCAGCCTCTTTTCGTTTATTTCCGGTATATCAAGTATGAACGCATACGGACGGAACAATTTATCCTGCTCTGTCTCGTTTGTCTGGTACTTTCATGGTTGTCCTACCGTTTTGTCGAATCGCCCTTCCGGAAAAAACGGATCGGGGCACTCAAGGCAGGTTTTCTGGCAGCTGTCTGGATCGGTTGCGGGGCGTTTGCGTTCCTCGCGATTTCACAGGATGGTTTCGGCAACAAACTGGCCGGTCTCGAAAAACTCTACGATGTATACAAAATGCCGGAATACCGGCGTCTTGAAGGACTCACGCCCGGAACTCGTATGGTGACTGGTGAAGAGTCGAAGATGTGTATTGGAAGATCGAATGACACAGCCTGCCGTTTCGGTGATGAAAGCTGGGTTTCGATAGGCGACAGTATGGAAGGCGTGCTGGATTATGCCTTGCAGGAAAAGCTGTCGGAAGAAAACAGGGGGCTGGTCGTCCTGACTCATGAGGAATGCCCATTCGTTTCTTCCGAATGGTGGTTTGCCGGAACACCGGAATGCCCGGTCGTGAATGAAAAGAGGTGGGAGACGATCCGCCAGTTCAGGGACAGGAAGCATTTCGTGATTTCCGCTTCGCTGTCGCTTCTGGACAGACCGAAAAAAAGGCTCGATGACCCGACAGGCAAGGCCAGGGAAGGTTATAAAGGCGGGAATGGCGACAATTCGTTCGCGGATGAAGTGTGGCGATCGTATGCGGATAACATCAGGACTTTGCTCTCGATGGGACATACGGTTACGGTCGTTTATATGCCTGTCACACCCGATCAGAGCGTGGAGAAAACGGTCACGACATGGATGCGAAAGCATAAAACGGCGGATTTGCCGGTGACCTATATCGATGGTACGAAAGCTTACGAAGATACGGTTCAATATAATGCCCGGCTCGATCACTATCTCCCCGACCAGAAAAATCTGTATAAAGTCAAGCCAGCAGATTTCTTTTGCGAATCACCTGACCGTTGCAAAATCATCGGGAAAGAGGGTGGATATTACAATGGGGGCGGTCATTTCAGTTACTGGGGAGCCAGGAAGGTACTGGAACATATCCCGCTGCTCAATCGCGAAGAACAAGGGGCTGTCAGGAAAGGAAACGGCATCGGGATTGGGGTAAAATGACAGCTGTTTTTTCATGCAGGCCACCTTGCTTCCTTTTGTCCGGGCAAACAGGCCGTTCTGACAGTTTCTGGAGTGTTTCTTGGATTCGGATACACCTGCCCATCTAGTTTATTCCGACGACCTCAAGGTATATGAGGAAGATCTCGTTCGCCTGATGGGATCGGATGGCCCTTTCGCCAGAGTGGTCGAAGGGTATAACGGGCGGCCGATGCAGCTCGAGATGGCGCAGGCGATTGCAAAAGCGATTGTCCGCTGTGAGACGCTGGTTGCGGAAGCGGGGACGGGAACGGGAAAGACTTTCGCCTATCTGGTTCCGGCGCTGATGTGGGGCGGCAAGGTCATCATTTCGACCGGGACGCGCAACTTGCAGGACCAGCTTTTTCTCCGCGACATTCCGACTGTCCGGAAAGCCCTTGTTTCTCCTGTCACGGTTGCCTTGCTCAAAGGGCGTTCGAATTACGTCTGCCATTTGCATCTGGCGCGTACGGCGGAATACGGGCGTATGGCGACGAAGGCGGATACGGTGTATCTGCGCGAGATCGTCAAGTTCGCCAAAATGACCGACACAGGGGACAAGTCGGATCTGGCAAGTGTTCCGGAAACGGCGTCGATCTGGGGACTTGTCACGTCCACGAAGGAAAACTGCCCGGGCATGGAATGCCCGCATTATCAGGATTGTTTCGTCATGAAGGCGCGCAAGGCGGCGCAGCAGGCGGACGTTGTCGTTGTGAACCATCATCTGTTTTTCGCCGATCTGGTTTTGAAAGATACCGGGGTTGCGGAACTTTTGCCGATGGCGAATACGGTTGTTTTCGACGAGGCGCACCAGTTGCCCGATACGGCGACGACGTTTTTCGGCGAATTTTTCTCGACAAGCCAGATTCATGAATTGTGCCGCGATACGCAAGTGGAAGGGCTGGCTCAGGCACGTGACGGGGCAGACTGGGTCGACCTGGTCGGCAAGGTGGACAAGGCATCCAGAGAGTTGCGGCTGACCTTGCCCGAAGGGATGACACGGCAGGCGGTTCACCAGATTGCGAAACAGGATAAATTCATCGCGGCTGTCGAGACGCTGGCGGGTGCCTTGCAGGAACTGAACGAACCGTTGAAAGCGCAGGCACAGCGTTCGGAATTGCTGGAAACCTGCCGCATGCGCTGTGCCGAAATGGGGGCGTTCATCCGCAAATGGCTCTCGCTTGCCAGGGGCGAGGAAAAGACCGAGGACGTGCTCTGGGTCGAAACCTTCGGCCTGTCGCTCCAGCTGCACCTGACCCCGCTGTCGATTGCGGAAGTCTTCAACAAGCAGCGGGAAGGGACGCCACGCGCGTGGATTTTCACCTCGGCGACGCTGGCGATCAAGCAGGATTTCACCTACTTTTCTTCACGCATGGGACTTTCGGAAGCGGAATCGAAGACATGGCCGAGCCCGTTCAATTACGGTGAACACGCTCTTTTGTACGTTCCGAAAACGATGCCTTTGCCGCAATCGCCGGATTATTCGGATGCGGTGATCGAGGCCGCGATGCCGCTGATCGAGGCGGCGGGCGGCGGCGCGTTTATCCTTTGCACGACCCTGCGGGCGGTGAACCGGATTGCCGAACGGTTACGGGAAATCTTCAGGGAAAAGGAATTGCCGTTCCCGCTCTTCGTTCAGGGGGAATCAGGCAAGACCGATCTTCTCGAGCGCTTCCGGCGCTCCGGAAACGGCGTATTGGTCGCCAGCCAGAGTTTCTGGGAAGGGGTGGATGTCCGGGGGGATGCCCTCTCGCTTGTCGTTGTGGACAAGCTGCCGTTCGCCCCGCCGGACGACCCGGTTTTGTCCGCCCGCATCAAGGCACTGGAAAAGGATGGCGGCAACGGCTTCATGGATTTCCAGCTGCCTGAAGCGATCATGAGCCTGAAACAGGGGGCAGGACGCCTGATCCGTGACGAGCGGGACAAGGGGGTGTTGATGATCTGCGACCCCCGCCTGATATCCAAGTCTTACGGCCGCCGTATCTGGCAGAGCCTGCCGCCGTTCTCCCGTACGCGGGAAGAGAAGGATGCCTGCGAATTTCTCACGAAAAAATCAAACAACACGTGATCAATTTTGCACTTTCATTTCAATCTGTCTGAAAATTGATGACAGATGTCGAGATATCGTTATACTTATCTATTAGAAATAGTAAATCACTGGAATGTTTATGGCTCGTCAGTATCCAATCAGTAAAATAACGATTGAAGGATTCAAATCGATCAGGAAACTGGATCGTCTTGAATTGAGAAGTTTGAATGTATTGATTGGTGCGAATGGTGTTGGTAAAAGTAATTTCGTCTCGTATTTTCGTATGCTTGGTGAGATGATGGCTGGCCGATTGCAGAGCTGGACTCAAAAACAAGGATCGGCAGACCGGATTGTCAGTTATGGAGTGAAAGAGACCCAGCGTTTGAAGTCGTTTATTGAGTTTGGGCTGAATGGATACCGGTTTGAGCTGGAACCGACGTTAGATGCCGGTTTTGTATTTGTAGATGAAGAGTTCTTTTTTGATGGAAGTTTCAGAGATGTGTGGACTTCACTTGGAAAGGGACATATTGAAAGTAGACTGAAAGAAAATGCTGAAAACAACCGTGGAAAAGTAGCTGATTACTGTTACAGCTCCATTGCCGGCTGGAAGGTATTTCATTTTCACGATACTAGTGATACAGCAGGTGTAAAACGAATAGGTTCACTGCATGATAATGGGTATTTACGTCCGGATGCATCGAATCTGGCCGCTTACCTCTACCATTTGCGCGAAGAATTTCCAGAGGTTTATGCGCAAATTGTTAAAACTGTTCGCCTGGCAATTCCTTTCTTTGATGATTTCGTTCTTAATCCCGTCAAGCTGAAAACGGAAGAAGAACAAATCCGTTTACTTTGGCGACAGAAAGACAGCGATTATGCCTTGTGGCCAAGCCAGTTATCCGATGGATCAATCCGCTTTATATGTCTTGCCACTGCATTATTGCAGCCTTATCCACCTTCAACTATCATTATTGATGAACCTGAATTGGGTTTACATCCATATGCCATTACACTGCTTGGAGCATTGTTGAAGTCGGCTTCGGAACGAATGCAGGTAATTGTTTCCACGCAATCGGTTCAACTGGTCGATGAGTTTTCGATAGACGATTTGCTTGTAGTGGATCGTGAGGATGGTGAGACTGTGTTCAAACGATTCGATGAAAAAGAATTCGAACACTGGTTAGTCGATTATACCGTTGGCGAACTCTGGGAAAAGAACATTCTTGGGGGACGCCCATCATAATGATCCGTGTTTATGTTATCTGTGAGGGCTTGACTGAAGAGACTTTTGTCAAGGGAATATTGAAAGATTCCATGACATCAAAACATGTTTGCCTCATACCGACTCTCATTGGCAAACCCGGCAAAAAAGGGGGGGATGTCAGATTTGAACGGGTTTTAAGGGATATCCGGTATTTATTGAATGATAGTGAAGCGTACTGTACGACATTTCTTGATTTTTATGGGCTCTCAGGGGATTTTCCCGGACGTCAGGATGCTTTGGTCAAAAAAGGTGCAAGGAATAAGGCTGAATGTTTTCTGACGGTTTTTACTGCCAGACTGGCTGAAGAACTGGGTGAAAACATCATCAGACGTTTTATTCCTTACATCCAGATGTACGAGTTCGAAGGGTTGTTGTTCAGTCATCCTGAAAAATTGGCGATTAGTCTGGGTAAAACCACTCACGTCAAAATTCTCCAAAGAATAAGAAGTGATTTTTCTTCGCCGGAAGATATTAATAATAGTCCTCAGACAGCCCCGTCGAAACGATTAAAAAATCTTTTTCCCTGCTACAACAAGTCGCTTAATGGTTCGGTAGCCGCTGCCGAGATTGGTTTGGCTGTCATCAGACAAGAATGTCCATTATTCAATGAGTGGCTTGAAAAAATTGAAAGCCTTGCATTTGTCTAATTCGTATCTTTTGCATTCAAACGGTTCTCGTTTGACGTTTTTTAAAATACTGTAGCAATAGGCCAATTCCGGCCTGAACGACCCAGAAAACGACCAGCCTCAAGGGGCCGGAGCTTATTTTCCCGAATTTCCAGACGAGTTTTGCCAGAAATGTGGCGGCTATCAGCAGGAGTTTCTTTTCCATCGTTGTCTTCTTCCCGGCAAAAATCCGGAGAAATTGATCATACGGCTATTTTAGGTGATTTCCGGATTTGATGCTATCGTCAAGATATTGATTTTAAACGTTTTTATGATCAGTTCGCTAAGGGCTTCCGGGTTTTGCAGAGGAAGCGCAGCCAGAACATGATGCCAGCGCTGGTCAGGCCGAAGGGGAAGGCCATCCAGATGCCGACGATGCCGTAACCGAGTACGAAACCGAAGAAGTAGCTTGCCGACAGGGAAATGACGAAGTAGGCAATGAACGAGAAGATCATCATGATTTTCACGTCCGAGATGCCGCGAAGGGAATTGGCGAAAGCGATTTGCAGGGCGTCGCCGAACTGGTAGATCATCATGGGGATGAAGAGGCTGGCGACGGTGGCTGTGACAAGGGTGTTGTCGGTGAACAGGTTTCCGATGCTATGGCGGAACTGCCAGAAGATGCCGGTGGCGATGACGGCCATGACCATGATGAGGTGAAAGCCGGAAAAGGCGGCACGGCGCAAGTCGGGCAGGTTTTCCTGCCCCTTGTAATAAGCGACCCGGATGGCGGTGGCGGCGCCCATGCCGTAGTACATCATGAAGAAGATGGTCGAGATCGTCAGCATGACCTGATGGGCGGCCAGCGCAATGGTGGAAATCCAGCCGACCATGATGGTGGTCAGGGAAAAGGAAGCGGTTTCCATGCCCATTTGCAGGGCGAGGGGCCATCCCATCGCGTTCAGTTGCCGGTAGTCGGCACGGTTGAAATGCGAACTGAAAAACCCTTTCCGGTAGTCGCTGTAGCGGGGCAGGTAAAGGAAGATGCAAACGAAGATCGCCATCATCAGAAAGCGCGAGAAAAGGGTTGAAATGCCCGCCCCGAAGAGTCCCAGTTCCGGCAGGCCTGCCGCACCGTAAATCAGGGCATAGTTCAGGGCGATGTGGATGAGGTTGCCGATGAGCAGAATCCACATGGAGATTCTCGTGTCCATGATGCCGTCGGCGAATTGCCTGAAGGCGTTGAACAGCAGGATGAAGATGAGTGAACCGAGCAGGACGAGGTAATACGGCTTGATCAGGGGGATGAGTTCGGCAGGCTGGTTCAGGTTGTCGATGTTGAAGAACAGGATGGTCATGCCCAGTATGAAAACGAGCGCGACGATGAAATTGGCCAACAGCGCGTTTTTGAGCTTGCCGCCGATGGCGGTGCGGTCGTTGTGGCCGAAGAGCTGGCCGATGACAGGTGTCAGGCCGTAGGAAAAGCCGGTGCTGCCGATGATGACGAGGTTGAACAGGTTGTTCACGAAGCTGGCGGCGCCGAGTTCTTCGGTGCTGTGGTGCCCGATCATGATGGTGTCGGCGAAACCGAGGATGATCATGCCGATCTGCCCGATGATGATCGGGACGCCCAGCGTGATCAGTTTTCGGTAATGGTCGGTGTAGCGTGTCGGCTGGCTCATGGATGGTCCTGTTTTGCCTTGCAGGCACAGGTTTTTCGTATCCATGCCTGCTGTCGGAAGTCTGGCATCTTAGGCGAGTTGTGCCCGCTCTGTCAAAGGATATGCCAGCCGTTGCTGCCGGCTTTACCGTTTTTCCGCGGCGCTTCCTTCCAGAATGGGCAGGAGTTCATCGAGCTTGCGGATATCGTAATCGGCTTTCAGGGCCGGTTCAGCCGTTTTGCCGGACGGGTTGTACCAGCAGGTGTCGATTCCGGTGTTTTTGCCACCCTGTATGTCGGAGGTCAGCGAGTCGCCGACGATCAGCGCCTGCGACGGGTCGAACTGGCCGATGGAGTTGAAGACGGCGGAAAAGTAGTGCGTACTCGGTTTCTGGTGGCCGATTTCCTCGGATACGAAGATATTGTCGAAATAATTGTCCAGCCCGCTACCGGACAGGCGGCTGTACTGGGTGGCGGCCACGCCGTTGGTAACGCAATAAAGGCGGTATTTTCCAGCCAGTTTTTCGCAGAGTTCCCTTGCACCGTCGATCAGGTAATAGCCGCGTCCCAGCGCCCGCTGGTAATCGAGGTGGAAAGTGCGCCCGTCCACACGGTACCCCACGGTGTCGAAGACACGCTGGAACCGGGTGGAGGTAATGGTTTCCTTGGTGATTTCGCCGCGTTCGAAGGCCGACCACAATTCATGGTTGATGGTTTTGTAGATGTCCCGGATTTCTTCGGTGAGGGTCAGGCCGTATTCGTCGAATGTGTTTTCAAGGGCGGCCTTTTCGGTCTTGCGAAAGTCGAGCAGGGTATCGTCTGCGTCGAGCAGGAGGGTGTCATAATTTTTTTTCATGATTTTTCCTGTTTTGAAGTGCCTTGTGGGCCATTCGGAATTATACCTGCACGCGCCCGTTTATGCATTGAGCGAAGTCTGCACGGAAGCATATTCCGCCGATTCGGGATTGTCCTTTTCCGCTTGCCTGCGTTTTTTTTCTTCGATGTGCAAGGCCAGCGTCAGGTAAACGATGGCGTTGCGTACGAGCGAGAGCACGTCCGTCGTGGCTTTTTCAAGCTCGTCGCGCGTGATCGAGTTATCGACGATGGCGTCGTCTGCCGGTTCACGTTCGACGACACGGAGGTAACGGTTTTCCAGTTCATCCGCGATGGTTTTCAGCCGGTAGCTGCCGGCGTCGATGGAAGGTAACTGGCGTTCGGAGGGCAATTCTTTCGACAGCCAGAACAGGGAACGCATGAGCCAGTTGTCCGAACGGGTAAAAATGCGGTCGAGGCCATTGGCGGGGTTGCCATCCCGGTACCAGACGTTTTTGAGGCCGGTTTTCGATTCAGCCAGTTTCAGCCTGAAGTAAATCCGGATGACGTGTGCGATTTTGGGCAGCAGGGAATACGCCGAACGGTAAGCGAGTTTGAGGGACTCCATCGCAAGCGAATAAGCCAGAGGTTCGTTTTCCGTATTCGGGAGACTGTTTTTCTTCACTTTCCGGATGGCTTTGGCATGGATGCTGTCGCAGGCAAGCTGGCGCGCGGCGATGTATTCCAGCCGGATTTGCGAGAGGAAACGGAATGCCTGCGGCGTCATGCGCAGGGAAGACGGGACGGTTTCGGGCTGCTCCATCAGGTCGTATGCGGCGGCTTGTGTACGGCACAGGTCATTGACGGGATTCAGGTAAAGTTTGTGCGTGAGGGCCCATTTCCGTTCTTTTTTGTCTTTTCCCGCTTTGCGGCGCTTCGTGGAAGTCGCGCATGCGAGGCTTGCCGGGTCGTCAGGGTCGTAGAGCAACGCCTCGATTTTTTCCTGCTCTGCACGGAAGTATTCCCTGCCCTGTCCGTCGCCGAAATAGCGGGCGGTTTCATTTGTCGAGGCCAGCAGGTTGTCGAGTGCAATTCCCAGGAAGACGGGTTTTTTGTCGTCATCGGCGATCAGTTCGGCATATTCGGCGATGCCTTTGCCACGGTTGCCGAGTGCCATCCCGAAGGCCGGGTCGATGTCGATGGCGCGATCCCAATATGTCAGGGCACTGATGAAATGGCCCATGAAGGCCAGCTGGTTGCCGAGTCCGGTCAGTATTTTGCAGCGCAACAGCTCGTCCAGAAACGGAAAGGCCGGGTCGTTCACGGCTTTTTGCAGGTGGAATATGGCCTGTTCGATTTCAGGCTCTTCCCAATGCGCTCCCTGACGGCTGGCAGCCGGTTTTTTCTCGTGTCGGCGGCTGATCCATGCATTTGCCGTGTAGTAGTCGAGCAGGCAGCGATGTACGCCATCGAGTTTTTTTCTTTTGGCAATCGCACACCATTCAAGCGCCTTTTCCGTCGCTTCCGGGTTTTTATGACGTCCGGCCAATTCAACCAGTTTGCCGATTTTATCGAGCAGAAGGGCCGGATTGCGTCCGGGGACGCTTTTGAGGAGTGCTGCCAGCTCCGTGTCATGTGTCCGGGTGCTGGTGACGGATGTTTTTTTGCGTGCCATGTTCGTTATATTCCGGAAAAATGCGGTTGATTCCGGTTCATGATGCCATGAATGAGGCTGTCCTGCGCCTGAATTTGTCAAAAATTGCACTGGAAAGACGGGAACAGTCCGGTTTTCGTCTATGACACGACGTTATCCTGCTCATAACGGTTCAGCCAGCGTTCGGAAACCTCCTCGAATGGGACAGGCCTGCCGCAAAAATAGCCCTGTGTCTGGACGCAATTGGCCTGTTTCAGGAGGATGGGCTGTGTTTCCGTTTCAACGCCGATCAGGCAAGGCAGATTGACAGATGAAAAGATAACGCCAAAATCGTCAGGCGGAATTTTGAAGGCTGCCCTCGAGCAGTTGATGGGTGATATCCACAGCAGTTTTTTCGGCAGGGTCCGATCCGATGAAGGACGTTCATAATGAAATGCTTGTCCGGAACTGGAAAAGCAGTCCTTGCCGTGCGGGTGTCATTGTCGATGATCGGCGTTCCCGTTTTAACCGGTCTGCCTGAAGAAAAACAAGCCGGACAAGACAGAAAAAAGCGGTTGCACATATACAGGAAATGAAAAAGAAATAAAAAGAAGCGAATGACGGTAAGATTTTCAGGCATTACGCCAGTCGGGGCACGTCGGCTGGCGCCGGATTGCCCGTATACGGGTATACCACCATGTGACCGTGCATACGAATGAATCCGGCGCGGCAAGCTGCTATCGGCGTGTATTGCCAAAGAACAAGTGCCGTCGGGGATGCTTTACCGTCTGCAGCAATCGTGCCGGATATGAGCGGCATATTGCAGGAACCGGTTTGTTACCGGTGTGATCGTCAGGAATGACACAGGCGATGTCATGTTGGGCGTTTTCAGACATTTTTGATGAGTGTGGCAAATTTACCAAACGATCTTATCCCCATTTCCTGTGGATAAGTTGGTGAACAAGTGCCAGAAAACGATATTCTGCCTGTAACAAGTTGGGCATGCCTTATTTTTGCACGAAAAGAAGAATCCGATTGTTTTCTGTTTTTTCGACTTGCGAAATGAAAAAGACCATGCTAAAGAGAAGGCTTTGGGATAAAAAATCCGGCGTCGGTAAACAGGATGTTGACTATGCAAAAAGTGATCAGTGAGAAAGGCAAAAAAACGATTGAAGCGTTTGTAAAGGAGAATCTTTCCGGCACGGTGAACGATTCGACCGTACAGGCTTATATCGATATGGCCAAAAGCAATATGGACATTCACGGTGGCCTTCCCAGTCTTGAAATTTCGATGTGTTTCTCTCTGACGGGAGACGAGGAAAGCCTCGATCTTGAAAAGGACGACGTCGCTTATGAAGATTGCATTTTCAATAATACCGACGAACTTTGTGCCGTTTTCGGCAAGGAAATCCTGGCCAGTCTGAAAAAAGCCGGGTTTGAAAAACAGATGGAGAATTCGGGTGAAATCTGGCAGGCGTGTGTGGATATTTTATATGATGGCTACGATTTCAGGGTTTGCGCAGTGAAAAAAAAGCAAGCTGAAAAAGATGAGGGGGCGGATTTTTACCGGGTCGAATTTCTGGGGACGAAAGCGGAATAATCCAGGACGGACTGATTCTTTCCGTCCGGTGGATAACTTTTCGGGGAAATGACAAAAGCCGCCATCGGACGGCTTTTTTCTGTCTAATGGTGTTTGTTGTCATCAGCGTGTCATACGGATTTGCCAAGGCAAAAAATATGGAAAAAGACTGGAATGCTGAACTTTATTTGCGGTTTGAGGCGGAACGGACGCGCCCCGCCATTGAACTGCTTTCGCGTATCGATATTTCCAACCCATCCGTAGTGACTGATCTGGGGTGTGGCCCGGGAAACAGCGCGGCATTGCTGGCAAGGCGCTGGCCCGATGCAAGCGTCGTCGGGGTGGATTCTTCCCTGGCCATGCTGGAAAAAGCCCGGAACCTTTTGCCGTCGTGCCGGTTTGACGCTGCCGATATTGCCAGCTGGACGGCTGACAAACCGTGTGACGTCATTTTTGCCAATGCCTCATTGCAATGGGTTCCCCATCATGAAAAACTGATTCCCCGTCTGGTCAGCCAGCTTGCCGGAAACGGCGTACTGGCGGTTCAGATGCCGGACAATCTGGACGAACCCTCGCATGCCCTGATGCGGGAAGTGGCGGCGGGAAGCTGGAAAGAGAAAATCGGTGATACATCAACCGTCCGGACACGTTTGCTGTCAGCCGACAGGTATTATGATTTGCTTGTCGCGTCGGGTTGCCGGCGTGTCGATATGTGGAAAACGGTTTATTTTCATGTCATGCCGACGACGGAGTCGATAGTCGAATGGCTGAAATCGACGGGATTGCGACCTTTTCTGGAACCGCTGAATGAACAGGAAAAGCGGGATTTTCTCTGGCAGTATCTGAAAAAACTTCGCAAAGCGTATCCTGAAAGGCGGGACGGGAACGTGCTTTTGCCATTTCCACGGTTTTTTTTCGTGGCGACGCGCTGACAAGCCTGATCTTGCCAGTACAATAAGCGCTTTTCAATTGGCCGTTATTTTTTAAAGGACGACTGTGATGAGTGAACCGGATCAGCTGGGCGACAAGTTTATACAGAAAAAAGTGCTTGAAGACATGGGTATTCCCGTGCCGGAAGAAGCGCTGGGTTTTTATACGAAAGGCCATACCCTGTTTTTCGAAGTACTGAATACAGGCGACGGTTTCGGTAAATTGCTGATGAATGTCGAATCGGAAGAAGTGCCGCTTTCCGGGGAACTGGTCGAAAAACTGAAAGCGGCGAACTGTTACAGTGAAAAGGGTTTCCGCCTCGGATAAACCCGTTCATGAATAGCGGGATTTCCTGCCAGAAGCGTATAAAAATAAAGCTCCCGTGAAGGGAGCTTTTAAAGAGAGTAGATGGCTCACATATGGGCATTCTGTTCTTCAGGAATGACACATCCGCTAACCATAGGTCGTATATTACTGGAAATTATTTATCTAATAAACAAGGCAATTTAGGACATTTACTTCAGTTTTTTTGAAGTATTGTTTTTGGGTGTTTCCGGAATGTTCTTTTTTCATTCTGCTTCACGCACAGCCGGATTCCCTTTACATGCCGGTATGAAAAAAATCCGGCTGCGTCTCCGGGGGAGGGCGGTGAGGGAAACTTCTTCTGTGCATTTCCGATAGGCAGGTCTTCCCTTTCGGGATCACCGGGATTTTTCTCTGGCCTGAAAATAAAAAAGCCCCGAAGGATCGGGGACTTTTTCACTGGTAAGCGTAAGGTAATCATTCCGGGGGCTGGATCGGACAGCAAAATTATGACATCTCTCCCTTTCGTTGCCCGGCAATCTATCCGTTAACCCCCGGATGATCGATTCATTGTATTGAATAGAATTATTCGGACAAAGCAGGTAAAAACGGATTCACTGTTCCGTTTTATTGAAGAATGGTCGCGCCTGTTTATGCTAGTGCCTCTCCGGAAAACGGAAAAAGCGGCAGGGCGCCTGTTCCGGAAGGTGTTTTGTTGCAAATGGAATCGATTTTGTGACCAGTTACGGATTTTCGTGCGGTATACTGAATTCATCGTTTGACTGGCCTTTTCTTTTGTCCGGACTTATTGAAAGGAGTGTTTCGTGTTCTCTTTTTTCAGGATTCACAATTTCCGCTCCATTCTCGACATGACGGTGAATTTCTCGTTTGCCGAAAAAAAAGCGCCTCCCGGTTTCAGGGACTCGGATATCGTTTTTTTCGCCGAACCGAAAAAAGGGGAACGTCTGGTTCCGGCGCTTGCCCTCTACGGTTCCAATGCATCGGGAAAATCCAATGTCCTGATGGCGATGGGGGTTTTCAGGGATTGCGCCATTTCCGATATCGGCGGCAAATACCAGCCGGACAAACTGCATTCCGGACACCTTTCGACGATTTTCGAGGCGGGTTTCGTCATCGGCGGCAAAGAATTCGTCTATTTGGTCGAATATGACCGTGACGAAGTGCTGAAAGAGGCCTTGAAGGCGGATGGAACGCTGCTTTTTTCGATTGACCGCGGACGCTGCGTTTTCGGTGCCGTGGCAACGGCATCCTATCCTGCCCGGCGCCTGGACGAAATTTTCCGCGTCGAATGCAGTACGCCACAGAAAAAGCAGACAAGGACGTTTCTCTCGGTCATCGGGGCGCGTTATCCGGGACTGAATCCGCAGGTGACGTCGGTTTACGGCTATTTCCATTCGGATGTCGCCGTCTTCAGCGAAAACGGGATTCATCTTTCCCGGGGAGTCGACCGGCTGGCGGCCGTGCTGGAGAAAATGGACGATCCCGATCCACTGAAAACCGCTTTCGGAAAGGTTACCGAACTGCTCGAAAGCCTTGATATCCATATCTGCCGGATGGAGCTTGACCGCCGCCGCAAACGGCTCGAACGCGATCCGCACGAGCGGACGTATCTGGATGTGGAACCGGATTTTCTGAAACGCCTGACGAGTTTCGAGAAAGAAGGCGAGAATATTATCCTGAACACGGACCGTATCCGCTCCTTTCATGAAGACGTCGAAGGAAAGGAAGTCGAATTCGATTTCCGTACCGAAGAGTCTTCCGGGACACAGATCGTCGCCGGTTTGCTGGGCGTTTTCCTGGCAGCGCTGGAGTCCGGTGGCGTGGTCGCGATCGACGAGCTGGACAGGTCGTTGCATCCGCTTTTGCTGATCGAACTGGTACGTCTTTTCAAGGACAGGCGATACAACCGGAAGGGCGCGCAGCTGATTTTCACGGTTCACAATACGGACATTCTCGATGCGAACCTGCTCCGGGTTTCAGAGGTGGGCATCATCAGCAAGACACTGGAAAAGGGGTCTGCCATTTCACGGATTTCCGATTTCAAGGGCGTCGCCAATATCGAGAACTTCAGACGACAATATCTGACTGGCAGTTTTTCAGGCATACCGTTCCCTTACATATGAGAAATCCGAAACGACATTCCATGATCGAAACGGTCGTCGTCATCTGCGAGGGCACGTCCGAATATGTGTATTTGCAGGAGCTGAACCGTTTTTTCCGGGCCAATCATATCCCGCTCGCATTTTCAGGGCAGGTCATCGGTACAGGCGCCTACAAGGCGGCAGTGAACCGGTACCGCGATATCCGGCGGCAGATGAAAAACGCCGAGATCGTGATCTGGGTGGACAGGGACATCTACGTGGACAGCCAGAAAAGGCTGTACGACAACAAGCCTGAAACGATCCCGGATTTCCTGTTTTCCAGAATGAATTTCGAGGATTTTCTGGCGCTGCACATGGACCGGAAGTCCATGTTCAGATGGCAGAAGGTGTGCGAGGAACACCATCATTTTTCAGAGCCGATGTGTTCAGCCGTTTACCTGCCCCTGTTCAAGGTGACGTGTTTCGAACATTACAAAAAGGGCAAGCTGCCTTTCAGAATCAATGAGGAAACGCTTTCCCGCCTGTTTGCCAACCTGAAGAGAAAACATGTACGCTTCAAGTGCGATTTCGGGGACTTTCTGAAGGAGAGGTTGAATATCGTGCTGGAACAGTACGAGTGATCTTCAGCGGGAATCGGGTACTTTCCAGGATACGTCACTTCTTTTCGGCTTTTTCAGCCATGTCATTCCACCGCCGGGCTTCCTGCGGGTCTGGTTGGAGGCCGAGCCGACCTTTGGCATAGATGGAACCGAGTTCTTTCATGGCATTGATGTTGCCATTTCTGGCGGCTTCCTTATACCAGTAGAGTGCTTTTTCGTTATCTTGTGTAATGCCTTTTCCTGTGGCATAAGCAGTACCCAACAGACTTTGTGCCTTGGCTTCTCCCTTTTGAGCTCCCAGAATGTAATACTGGACAGCATGGTTATAGCTTTGTCTTACCCCGTCTCCCTTGTAATACATGATCCCGATATCCACGTAAGCGCCATTATCACCGTGCTCGGCTGCCAGTCGATACCATTTCATGGCTTCTTCAAAATCTTGTTTAGTCCCTGTTCCTGTTACCGATAGATAACCCATTTTCATCTCGGCATCAGGGTATTTTTGTTCAGCTGCTTTTTTAAACCATTTGATGGCTTCGTTTATGTCTTTTTTTGTTCCTCGTCCTTGTTCATACATGAGGCCGAGATTGAACTGTGAGGCAGGAACCCCCAGTTCAGCCGCTTTTTTATACCATAGGAAAGCTTTTTCCTGATTTTCCCTGACTCCCCGTCCTTTCGCATACATATAACCGATACGATTTATGGTAGCCGGGTTATTGACTGCATCCTGTTTCATGAAACAGGTCAGAGCTTCATGATATTTACCTTCATCGTACAAACGATTTCCTTCTTTTACATTGTCGGCCAATGCCAAAGAAAAACCGATAAGGATAAAAATGAAGATTAGAAGGGATTTAAGTGAAATTCTCATTATTAGAACGGTGTATATTATTATCGATAGGGCTCGAATATTATGGCTAGCTGAATCAGATATGGTCAAGAAGACATATTATTGAGAAGGATCTTTATCATCTTTCTTAAAGTTTTCATATTGATTAACGGCATAATCGGCCGCACTATCTTTTATCTCACCCATTGCGAAATCAGCGCCAATCGATGTGACCCATTTTTTGACATCCTCTGGAGACTTGACAGAGGAGGGAACCTTGAAGGGGATATTCAACAGAGTCATCATCCCAAGTGGAACGCCATACATCAGGGATTCAACAGCACGTGGGTCACCTGTCTTTTTTTGCAGATCGGCGTGTATTTTTGCTGTCATGGTGGCCGCTGAGATCCCGGTCAGGGTTGCGATGCTGTCCACTTTGCCAAGCAACACGGAGGCGGGGAGTTTCACCAGCTGGTTCCCCAGATTCTGGTACAGGTACAGTGTGAGATTCCGGGAAGTATTCTCCGGATGATCGGGATCGACAATCCTGTCCAGTTTCATCGGCTCCATGGCATCAAGCTGCTGCTGATACGTTTTCAATTGCTGCTGGGCCTGTCTCATGCCTTTTGGGTCGCCCCCGATGATGCTATAGAGCAGTTCACCTCCAAGTGATGCGAGAGAGTAAATTCCTATTTTCGCTTCCAGAGGTACCATTTTCATTCCCTAGACGAAGGCATAAGACTCCTGGGAACCATATTCGCGGTCATATTTGAACCCCTGGGCTTCATTGATCATTTCCTGAGCCTTTCCGAAAGTCCTGTGATCCATATTCTGGAAACCGGTTACCAGTAACGGATTGCTCTGGTCTGAAGTGCCTGCAATACGGGAACCATCCTTTCCATGTACCGTGCTGTCCTTGCCGAGACCGCTATTGGGATTCATATTTTTTTTACCGACTTCATAAAAAGAGCCGGAACTCAAATCAGAATGACCGACCGTATTTCGTCCATAACCCGTTACCGCTTTATCGCTTTTAAAGGCATCGCTTATGGCATCCACCAGTATTTGTCCGATTCTCCGGTAAGCGGGCATGGCGCTTTGATCCTGTGGATCATTCACACTCATGATCTGCGAAAGGAAATTGTTATCCGTCTTCACGACCTTCACCGGTTCATTCGCATATTGAATGGCATTCTGTATTGACGGCACCCCATCGCGATCGGGACGGTATTCAAGGGTACGATAAGCGTTTGACGGATGGTCTTTACCATCCAGCCGGAATTCCAGCGTTTGTGCTTCCGGTATCGGCAGCCATTCCTGAAACTGCCGTTTGGCCTGTTCGACCTGTTTTTTGACGTTGGGATCGTATTTCATACTCTGATGTAACAGGATATAACGCATGTCTTCATCAGAATTCCTGACCCGGTTCTTCCAGACATCGATGTATTCGTTTTGTCTGTCCCGTGACATTTCCCCGCCCAGATAATCGGTCGGTTTGCGATTACCGTTATCGTATTTGTGTAACAGGATTTCTTGTCGTTTCTCATCCGGTACGCCATCAAGAGGATCGTCGGGATTAATTTTCAGAAGGGGTTTTGGAGTGGTTTGTTGAAGGGACTTTTGCAATTCGGCTTGCGCAAATTGTTGTTCCCGTAATAGTCTGGCCTGTTCCCGTCGTTTTCTTTCGGTTTCTCTTTCCGCTGCCCGGTTTTGTTCTTCGGGGTCCTGACTGCCGGAAAACATGTCTCCGGCTGCCCCAAAGTAGTCATCGATTCCACTCATAACACATCCTTTATAAATGAAAAAAGCCTTCCGGCTTATGAGGTGATGGCGGAAGGCTTGATAAATAAAAAAAGCCCTCCAGTGGGGAAGGCTTCCGAAATAAAAAACCTCCCATCAGGAAGTCTTCAGGTATAAAAAAGGCCTCTCCATTGGAGAAGCCTCGTATCAATTTCAGAAAACGGGCGCATGTCGCCCGTCTCTTTATTTATACCTGTTTTAAAAACTTCTGTCAGCTGTGTCTGGAGAAGAAAAAAGCCAAAATGGGCTTATTGCGTCGCGTCAACGCATGGGATCATGCAGTATGCGAGGATAAAAATTATCGTGTGTCGCTCTGAAGCGGTCGCTTCAGGAGAGATTTCCCGGGTTATAATTTCAATATGTGACCGGACCATTTCTTGCCTGACAGCCAGGTCGGCGGGAATGCCGGGGTTCGGCCTGTTCAAAAGGCAGGCCAAAGCGACGGGAAATGGCGCAGGCACGAATCGCTTGTTTCGAGACCCGCTCGCAAAGGAGGGTATCAATATGATGCAGGAGTACAGCGACAATTCGTATCTCTTCGCGGGCAACGCGCCTTACGTCGAGGAACTTTATGAGGCGTATCTGGACAATCCCGCCAATGTGCCGGAAAACTGGCGGGCTTATTTCAATTCGATGCAAAACGTGCCTGCCGTCGACGGCAGCAACCGTTCCGATATCCGGCATGGCCCGGTCGTCGCGGCGTATGCCGAACGGGCGAAACATTCCCCGTTCAGGATCCTTGTCCCCAAAGGCAACGCCGAGCTGGACAGAAAGCGTATCGCCGCGCAGCAAATGACGGCGGCATACCGTTTCCTCGGCACCTACTGGGCGAAACTCGATCCGCTTGAGCGGCATGAACGGCCGCAGATTCCGGAGCTGGAACCGTCTTTTTACGGGTTCACGGATACGGATATGGATCTGGTATTCAATATCAGCAATACGTATTTCGGGAAAGAGACGGCGACCTTGCGCGAACTGTTGCAGATGCTGCGCGAGACGTATTGCCGCTCCATCGGTGCGGAATTCATGTATATCACCGACCATGCGCAAAAGCGCTGGATGCAGGAGAGGCTGGAATCGATTCAGGCCACACCGTCGTTTTCTCCCGAAAAGAAACGCCATATCCTGGAACGGGTCACGTCGGCCGAATGTATGGAGCGTTATCTGCACACACGTTATGTCGGACAGAAACGCTTTTCGCTGGAAGGCGGGGAAAGTTTCATTGTCTCGCTGGACGAAGTGATCCAGCGGGCGGGGTCGAAAGGCATACAGGAAATCGTGCTGGGCATGGCGCATCGCGGGCGGCTGAACGTGCTGGTCAATATCATGGGCAAGATGCCGAACGATTTGTTCGCCGAATTCGAGGGTGGTTTGCCGGAAAACGATTTGCCGGCCGGGGACGTGAAATACCATCAGGGTTTCGTGCGCGACATTTCGACGCCGGGGGGGCCGGTGCACCTGTCACTGGCGTTCAATCCCTCGCATCTGGAAATCGTCGATCCGGTCGTGGAAGGTTCGGCCAAGGCGCGTATGTTCCATCGTGACGATCCGGACGGCTCGCAGGTGATGCCGGTGCTGGTGCACGGGGATGCTTCTTTTTCCGGTCAGGGCGTCGTCATGGAAACGCTGAACATGGCGCAGACGCGCGGTTACAGCACGGGCGGCACGGTGCATATCGTCCTGAACAACCAGATCGGCTTTACCACGTCGGATGTCCGTGAATCGCGTTCGTCCCTCTATTGCACGGA
This sequence comes from uncultured Oxalobacter sp., assembly GCA_905202055.1. GTDB lineage: Bacteria > Pseudomonadota > Gammaproteobacteria > Burkholderiales > Burkholderiaceae_D > Oxalobacter. The sequence continues at coordinate 24,102 of CAJKQK010000010.1, forward strand.
TGTGGCGAAGATGATCGAGGCACCGATCCTGCACGTAAACGGCGACGATCCGGAAGCGGTCGTGCTGGCGACGCAGATCGCGCTGGATTTCCGGATGGAGTTCAGAAAAGATGTCGTGGTCGATATCGTCTGCTACCGCAAGCTGGGCCATAACGAGCAGGATACGCCTGCCATGACGCAGCCGCTGATGTACAAGAAGATCGCCACGCATCCGGGTGTACGCAGCCTTTACGTTGACCGGCTGGTGAAGCAGGGTGTCATCCGGCCGGCGGACGCCGATGCGCTGGTGGCCGGTTATCGTGCCCGGATGGATGCCGGTACGCCGATTGTCAATCCGGTCATATCGAACATGAAGAGCCAGTCGGCGATTGAATGGCAGCCGATCCTGAAAAAACAGGGCTGGTCGGAAGATGCCGATACGGCGATGCCGATTCTGGAACTCAAGCGCCTGTCCGAACGTATTACGACGATGCCGGACTGGCTGACCCTGCATCCGCTGGTGGAAAGGGTCATTCATGACCGTGCCCGGATGGGCAGGGGTGAATTGCCGGTCGATTGGGGCATGGCGGAACATCTGGCCTATGCCTCGCTGGTATCGGCCGGTTTTTCGGTCAGGCTGGCAGGGGAGGATTCCGAACGCGGTACGTTCGTTCACCGGCATGCCGTTTTGCACGATCAGGAACGGGTCATTTCCGGCGCAGGAAAGTATGTGCCACTGAAGAACGTCTCGAAGGATCAGGCCAGTTTTACGGTCATCAATTCGCCCCTGTCGGAAGAGGCGGCGCTGGCATTCGAATACGGTTTTGCGACGACGGCACCCAATACGCTGACGCTTTGGGAAGGGCAGTTCGGTGATTTCGCCAATGGCGCGCAGGTGGTCATCGACCAGTTCATCAGTTCCGGCGAGGCGAAATGGGGACGTATTTGCGGACTGGTGATGCTTCTGCCGCACGGGTATGAAGGACAGGGGCCGGAACATTCTTCCGCACGCCTTGAACGCTATCTGCAATTGTGTGCGGACAACAATATGTCGGTTGTCCAGCCGACGACGGCATCGCAGATTTTCCATGTCCTGCGCAGGCAGATGCTCCGGATGCAGAGAAAACCGCTGATTGTCATGACGCCGAAGTCGCTGCTCAGGCACAAGGATGCCGCTTCCCCGCTTAAAGAACTGGCAGACGGGTCTTTCAGGCCGGTTTTGGGTGAAGTGGATGCCAGTATCGATGCGAAAAAGGTCAAACGCGTTCTGCTGTGTACCGGTCGCGTGTATTACGATCTGGCGCATATGCGCACCGAGAAAAAACGCAAGGATGTCGCAATTGTCAGGATTGAGGAACTTTATCCGTTCCCGGCCGGGTTGCTGGCGAATGAACTGAAGAAGTATCCGAAAGCGGAAGAAGTGGTCTGGGTTCAGGACGAGCCTGAAAATCAGGGAGCATGGCTGCAGTTGCAGCGGCCGGTTTTCGATACCCTGCAGACGGGACAGAAACTGTCTTTCGTAGCCCGTCCGGCCTCATCGTCTCCGGCTGTCGGCTATTTCCAGAAGCATTCCGCACAGCAGAAGGAACTGATGAATGGCGCTTTCGGCGAATTGGGAAATATGGTGCTGGTGCGCTGAAGAAAAGAATAAAAACAACAGTCGCTTTACGTTTGAATGATGTTTGAACATGTGACTCCGAACTTTTCAAGTGGAGAAAAATATGGCGGTTCTTGAAGTGAAAGTTCCCCAGTTATCGGAATCGGTAACGGAAGCCACACTCTTGCAGTGGCACAAACAGGCGGGCGAAGCCGTCACGCTGGATGAAAATCTGGTCGATGTCGAAACGGACAAGGTGGTACTGGAATTGCCGTGTCCCGCCGACGGCGTGCTGACACAGATCCTGAAAAGGGATGGCAGTATCGTCGTGGCCGGTGAAGTGATCGCTCTGGTGGATACGGAGGCGACGGCATCGGCTGAATCGAAACCGGCACAGCCGCAAACCCGTGAAATGGAGCTGTTCGCTTCGGCACCGGCAGCCGAACCGGCTGCCGCAGTGGCATCGTCTGCCGTTCCCGACGATCTTCCCGCAAAACCGGAAAAGGAAGAAAATGCGGAAATCGCCGCTTTCGACAGTGAACGCGACATGCCCGATCCGGCGGACTATCCGTCCGGCATCGTCATGCCGGCGGCCGCCCGGATGATGGCCGAACTCGGCATGGATGAAACCTCGGTGGTCGGCACTGGCAAGGACGGGCGTATTACGAAGAAGGATGTGGAACGTGCATGGCAGGCACAGGGAACCGATCTGGGCGAGGATGAAAAAGCTATCGAACAGGCGACGCGCCGTGTGGCACCGCCTGCCGGTACGCCGTATACGCCATCCGGCTCGACCGGACAGCAGACGGTTTACGGCGCGACGAACCGCACGGAAAACCGTGTCCCGATGAGCCGCTTGCGCGCACGGGTGGCCGAACGGCTGATCCAGTCACAGCAGCAGACGGCCTCGCTGACGACGTTTAATGAAGTGAACATGCAGCCGGTTCTGGATTTGCGCCGCAAGTTCGGCGAACAGTTCGAAAAGGAACACGGTGTGCGGCTCGGCCTGATGTCTTTCTTCGTCAAGGCGGCGATTGCGGCACTGAAACGTTTCCCGGTCGTGAATGCCTCGATTGACGGGAACGATATCGTCTATCACGGGTATTACGATATCGGCATTGCCATCAGTTCCCCGCGCGGGCTGGTCGTGCCGATCATGCGCGATGCCGACCTGATGACGATTGCCGAGATCGAAAAGAAAATCAACGAATTGTCGATCAAGGCACGGGACGGGCAATTGACGCTTGACGACCTGACCGGCGGCACGTTCTCCATTTCCAACGGGGGCGTGTTCGGTTCGCTGCTGTCGACGCCGATCATCAACCCGCCGCAGTCGGCCATTCTGGGCATCCATGCCACGACGGAGAGGCCTGTCGTCGAAAACGGCCAGATCGTGATCCGTCCGATCAATTATCTGGCGCTGTCTTACGACCATCGCCTGATCGACGGGCGTGAAGCGGTGCTGGCCCTGCGGACGATGAAGGAAACGCTGGAAGATCCGGCACGCCTGTTGCTGGATTTGTAATATTCTCCGGGGACGAAAGGAATATGCGATGAGTGTGGATTTCGATGTAGCCGTGATCGGCGGAGGCCCGGGCGGGTATATTGCCGCGATCCGTGCCGCACAGCTCGGCATGAAAACGGTGTGTATCGACGACTGGAAGATCGATGGGAAACCTGCATTGGGGGGCACCTGTACGAACGTGGGGTGCATTCCCTCGAAGGCATTGCTGGAAGCGTCCGCCCATTACGAAATGGCGAAGGATGGGCTGTCCAGTTTCGGTGTCGATATCATCGGGGTGGATATGGACATCGCACGGATGCAGATGCGCCGGGCGTCCATTGTCCGCCAGAACAATGACGGGATCGCTTTCCTGTTCCGCAAGAACAAGATCACCTGCTTCAACGGTACGGGCTCGTTTACGGGGGTGGAAAACGGTGAATACACCATTGCCGTCACCGGCGACGAGACCCGGAAGTTCACCTGCACGCACGTGATCATCGCGACCGGTTCCAAACCCCGTGCATGGCCGAATCTGCCGTTTGATGAAGAGCGTGTCCTGTCCAACGCAGGTGTTTTGTCCCTGAACGACGTGCCGAAGAGTTTCGCCATTATCGGCGCGGGAGTGGTCGGGCTGGAAATGGGGTCGGTCTGGCGCCGTCTCGGTTCGGACGTGACGCTGTTCGAATCGCAACCGGAACTGCTTGCGGGCGCTGATCGTCAGGTCGCGATGGAAGCGCAGAAACAGCTGACCCGCCAGGGCTTGACGATATTGACCGGTGCAACCGTCAGGAAGGTGAGACGGATGCCCAAGGGCGTTGCCATCGAATATGACGACGCGAGGGGACAGGTTGAAAAAGCCGTGTTCGACAAGTTGCTGGTGTCTATCGGGCGTGTGCCTTATACGCAGGGGCTTGGTATCGAAAAAGTCGGTTTGCAGCTGGATGAGCGTGGTTTCGTTGCCGTGGATGGCTTGTGCCGTACGAACCTGACAAATGTCTGGGCGATCGGTGATGTGGTGCGCGGGCCGATGCTGGCTCACAAGGCAGAGGATGAAGGTGTTGCCGTGGCCGAGCGGATTGCAGGAAAATACGGACACGTCGATTACAAGGGCATTCCCTGGGTTGTCTATACCCATCCGGAAATCGCCTGGGCCGGACGCACGGAAGAAGAGTTGCTGGCGGAAAACGTGTCGTTCAAAAAGGGCATATTCCCGTTCATAGCGAACGGACGCGCCCGCACGATGGGGACGACGGAAGGTTTCGTCAAGATTCTGGCCGATGCGAAAACCGACGAGGTGCTGGGTGTCCATATGATCGGGCCGATGGTGTCCGAACTGATTGCCGAGGCAGTCATGGCGATGACTTTCAAGGCGACATCCGAAGACATCGCCCGGATTTGCCATGCCCATCCGACCTTGTCCGAAGCGGTGAAGGAGGCCGCACTGGCAGTCGATGGCAGGGCATTGAATATGTAAAGGCAAGGGAATACGGGAAATTGAAAGGCGGCCTTGTGCCGCCTTTTTGGTTGGGCAAACTCATGTGGAGATACGGTCATGCATATACAGGAAAAAACATCTGTCACAGGCGACGGTATAAAAAGCGAAACGTCTGTCTTGCGTCTGATCTATCCGCAGTGGCAGGGCGGGATCGTCGATCACTGGATGCCGGATATCGTGCCGGAAGATGCTTCAAAGGGATATTTTCTCGGCGCGCAACTGTTGAAGATGCTGGCGCCGGAGAGTACTGCGATGACGGCAGAGGTCCCTGTCTCGCTCGATATCAGGGACAGGGCCGTCGAAGAAGGCATCAGCGCGCGCAGGGTCATCGTTAAACAGACTGGAGCGGCTCTGGATATCGTGCGTGAGAATGCACCCGAAAAAATCGTGACGCTCGGCGGAGAATGTTCGGTCAGCGTTGTGCCGTTTACGTATCTCGCGGCGAAATATCCGGATGATGTGGCGATCGTGTGGCTCGACGCCCATCCGGACGTGAACCTGCCAGACGATGAATACAAGGGTTATCACGCGATGGCGCTGACGGCGTGTCTTGGCATGGGTGATGAAGGGATCATGCGGATGCTCCCCGGAAAAGTCGCTGCACAAAACGCCCTGATCGTCGGGCTGCGTTCATGGGATGCGGGCATGAAGCAGCGCCAGAAGGAACTCGGGATTAAAGGATTGTCACCTGCGGACGTGGCTGAAGACAGCAAGGCCATTCTGGACTGGCTGAAGTCGACCGGGGTGTCGAAAGTGCTTGTCCATTTCGATCTGGATGTGCTCGACCCGGCTGAAATCATTGCCGGTGTCGGCGTCGAGCCGAATGGCATGAAAATGGCAGAGGCCATCCGGGTGATCAACGATATCGCGGCGCATTATGATCTGGTCGGCCTGACGGTGGCGGAATTCATGCCCCGCATAGCCATCCGGATGAAACGGATGCTTGACGGGCTTCCATTGCTGAAAGTCTAGTGTCGCCGTTTGCGTGCCCATGAAAAAAAGGATGCTTTGGCATCCTTTTTTCTGTAGAGAAGCGGTCTAGAAACGGTAGTTCAGGCGCATGCTTGCCATCACGCCTTCCCGGTTTCCGGCAAATCCTTCCAGCGCGGCATTCAGACGAAGATTGTCGTCATTGGTGGGCAGCCAGGAAACACCCAGTTCGGCAATGACGGTGCTGCCGCCGAGGTCGAGGTCTTTCAGGCGGAAGCCGTAAACCGATCCGCCTTCCTTGCCGTCGAATTCATATTCGTAGGCAATACCGGCGTAAGGCATGAAGCTGCTGTTGTTTCTCGCGTATTTCGTGCCGATGCGGATACGGCTGGATGTGACGGAGTCGAAGGTATATTCATCTCCCAGCACATTGACCTTGTCGCTGTCGATGTGCGCCCAGCTGTAACGGGCATAAGTATTTAATGAGTCCTGTTGTGAGATCGCCCATTTGTAGGCAGCGCCGATATGTGCACCAAGGTAGAGGCTGGAAGTATTGTCATACGTGGCGCGTTGTCCTTCCTGATAGAAATCGGACTTCCAGTCGGACTTGATGCGTCCGATACGGAAAGCGCCGTCAATTGAAAAGCCGTTGTTGAAATTCATTTCACCCAGCAGGCCGCCACCGAAGTAGTTGGCATTGCCGTTGGCACTGATGGCGCCGACTTCGGTGAAGTCGGTACTGCTCTGGTAGTTGCCGAAACCGGCTTCGACGAAAGCGCCTCCGGCAAGATCATATCCGGAAGCGAGGGTCGTCCCCCAGGACGCACCACCCATCGCGGTGAAGCTGTCGAGATCGAAATCGGGGTCTGTCTTGTATTTGCTGTGGCCGCCCTGTATGGCGATAAATCCCTTGTTGCCGGCTTTGGCGCTGGCAACCATGTTTTCAATGGCGATGCCCGAGAGCAGGTCGCCACCCTGTTTCAGCAGGGCCATTTCGTCAAGACGACCGAGCAGCAAATTTCTGGATTGCGGATTGAGCGTTGTGTTGGACAGGGAAGCGGTCAGTACATTGGCGTTCAGATCGAGATCCCAGTCGTAAAGCAGGGAGAGACCCTGTTTGCTCTGGACGGTAGTGTTGGCAAGGCTGCCGGTAATGGGCGAGCCGGAGCTGATGAGGTTGATGGTATCGCCTGCCGTAAATGGTGTCGTTCCGGGAGCGATATGGATGCTTTTGACTGTGCTGGCACCTCCGAGGTCGACTGTGCCGGCCGTGATGACGGCATCACTGGAGTTGGCCTGCATGTCGACGGGCAGGGTGAAGTTGAGGTTTTCGAAGTTGGACAGACCCGTCAATGTGAAACGGTTGACCACATTCAGGGTATTTCCCGTGAAGACATCGCCGCCACTACCAGTGGCCCTGCCGCCCCACACGGAGCCGTTGATCGTGCCACCGAGAAGGTTGACCGTGTTGTTCATCGCCGTGCCGGTTTGGGTGACTGCACCGGCTACCGTTCCGTTGACAACGGTATTGCCTTCAATCGTGACGGTATTGCCGGTGGCTGTTCCGGAACTGGCATAAGCGCCATAAACAAGAGAGGATACCGTGCTGTCCGTTACGGTGACCGTATTGCCGCTGACTGTCCCATTGTCATTATTGATGCCGCCATAAATCCGGGTGGCCCGGCTATTGATGACCTTGACGGTATTGTTTTCAACCCGTCCGCTGGTCCCGGAACTGCTGCCGCCAGTGATGTTGGAACCCGCTCCGCTCCGGTTTACGCTGTTGATGACGGTGACGCTGTTTCCAATGGCATCACCGTTATCACTTATGCCGCCCTGCGCCGAATAGAATTCGGAATCCGTTATCATCACTTCGTTTTGCGTGACTGTGCCATGAGTGCTTCTGCCGCCCGTCAGGGATGCGCCTGAATAGGCATTTTCCTGAAAAGTGATCCTGTTATTTTCAACGAGACCGTTTTCCGACCGTCCACCGTATACGGTGGATGCCCTGGCACCTGTGATGATGACTTCATTGTTTTTTACGGTTCCGCCTGTTGAGAAACCACCGTTGACACCACTTGAGATGGACGCGCCATTATTCAGGATAACCCGGTTGTTTTCGGTAATTCCGGTCTCGCTGTAGCCGCCGAAGACAGAATGGCCTACGGCATGAAAAGAGCCACCGTCAACCGTGACCGTATTGTTTGCGGCCCGTCCGTTGACGCTGTAGCCGCCGAAAACATCGTCATCGAAAGTGCCATCATGGATGACGAGATTGTTGCCGGAGACTTCTCCGGAACCGGCGGTAACGCCACCGAAAACAAAGCCGTTAATCGTGTAACCCGGCGCGTTGACGGTAACGTTGTTGCCGGTCAGACTTGTCGTGGGGAAAAGGGAACCCGGCACGTTCTGGACAGGATCGTTTGATTGCATACCGGGAATGGAGCCATCAAAGTAGATGTCTTCGGCAATGACAGATGTGGCGGGTACGAAAAGCAGGCCGACCATCAGTGAAAGAAAGGATTTTTTCATTAAATACCTTTTGAAGAGGTGCTTTCTCAAGCATGTGTTGATAAAACGTCTTTCGAGTAAACAGAAAGTCTCTCTGACGTGAGTGGTATCCGACTTCCCTGCAGCGGAGCTTATAAATTGGGATTCCCGTCTGTTTGAGCCGAATCAAAGAGGAATCCCAATCTGCGGATTATTTGATTTATTTATACCCATTTGTTGTTATATCGCTACATTTTCATTTTAATAAATGCACTTTGAATAAAATAATTAATGCATCTCACAAGTTTTGTATTTTGAAAAGTATGTTTATTTTTTAATAATTTTATGAGTTCTCCTGCCCGTTCAACATGATTTTCAAAGTAAAAAAATTTTCCTGCCTAAATCGGATTGATCCCGGGCGTAGATGAGAAAACAATGCCTGTTTTCGGAAATATCCTTTAACGGGAATAAATGTTGACTGGCGGATTGGATAAAACGGGTTTCCGGGCGATTGTCACTCCCTGAACCCGTGACCCCACAGGATCAATACCTTATGAAATCTTCAGAGCTGCCTGCGAAAGTATTTATAACTATATAATATATAGATTATAACTATTTATTATATATTTTGCAGAGAGTGTGCCCGGAAAGTTTCTGAAGGGGCTCAATTTGCCTGGGCATTCAAATACTGATTTATGGTGCCAGATATATGAATCAGTCGTATCCGTGACTGGAAGAGGCTAGTTGAAACGGACAAGTCCGAACCTGTCCGTCACGAGGAGGGTACTGTGTTGTGTGATCCGGCGTTTATTGCACCGGTTGTGTCTGTTGTGCCGGAACGCGCAGGATCAGGTTGCCGACCGTGTTTTCCTCACCGTCGGCAATGACGATAACTTTCAGGATCGCTTGCTGCTTGATGACCAGAGGGTTCAGGTGAATGTTGGCGGTTGCCTTGTAAAACCGGGAGGCGAGGGGAATGCCGCATTCCACGATCATCTTTTTGTTTTCGTTGAACGACCTTTCCAGGAATTCCGGGGGCAGCTCATTTTGCGAAATGACGGCATCGTCGAGCATGACCATGATGAAGAGCTGTTTGAAAGGATGGTCGAAATCCGTATGACAGTTCAGTGAGATGGCCAGTTTCGGGATCAGGGTTTGCGCCGAATCCAGTGACAGGACAGTGTCATAGACGCCGATGATGGAATGCTTCCCACCGATTTCGTTGCGGATATCGTCCGCGAATACACAATCGTATTTTCTGTTCATGATTCTTGACTCATCCATAAAAGAGGTTTCAATATAGCAGAGAAAGGGAACGGGTTTTAGATAAAAATAAAGAAAAGCCGTGAAGCGGCTGTTTTATTGCCGGGCCTGTTTCGGATAAAAACAGGGGCAGTTCCAGTCTTTTGCAGAAATGCCGGTTCTGGCCGGTTATTGTTCAGTAAGCTTGCCGTCATTCCATCGTTCAGGGTGTGAAAATACCCGTATCGGACTGAGCCGGACAACATGAATATCGACTCTATAGCGGATTCGGTATCATCACGGAATTATCCTTATGTCGCTTATTTGCACTATTTTCAGATATTATTTTGGATGGGAGTATCCTGATTTTCAACATCCCCAGTGCGCTAACAAGCTCAGGCAGAACATGGCGGCCACTATGGGTGGCAGGCTCAAGGCCGACATCGACACCGCTGTCAGGACGATCGGCATCAGGGGTGAACACCGTTTCAATCCGATATGGCCGATATCATGCCTCATGCAGGTGTGTGGTTCCTGAACGTCAAAACAGATGGATTCAATACCAGAAACGACAGGGGTGTTGTCTTCAGGACAGACAACGTTACCATGAACCTGTGGCAATTCCCGATCGGGGTGACATTCCTCAAAAACTTCCCGTCATCCACTGGGTGGACAATCAGGCCGAAAACCGATATCAGTTTCATCCCGACTGCCGGGGACAAGGATGCGACGACACGGGTCAGCGTTCCGGGAATGGGGACTGGCGACACACTCGCAACCGACGTCATGGACAGCACGTCGTGGGCGGGAACGCCCGGGCTGGACGTACAGAAAGGCAACATCAGTCCGGGACTCAGGGTCGGCTGCCAGAAGTCAGGCGATTCCAGTGCCAGAGGCGCCATTTTTATGGTGGGGCCTGATGACGGGAAAGGGTTCGGCGCCGGCCCGTCCTGTCAGCCGGTACCGTTCAAGGTCTCACACGACAAAAAAGGATGCCTGAGCATCCTTTTCTGTATTTTTCAGCTGGTTCAGAAGCGGTAATCCAGCCGGAATGAACCCATGACACCTTCACGTTTGCCCGCGAAACCTTCAAGAGCGACATTCAGGCGCAGGTTGTCCTTGTTCGTCGGCAACCATGAAAATCCCAGTTCGCCGACAAAGCTGCCTCCGCCCAGATCGGCGTCTTTTATGTCGTAACCATAGACGGAACCTTTGGATTTGCCGTCGAACTCATACTCATATGCCACACCCGCATACGGCATGAAGGCACTGGATGTTCTGGCGTATTTCGTGCCGACCCTCACCCGATGGGAATCGGCGCTGTCGAACAGGAAATTATCGCCCAGTACGGTGGCGTTATTGCTGTTGACGTGGGTCCAGCTGTAGCGTGCATAGGTATTCAACGAATCCTGCTGGTTAATGGCCCATTTGTAAGCGCCTGTGATATGTGCACCGTAGTACGTGCCCGAGGTATCGTCATAGGATGCACGCTGGCCATCGGCATAGATATCGGTTTTCAGGTCGGATTTGACGCGTCCGGCACGGAAAGCGGCGTCTGCGGAAAAGCCGTTGTTGAAGTTGATCTCGCCCATGACGCCTGCGCCGTAGTAATGCGTATCGCCGTCACTTTTGACGGAAGCCAGGTTCGTGAAACTGTTGTGGCTGTCATAGCTGCCGGTACCGGCTTCGAAAAATACACCGGCGTTGACGTCTGTGGTGGCATTGAATTTATTGCCCCATGCCGCACCGACGAGCCCGGTAAAGCTGTCGAGATCGAAGTGCGATCCGGCCTTGTAGCGGCTGTGTCCGCCCTGCATGGCGAAAAAGCCTCTGTTGCCCGTTTTGGCGCTGGCGATCATGTTTTCAAGAGCCTGTCCGGAAAGCAGGTCGCCTCCCTGTCTCAACAGGGCAAGTTCAGAGGAACGTCCCATCAAAAGCGCATGGGACTGCGGATTGGCAGACGCGCCGGCCAGGGTTGCGGTCAGGTCGCTGTTTCCGTTATTGAGTTGCAAATCCCAGTCATAAAGCAGGGCGAGGCCTTTGGTTCCCTGTGCCTTGTCGCTGGCGAGGCTGCCGCCGATGGTCGAGCCCGAGCGGATCAGGGTGACGGTGTCGCCGACGGCAAGATTGCCGCTGCCGGCAGCCATATTGATGCTGCCGACCTTGCTGGCGCCCCCGAGGTCAGCCGAGGTGACGGTGATGACCGGGTCGTTGGTCTGGATGTCGCCCGGCAAATTGAAATTGAGGTTCTGGAAGTTTTTCAGGTCGTTGAAAGTAAAACGGCTGGAGACATTCAGGGTATTGCCGGTGAAAGCGTCCCCCGAAGCCGAGGAACCGCCCCAGACCGATCCCGAAATGGTGCCTGCTACGAGGCTGACCGTATTGCCTGTGGCCGTTCCTGCTCCGGCACTGACGCCCCCTGTTACATTGGCGATGGTACCACCTGTTACGTTGACGGTATTGCCGTTTGCATTGGCCGATTCGGACAGGCCGCCGATGATGTTACCGGTAATTGCGCCACCTGAGATGTTAACGATATTGTTGATGGAATTTCCCGTCGTGTCACTGTTACCGCCGTAAACATTCCTGGCTGACCCGGCATTGACATTGACTGCGTTGCCGGAAGTCATGCCGTTATCGGCGAAACCGCCGATGATGTCAGAGTTGCTGGCATCGCCTCCGTTCAAATTGACAGTATTGCCGATGGCTTCGCCATTTTCGACGGAACCGCCGTGAACTTCAGTACTGACTGTCGCGTTGTTGATATTGACGGTATTGCCTTTGGCAATACCGAATGTGTCGGTGTATCCACCATACACTCTCAAGTGAATGGAACCGCCATCCAGTGTCACGGTGTTGCCGATGGTGTTTCCAGTGTCGGTATATCCGCCGTATACATCGAGGATGTTTCCGCTGTTAAACACGATGGTATTGTTGATGGCATTCCCGGAAAGAGTATATCCGCCGTAGATGACTGCACTGGAAGCATTGCTGAAATTGACGGTATTGCCTGTTACGTCAGACGATCCAAGAGTCACGGCGCCGTAAGTGGCACCGAGACTCCCCCCTCCTGTCACATTGACGATGTTGCCGGAAAGCGAAGTGATGCTGGGGTAAAGGCTGTTGGGCGGAGGAACAGGATTGTTTGGATTGACTTGTAGCATACTCGTATCGCTGCCATCATAATTAATCGTTTCCGCCAGTGTTGAGGTCGCTGGCAGGAAAATCATGCCGACCAGTAAAGCAAGCAGTGGTTTTTTCATCTGAAGCCTCTCGGTTTGATTGTCATTGAAAAGACAAGAGTTTTTAAAACGGATCGTCCTGGTGAAAGCCATGACGCACCGAATGTGTCGGACGTACTGTTGACGAGTGTAGAAAGGCCGTTTTCCGCAGCTGTTGAGCTGACGCAAATTGAAAGCTTTCTGGTGGAGCGTTTCCGTATTTCTTATTCATGACGTTGTTTATTCGGGACATTCCGGGCGGTGGAATCGGAATGACATGCCGGTATGGATACACTGGTTTTATTTGCAAACCGATCAATGCAAGGATTTTTTATGAACTGAAATCTACGGTAGTGCCTGTTTTCAGGATTCTGATCGCCTCTTTCGGGAGCCGATGTTTTTGTTGAGCCGATTGCCATGTCGAATGGAAGAATGTGGGTGAAATCGGGAAGGAGATTTCCGCTTTGGTGGTAAAATCCGTCTTTTGAACGGTTTCACATCTCATTTGTTTTCGAGGGGTTTCTTTTGGATTCTTTCAACAGGTTGGGCAAACAACCGGAACAGTCGAAACGTCCCGGCTTGCCGGGTATGCTGAAAGTGGTGCTTGCTGTGGCCGTCCCTGGCATTCTGATCTGGCCTTCACTCGGGCTGGCCCCGCTTTATGCGGCGGATGCGGCCAGTGTGGCGAAGGGCAGCATGATGGAAAAAGTGAAAACGAGCCCGGAAGTCGCTGCCATATTGAAAGTGTTCCCTGCCGGCTCGATCGATTCCATCGATAAAGCCGACAAGGTTCTTGAAATCGTCAGTATCGAGAAAAAGAACGTCGATGTCCGTCTTTTCAATGACAAACTGGACTGCAACAGGAAGTTTCTTGTCTATCGGTGCTACGACAAGGTGCTGGAAACCAAACGGGTTGATTTGAAGGAGCTGCACGCGCTTGAGGTGGAAGCCAAACGTTTCAAACGCAGTGAGGACGTTCGCCAGCGCGATCTGGCCCTCGATAAACGCAAGGCTGACGAGATTGCCGATGCACCGAAGCGGGCGGAAAACGTGAAAGCCCATGAAGAACGGGTCAAACGGGTTCAACAGAAGGAAGCGGAGCGCGCGGCGGCGGCAAGGGGTGTCTCTTCCACTCCTGGGCAAAAGCATTCCGGTGCCCTGATGACCCCGGCTGAAAGGGCGGAAAACGTCCGGAAGTATGAGGAAAAAGTCGAGACGTCAGAGGAACGCAAGAAGATAGTCGAACAGAAGAAAGCCGAAACGCAATCAAAACGCGACAAGAAAGCAAGAGAAGATGCGGCGAAAGCGGAACAGCAGCCGGCTAAATAAGCCGTGATGGCGGCAGGATGAAAAAGGGCGGGGATTTTCCGCCCTTTTTTATAGACGAACAAGGCTTGCGGTTTATGGAACAAACATAAGAAACGCCATGTCCGAAAGCTTTTTCCCATCCAGGGCGACGTAAATTTCCTGTCGGGAATACACTGTATTTCCGGCGTTTGTCCCGCACAGGCATCGTGCCCCGGTTTTTTGGGGAAATGATCCTTCCTGATCAACGGAAAGGATTTTTTTCATGAATGACGGGAAGAATATCCTGTTCGACCCCGACAGCATCCCGCGGAGTGGCGCTTCCGTCGGGATCGACTTCCGGCGTTTCCCGAAAACGGGCAGTCATCATGTCGTGACCGGTCATGAGGGTCAGCCCGGTTATGTGCGTGTCGTCGTAAGGGGGGCGGATACGCCTGAATGTGCCGGCCGACACCTTGACGTTCCCGACGCATTCATCGACAAAATCCAGTATGGCTTTTTCCCGTTTGCCCTCAGGTATGCCGTTTTCTGTTTTTGCGATCTCCTCTTCACTCCAGCCCGCTTTTAATGCCAGGGGAAGGATGCTGCATCCGCTCGCAGGCGCTATGGGAGAGTGCGCCTGCGCGCAGGATAACCATTTCCCGGTCTTTGTGGCCTGGTTTGCCTGCCGGGAAACTGGCTCCGGCGGAAATGTATCCTTTGGCCGAACCGGTCGTTACCGGCAGGGTGCGGACGAGGCTGGACGGGAACCGTGCGTACTGTTCTTTTTGTTCATCGCTCATGAAGCTGACGCCGGGAAGGCGGATTCCGGACATGTTTTCTCGAAAATGACGATAAGCAGGCAATGTCAGGCGACGATACCAGACGAATGGAATTCTATTCCTTTTTCGAAATGGCGCGTCCGGTTTTCCGGTTATTTCAGGCCGCTTGCTGACGGCCGGTTTCTTTTCGATGCAACTATTACCGGAAACAGCGCCACGGATTTCGTCACGGTTTCAGGAAGGCGTGACAGCCCCTGTTTTGATGAACAGGAAAAAGCGTTTTCTTTTCATGTAAACAAGCTTGTTTGAAAACAGGAGCTTGCATCTTGCAATGAACAGGGTTTTCATCCGGTTCGCAAAAGAGCATTCCTGACAAGAAACCGGGGGTTTTGTCGTATTGCTGTTCGGGTGAGATCGCCTGAAAGTTTATAAGCCTGATCCCGGTTCCCTTGTGGTGTCGATGTCGTCATGGCATATCCCGCCTCTTTTTTATTTCCCGTGCGATGTCAGGATATCTTCAGGGGGAATCCAGGCGGCGGCAGGATCGGTGACGAAGTCGACGAGTGCCGGGCCCGGATAGTCGAAAGCGCGAATGATGGCGTCGCGAATGTCTTCCGCTTTTTCGACACGTTCCCCATACAGGCCGATTGCCCTGGCAACCGCGCCGAAATCGGGATTTTTCACTTCGGTTCCCCAGGGGACAATGCCTGAATCGCTCATTTCGTGATGAACCATCGCACGGGACGAATTGTTGAAAACCATGAGTTTGACCGGCAGGTTTTGCCCGACTGCCGTCAGCAGTTCACCCATCAGCATGGTCAGGCCACCGTCGCCGCAGAGCGCAATCACCTGACGGCCGGGAGCGGCGAGTGCCGCGCCGATGGCCTGGGGCAGGGCGTTTGCCATCGATCCGTGTCCGAAGGAGGCCAGAAGGCGCTGGTCTTTTTTCATGTTCAGGTAGCGGGCTGACCAGACGTTGCACATGCCGGTATCGACTGTAAAGATGGCGTTTTTGTCAGCCAGTCCGTCAATGGCATGGGCAAGCTGTTCCGGCGAAATCGGGTGTCCGTTTTGTGCTTCGGACAGTGGGGTATTCATCAGCCGGACCATGTCCCTGTTCAGGGCAAGCATGGCGTCGAGGAAGGCGCGTTCTTCTTTTTGGGCAATCATGGGTAACAGGGCTTTTATGGTCGTGGCAATATCGCCGGCCAGCGCCATGTTGACGATTGCCCGGCGTCCCAGTTGGGAGGGAGTGTCGTCGATCTGGACGATGGTTGAATTTTTCGGATAAAAGGAATGGAAAGGAAAATCGGTCCCCAGCATGAGCAGCAGCTCACACTCTTTGAAAGCTTCAGCTGCGGCTCCCCATCCCAGATGGCCGACCATGCCGATGCCATTCGGGTTATCGGCTTCCAGAACGTCCTTGCCACGGTAAGCCCATGCGATGGGCGCCTGTATCTTGCGGGACAATGCGAGTACGTCGTCGCGGCCGTCACGACAGCCTGCCCCTCCGTATATGACGATTTTCCCGCAACGGTCGATGAGTTTTGCCAGTGCGGCGAGATCGTCTTTCGAAGGGAGGGAAATGGGACGTGAACGGGCAATGGGATGCGCAAGCATGGGATTGTCCAGGGGGGCACGGGCGACGTCGCCGGGCAGGATGACCATGCCCACGCCCCTTTCCAGAAGGGCGGCCTGTATCGCCAGCTCCGCCATGCGCGGCATTTGCCGGGCGGTCGTGGCATAGCCCAGATATTTTGTGCAGTCGGCGAATATCCAGTCCGGGCGCGTTTCCTGAAAGAAGCGGCTGCCGATTTCGGGCTGGGGGATATGGGTGGCCACAGCAAAGATGGGGGCGCTGTTACGGTTGCAATCGTAAAGGCCGTTTACCAGATGTAGCGAGCCGGGCCCGCAGGAGCCGAATACGGCGGAGATGCCTCCGGAGATATCGGCGTCGGCCCCGGCGGCAAACGCGCCCGCTTCCTCGTTGCGTACGTTGATGAATTCGATTTGGCCATCACTGTGATGGATGGCGTCGACCAGCGAGTTGGCCGAGTCGCCGACGATGCCGTAAATACGTTTGATTCCGGCATCGATCATGAGCGAAACAAGGTTTTGTGCCACGGTTTGAGACATGATGCCTCCCGAAAAAATGGAATGGGTCGCGACGGTCCTGCCGAACACTGGAGCGGCTGTTCTGCGAGGTTGACAATCCGGATGGATTCCAGGCTGTCCGGAAATGATGAAAAAATAGCATTTACCCGAAGAAAGGGCTTGATGCAGGTAAAGGAAACCGGTTTGGCGAAGCGTTTGCCTTCGGCTGGAAAAGCTGCGGGAAAGCAGGGAGAGGAGTGCCTGATTTCCAACTGAAACATCCATTACGGATTGTTTCACTTTCCAAATTGAAGATTTTTCATGGCTGGCTTAAAGTAAATGGCCATAAACATTTTTTTCCGCCATGAAAAAGCTGATTCTGATTTTCGCCTGCGTATTCTCCTCGGCATGCATTGCCCGAAATCCCCGGACGCTGCCTGCGGATCTGGTCGGCAGGTGGGATGCCGCCAACAGGCAATGCGATAGTGGAAACAGCGGCATTGCCGGCATTTTCAACAGCTTGTCCGGGAAACAGCCGTTGCCCTGTATCGACAGGGAACTGGTGCCGGGTGAACTGAAACACAAAGGCTGGTGTCCGGAACATATTGCCGTCCAGCCGGACACGACCGTGACGGTCTGGAAAAACTGCCGTCCGGCCGATTTATTGTTTGTCCCGCTGGAATCGGCCAAAGACGCCGAAACGGAAGATATTGTCCGGGATTACTGGCTCAGTCTGGATAACAGCGTTTTCGAGGAAAAAAACAATAAGCTGAAAGAGGCCGCGTTTTATTCCGCGAGGGTGAATGAAGATGCCGTCGAACTGGAAAAGCGGGGATATTGCTACCACGGGGAAGCCCCGGACCGGAAAGAACAGCTTGTTCCCTGTACGAAAAAGGAACTGGCAGAACGTCACCCGACGGGTGAGGCAAAGAAAACCGTCGACAAGACAGGGAATGGAAAATGAGGCGTTAAAACGCCGCGATGTGTCGTTTGCTGTTTTTTTGGGGGATAATGAACCGTTGCCAGTGATGCCGGTTTTTTCGATGTGCCACTTTCAGGAGGCCGTATGGTTTTTGCGCAAAATCCCGTTTTGTCCGTTCTGGCTGACGATACGGTTTCGTCAGAAGGATTCGTCTGTGAACATGCCTTGTCCATTCTCATCCGTTTGCCGAACGGTAAACGCTGGCTTTTCGATACGGGAACGACGGACGTTTATCTGGAAAATGCAAAGCGGCTGGGCGAAAATCTGGATGGGCTTTCGGGCATTGTCATCTCTCACGGGCATGAGGACCATACGGGCGGACTGATGTTTTACCCGCGCCTGAAAGGAAAGCCGCCGGTTTTCGGCCATCCCTACATCTGGCACAAGTCCTATCAGGTGCGTCCCGACAAGCCGCTCCGGATTACGGGCATTCCCTATCTGTCCCGCATGTATATTTCGCCGGTGTTCGTGCCGGTGAACAATACGAGGCAGCTGGACGATGATTTGTATTTTTTCACCGACATCCCGCGTGAACCGGGCAGTTTCGCACCGACACAAGGCAATTTCTTCAATGAGGACGGGACGGGACCGGTGCCCCTGATCGATGACGGCAGCCTTGTCATGAGAACGGGAAAGGGGCTGGTCGTGATCATGGGCTGTGCACATGCAGGCTACACCAATATCCTGAAAGCGGTTCACAAAGCGTTTCCCGATGAGAAACTGCTGGCCGTGATCGGTGGGCTGCATCTGGGCAATGCGAGTGAAGCCGTGTTGAAAGAAGCAGCGGATTTTACCGATGAAATCAGGGCGACGGATTTCCGGTTTTACGGGGGGCACTGTACGGGTGAGAGGGCCATCACTTATTTCAGATCCCGTTTTGGCCAGCATGCTGTCCAGCCTCTTGGATCGGGGAAGGTGATCGCTTTTGACTGACGTCATACAATTTGGGACACAGATATGTAAACAGTTACTTCATGATCAGTTGCCTGTCAAAAAAATCCTCGATATATAAAGTACATATACATGCTTGTATTTCATGCTCCATTCGTAATAACGGTCGTTACGAGTTGTTCACGATGGCATCGCTGACATTGCATGTACCTGTTTAGCCTGCTTTAAAAATATTGTTATGTGTATTTTTGGCTGCGCGTATCCCTCATATTCACAACCATCACTTTGTAGGAATATTGTAATATGGCAGGCAGTTTTTTTAGTCATGACATGGCGGGGCAATTCTGGAAAATAACTGGTTTTGCCAGCTATGCCATGCCATTGCATTTTTGCTTACCGAAACAGCAGTATCTTGAATAATCGCTAGCACGACAGACATTCATGGCCATCAAAAAATCAGATCTTTATTCAACTCTCTGGCAGTCCTGTGATGAACTACGAGGAGGGATGGACGCCAGCCAGTATAAAGACTATGTTCTTGTACTGCTATTCGTGAAATACATCAGCGACAAATATACCGGGCCGTATGCTCAAATCAATATCCCCAAAGGAGCCAGCTTTGCCGATATGGTGGAACTGAAAGGCAAATCGGATATTGGTGACCAGATCAATAAAAAAATTCTGGCGCCTCTGGCTCAAGCCAACGGCCTGTCGGAAATGCCCGACTTTAATGATCCGGTAAAACTGGGTGAGGGGAAGGAAAAAGTCGATCGCCTGACCAACCTGATCGCTATTTTTGAAAATCCTGCACTGGATTTTTCACAGAATCGTGCAGATGGCGATGATCTTCTGGGAGATGCCTACGAATACCTGATGCGTCACTTTGCCACGGAAAGTGGCAAAAGCAAGGGGCAATTCTACACTCCGGCTGAAGTCAGCCGTGTTATGGCACAGGTGTTGGGCATACGGAATGCAAAAACCACTAACGACACCACTGTTTACGATCCGACTTGCGGTTCCGGTTCCCTGCTGTTGAAAATTGGTGAAGAAGCCCGGCGGGGCAAAGATGTCAGAGTGAGCCTGTACGGACAGGAAAAAGACAATGCCACTGCTGCTCTGGCACGAATGAACATGATCCTGCATGATTACGCCATAGCGGAAATCAAACAGGGCAATACTCTTGCCAATCCGTTATTTACAGAGAACTCTTCTCTTAAAACCTTTGACTATGTGGTGGCCAATCCTCCATTCAGTGACAAGCGCTGGAGTACGGGAATGCAGCCGGATGAAGATCCTTATAACCGATTCAAAGATTATGGCATCCCTCCGGGAAAACAGGGTGATTATGCCTATCTGCTGCATATTCTTCGTTCTCTGAAATCAACAGGTAAAGGGGCTTGCATATTGCCACACGGTGTCCTGTTTCGCGGTAATGCCGAAGGCGCCATTCGCAGGAACCTGGTACAACGAGGGGTTATTAAAGGCATCATCGGTCTGCCCGCCAATCTGTTTTACGGCACAGGCATTCCCGCCTGCATCATCGTACTGGACAAAGAGGGGGCGACCGCCCGGAAGGGGATTTTCATGGTCGATGCCTCGAAAGGTTTTCGTAAAGATGGGCCAAAAAATCGTTTGCGTGAGCAGGATATCCACCGAATAGTGGATATTTTTACCCGTCAGGTAGACGTTCCGGGCTATGCGCGCATGGTTTCCGTATCCGAAATCAGCGATGCCCGAAATGACTATAACCTGAATTTGCCCCGCTATATCGATAGTACCGAAGTAGAAGATCTTCAGGATATCGAAGCCCATATGCAAGGCGGCATACCCGACCGGGATCTGGATGCCTTGCAAGCATACTGGGATATTATTCCTGCCGTTCGAACCAGCCTGTTTGAAGAAAACCGCCCGGGATACAGCCAGTTGCGTATTCCTGCTTCCGACATCAAACCCGCTATTTTCAATCATCCTGAATTCACGGCATTTCAGGACCAGATCAGCGGGTTGTTTGAAAAATGGAAAACGACATATACGTCCTATCTCAAGACACAGCTTGAAAACATTCAGCCCAAGGCACTTATTGACAAACTGGCCGAGTCGTTACTGGCCAGTTTCAGGGATGCACCGCTCATAGATGCCTATGACGTATACCAGCATCTGATGGATTACTGGACAGAGACGATGCAGGATGATTGTTACCTGATCGCTGCAGATGGCTGGATTCAGGCGGCGCAACCGCAACTGATTATTGACGAGAAAAAGAAGAAATCCAAGACCAGACCTGACATGGTTGTGGGCAAGAAAAAATACACGACTGAGCTGATTCCACCCAACTTGATTGTTGAACGTTATTTCAAGGATGAGCAGACAGCCATTGATCTGATGCAATCAGAACTGGCAGCTCTGGAACAGCAACTGGAAGAAATGGCTGAAGAACATGGTGGTGAAGACAGTTTGCTCGACGAGGCAAAAAATGAAAAAGACAAGCTGACCAAGGCATCTGTTGCATCAAGACTCAAGGAAATAAAAACGGACAAAGAGGCGATCGATGAAAGACACGTCCTGCAGGCCTGCCTTGATCTGATCGAACAGGTTGCCAGCATCGGAAGCCGGTTGAAAACCGCACAGAATTCACTAATGACCAGAGTGGCTGATCAATATGGGAAACTGGCGGAAAAAGAAGTCAAGGCACTGGTAATCGATGACAAATGGATGGCAACGCTGGAGGCTGCCGTTCAGGGTGAGCTCGATCGTATATCGCAAACCCTTGCCGGTCGTATTCGTGAACTGGCAGAACGCTATGCCCGGCCATTGCCGCAACTGATGGAAGAAACGGAAACCCTTTCTCTCCGTGTAGAGGCCCATTTGAAGCAAATGGGGATCAAATGGAACTGAAACCGGGATACAAACAAACTGAAGTGGGGGTGATTCCTGAGGATTGGCGGGTGATGCCCATCTCATCTTTATGCGACATTATCAGCGGAGGAACACCATCCACTTCATTTTCTGCCTTTTGGTTGAACGGCGATATACCTTGGTGTACTCCTTCAGATATTACAGAAACCAATGGTAAATATATTTACAGGACAGATCGGAATATAACTTCCCTTGGTCTCGCTAAAAGTTCAGCAAACCTTTTACCTGAAGGAAGTCTATTGCTTTGTAGTAGAGCCACTATTGGTGAGGTTAAAATTGCCAAGACCGAAATTGCAACCAATCAAGGATTTAAGTCTTTGGTCTGCAACTATGT
>CAJKQK010000011.1 GCA_905202055.1 uncultured Oxalobacter sp.
CGCTTCATGCGGGCGTTTGTTTTTGCAGGCAGCCTCCAGTAATATACGTACCTCGTCTTATCTCTAGAATGCAATGCAATACGTCACACCGACAGACAAGAGCAGTTTTGCGGGCAAAATAAAAAAGGCACAACGCTATTGTTGTGCCTTTTATCAAATGGTCTGCGATCCGTTTAAAACTGATCCGCCTTTTCTCCAAGCCGTATTCCCTTATTCAACTCTTCAAGTGCCAGCAATGCCGCTGCCTGATCAGCGGATTCATAAGATGCCAGCAGGCCGTCAAAGAGATCGGCGACCAGTGTCGTCAGCGGTAACTGCAATCCTGCGTCTTCTGCCGCTGCCATGATATTGACATGATCCTTGGCCTGACTCTTTATCTGGCCTCCCGGTTTGAAGTTCCGGTCAAGCATTCTTTGTCCATGGACTTCAAGGATGCGGCTTTCCGCAAAACCTCCGCGAATGGCTGCACGCATGGCTGCCGGATCTGCACCGCCTGCCTGAGCCAGCAACATGGCTTCAGCAACGATTGCCACTGTCCCGCCGACTATCAACTGGTTGCACAGTTTGGCGACTTGCCCTGCTCCATTCGGGCCGACAAGCGTCGGACGGCCCATAACGTTGAATACCGATTCAGCACGCCTGAAATCGTCATCGGATCCGCCCACCATAATAGCCAGAGTACCCGCTTCAGCACCAACGACGCCGCCTGAAACCGGTGCATCTAGGAAAGCGATTTGTCGCGAAGCCAACAGTCGTGCAACATCTTTCGCCTCCGACTGCCTGGTTGAACTCATGTCGATAACGAGCGTCCCCGTCTTTAAAGAAGGAAGCATATCCTCGACGACTCTTTGGACGATCGGACCGGCTTCGAGCATGGTAATGACGATATCGGCAGAAGCGACGGCCTCTTCCAGAGAATCCGGCACATCGGCACCCAGTTCGGCCAGAGGAAGCGCTTTTGCCCTTGTCCTGTTCCAGGCCAAGAGAGGATATCCGGCTCTGAGCAGACGGCTTGCCATTGGCAAGCCCATCAAACCGATGCCGACAAAGGCAATACGAGGTAATTTGTCAGTATTCAAAAAACTATCCCGATATTTCTAAAGTTCAGAAGCGGTAAGCGCCACGTACAATAACGAAGTTTTCACCACTATTCGGTTTTTTGATACCGGCATTTGAATAGTGCTGCAGTCTCAGACCAAGGTCGAAGTTATTGTTGAAAACATAACCGACACCGATGTGATCCGCAAATTCAAAGGCTGTGGACATGCGATTACCGTTGTTGTTGTAGGTTTTCGAGAAAAGGCTGGCACCGATACCGCCTTCAACATAAATTCCCTTTTTGTTATCGTTTTCCCAACGGAAGACAGGGGTGATACCGATCACACCGATGTTCTGGGAAGCGTCGCGATCTTCATAACGATCACCATGCCAGTAGCCGAGGTTCAAGTCCCAATAACCGTTCAAATGCATACCACCGGTCTGGAGCCATTTTTTGTTCCAGTCCCATTGCAAACCAACCCGGTAAAGTTGAACGTGTTCACCTACGCCGACTTCAAAAGAAGTCCCGTCAACTGCATGAGCAGGAACAGTCACGAATCCCAGGACGGCTATCAGGAGTCCAGCACAATAACGAAAAAATCGCATAATTTACTCTCCAATTTTCAAGTGTTGTTATTCTTAAATCTTCTCGGCCAGTTTTGTGGCAATACCGGTATAACTTGCCGGAGTCATTTTCAGCAATTCGTCTTTGGCAGACTGAGGCAAATCCAGACTCCGTATAAATTCCTGTAAATCCTGTTTTTCAATCCCCTTGCCACGAGTTAACGCTTTCAATTGTTCATATGGGTTTTCAATGCCATAACGGCGCATAACGGTCTGTACAGGTTCCGCCAATACTTCCCACGCGTCCTCCAGATCATGAGTGATGCGTTCGGCATTGACTTCCAGTTTGTTCAAACCACGCAGGCAACTGTCATATGCCAATACGGTATAACCCAGAGCCATTCCGATATTGCGCAACACGGTTGAATCGGTCAGGTCACGCTGCCAGCGGGAAATCGGCAGTTTTTCCGACATATGTTTCAACAGGGCATTTGCCATGCCCAGATTGCCTTCGGAATTCTCGAAGTCGATCGGATTGACCTTGTGTGGCATCGTGCTTGAACCGACTTCCCCGGCTCTGGTGATTTGTTTAAAATATCCGAGCGAAATATAACTCCAGATATCCCTGTTCAAATCGATGAGGATTGTATTCGCCCGGGCAATAGCATCGAACAGTTCAGCAATATAATCATGCGGTTCAATCTGGATGGTGTATTCATTGAAAGTCAACCCAAGACTGTTTTCAACGACATTTCTGGAAAAATTTTCCCAGTCGAAATCCGGATAGGCGGAAAAATGCGCATTATAATTGCCAACAGCACCATTCATTTTGCCCATGATTTCAACGGCGGCAATTTTCCCTGCCGCGCGTTGAAGTCGCGAAACAATATTGGCGATTTCCTTGCCCAGTGTCGTCGGACTGGCGGTCTGCCCATGTGTTCTCGCCAGCATGGACAAGGACGCGTTATGGTGGGCAATCGATCTCAACTGTTCGATAACGGCATTCAACGCCGGTAAAACGACTTCATCTCTGGCTGCCTTTATCATCATGCCGTGAGAAGTATTGTTGATGTCTTCCGAAGTACAGGCGAAATGAATGAATTCAGCCGCTGTTTTCAGTTCATCCGTGACTCTTGCATCGACATTAACCTGACGTGCCTGCAATCCGGACAACTCAGGAGGAAGACTCAGGCCTATGGATTCCCTGATCCAGTATTCCACCGCTTTGACATCGTGGTTGGTAATGGCTTCAATGTCCTTGATGCGGGCGGCGTCGTCAACGGAAAAATTGTGGACCAGTGCATCAAGGAATTTATCCGTTACGTCGGAAAACGGTCGTATCTCTGAAAATCCGGCTTTGGACAAGGCTTTTAGCCAGGCTATTTCAACTTTGACACGATGCCGCATAAAACCGGCTTCAGAAAGAATCGGACGCAAGGCGCCGGTTTTTCTGACGTATCTGCCATCAAGTGGGGAAAGGGCGGAAAGGGCAGAGAGTTCCATTTGAAAATGCTCATTTATAAATCAGTACGGTTGATTAGTTTAACATTTTCTGAACGCCATATATCTATTCTTCGCGTCATACTGACGTTAATCAGACACTAAAATGTTATACTTTCATCGTTTTTTACTGCCAGAAACATCATGAAACTGATCGGTATTCTCACAAGTCCATATGTGCGCAAAACACGAATTGTATTGAGCGAAAAGAAAATTGAATACGAATTCGTCCTTACAGATCTCGACTCTCCTGACAGTATTGTCAATGAATTCAATCCACTGGGAAAAGTTCCCTGTCTTGTAATGGATGACGGCAAGACACTGTACGATTCCCGTGTCATTGTAGCCTATCTCGATACGACGACTCCCGTCGGTAAATTACTGCCGAATTCAAACCGCTCACGGGCTGATGTCAGATGCTGGGAAGCTCTGGCTGACGGAGTCATGGACGCAGCGGTTCTCGTCCGCCTTGAAGAAAAGCGCCCGGCCGCGCAACAAAGCCAGGAATGGATTGACAGGCAAATGAAAAAAATCCATGCCGGTCTGAAAGCGATGTCCGCTCATCTGGGAGATCGTCCATTTTGTCACGAAAATGCTTTTTCACTCGCTGACATTGCCGTCGGATGTGCGCTGGGCTGGCTTGAATTCCGGTTTCCACAGATCGGATGGCGTAAAGAATATGAAAATCTGTCACAACTTTTCGACCGGCTTTCTGAACGACCATCATTCAGGGAAACGCAGCCTTTATAACCAGTAACAGCCCTGACCGAAACCGGCCTGGCGAGACAGTGTTACTCTTCGGAACGGTTGTCGATAATTCCGCCTCCCAGACAAACGTCACCTTTATAAAATACGGCAGATTGTCCTGGCGTTACTGCCCATTGCGGTATATCGAAATTCACGGAAAACGCATCATTTCCTGTCACCTGCAGGGTTCCCGCCACATCTTTCTGCCGATATCGGGTTTTGACAGACAATGCCTGATTCTCCGGTGCAAAACCGGCAATCCAGCTGGATTGCGTCGCGATCAATTCGGGAGACATCAACCATGGATGATCGTGTCCCTGTACGACATACAGGGTATTGTTGGGAATGTCTTTTCTGGCGACGTACCATGCGTCACTGGTGCCATCCGGTTTTTTGAATGACTTCAGTCCGCCGATGCCGATTCCTTTTCGTTGTCCGATCGTGTAAAAGCTGAGTCCGACATGCTGGCCGATTTCTTTTCCTTCAGGGGTCTTGATTGGCCCTGGTTCATAGGACAGGTACCGGTTCAGGAAAGCGCGAAATGGCCGCTCACCTATAAAACAAATCCCGGTTGAGTCTTTCTTTTTCGCATTCGGCAGCCCAAGCTTTTCGGCGATTTTCCGAACTTCCGTTTTCCGGATTTCCCCCAGGGGAAAAATGGCTTTGGAGAGTTGTTTCTGATTCAGGCGGTGCAGGAAATAGCTCTGATCCTTGGTGTCATCCACTGCTTTCATCAATTCATACAGACCATTGTTTTCGCGAACACGCGCGTAGTGTCCGGTTGCGATCTGCTCTGCACCAAGAGAAACGGCATGATCGAGAAAAGCCTTGAACTTGATTTCAGCATTGCATAAAACATCCGGATTGGGCGTTCTTCCAGCCTCGTATTCGCGTAAAAACTCCGAAAAAACCCGTTCCTTGTATTCTGCAGCAAAATTGACGACTTCAATATCGACCCCGATAACGTCGGCGACACTGACGGCATCGAGCCAGTCCTGACGGGCAGAACAGTATTCCCCGTCATCGTCATCTTCCCAGTTTTTCATGAAAAGCCCGACGACCTCATACCCCTGTTCTTTCAGCAACCATGCCGACACGGAAGAATCGACGCCACCCGACATGCCGATAACCACTTTTTTCTTGCTCACTCTACTTCCTTTCCACAAAAAATGTGGATAAAACCGAAAGAGGCATTCGCTGCCCATTACGGTAATCATCAATGGACTTTAAAACCAGACTGCTGCGGTGCTTTTCCGGACATGCTGCAATTTCATCGTAGGTCATCCAGACTGTCCGCAATATATCGGGATCCAGTGGCCGATTCTGTTTAAGACCAATATCACCTGTGAACGTGAAACGAAGAAAGGACACTTTCTCATCATTTTTCAAATTATATTGGAGCAGATAAACTCCAACGAGTGCCCGTGGGATCAGTTCACATGCTGTTTCTTCCAGTGTTTCCCGGACAGCCGCCTCAACAAGTGTTTCATTTGCTTCGAGATGCCCTGCAGGCTGATTCAACAGGACTCCATATTCCGTTTCCTCTTCAACAAGAAGAAAGCGGTTATCTCTTTCAATAACGGACGCAACGGTGATCTCGGGCTTTAGCATAACAGTCTCTATTTTACTTTGTTTTGTCAGAAAATTCGGGAATGTGTTTCATTCCGCATAGCTGGTTTTAGGCAAAAAAATAGCTTAAAAGCATGATTTACGGTCAACTTTTGCAGTTTTTTGATTTTTCGACGAAAAAATTCGTGTATCATAAAAAACTTTCCAATGTGTAGAAGATTTCTTAGGAAATCGACTTTTCTGTCAGACACCATTTATTGATTCATACATCGGGCTGACTAACCTGAACCTGCTTGAAAAATTGAATCCAGTCCGACAATAGGGCAAGAAATAGATGGAAAATCCCAGGACACCACTACCTTTGGTTTTTAAGTGCGTATAGAACGCGATTATGTCAAACGACTTTTTGTCCCCCTGAAAACAGCGTATCAGGGCTTTTGATTCAAGAAACGAAATCGTTGAAACGTCACTGTGTAAAACGAATTTTCGTAAACAGGAGAAACTGGAAATGCAACGGATTATGTTACGCGGCAAGATTCATCGTGCTACCGTCACACAATGTGACCTGGCTTATGAAGGCTCGTGTTCAATTGACGAAGACCTGCTGGAAGCTGCCGGTATGGCCTTGTACGAAAAAATTGATCTTTACAATGTCAACAACGGCGAACGTTTTTCAACTTATACGATCCCTGGTAAACGCGGAAGCGGAGAAATCGGATTGAACGGTGCCGCCGCCCGTCGTGCCCATCTCGGTGACCTGTTGATTATCTGTACATTCGGCCCGATGACCGATGAAGAAATCAAGACATGGAAACCCAAGGTTGTACTGGTTGACGAGAACAACAAGATCACGGCAATCAAGGAATAATCGATTCAATAAACAGGCCGCCTGATTCATACAGTTGCACACGATCAGGTTGCCCGATCACACAAATGTGATCATTACCGGAACCGTCCAGTCTTGCACTTAAAAAACCTGATTGTTTTCAATCAGGTTTTTTATTGGCTATTGCGTTCAGTTTGTCGAGTTCCTCAATCGTATTGACGTTTTTCCATTCACCCCGATAGATTTCTCCACCAACAAGCCCCCTTGAAATATATTCCCTTAAAAGAGTGCCCAACTGTACTTTTTCTCCAGCCTGGACGGAGTCAAACATCGACATCCGAAAAACACCGATCCCGGAATAAGTCCATTTGGGCTCCCCCTCGTTTTTGACTGTAAAGGAATTCAGTGCAAAATCCCCTTCCGGATGAAAAGGAGGATTCGGTACCAGATATAACCATGCGACGTCCCTTGAGGCCAGGTCGTACGGTTTTCCCCAGACATCGTTATCCTGAAGAACGGTTTTGACTTCTTCATAATCGAAGTAAGGACAGTAAACATCTGCCGCAACGGTGACGAAAGGATCCTCTCCGAGCAAATGGCGAGCCTGTGCAATACCGCCAGCCGTTTCCAGGGCCGACTCTTCATGAGAATAGGAAATGCTTGCACCGAAACGCGAACCGTCCCCCAACGTTTCTTCGATCTGTTTGCCCAAATGGGCATGATTGATAACAATTTCGGTAATACCGGCACGAACGAGATTCACAATATGCCAGACGATTAAAGGACGTCCCCTTACCTTCAGCAAGGGCTTTGGGCAAGTATCCGTCAAAGGACGCATCCGATTGCCACGCCCTGCCGCAAATATCATTGCTTTCATGTTGTATCGCTCTCTGCAAATGATTCACATGCTAAAAAGAATAAGTGACGTCCTGCTTTTTGTCCTGAATTTCATCAAGCAACCGGGCCAAAGGCGCCAATTCACTGTAACGGCGCGCTGTTTTCTCGACATATTTCAGGACAAGCGGGATATCATTCAGATAGGTTTCTTTACCGTCGCGATGGTAAAGACGGGCAAAGATTCCCAATACCTTGAGATGACGCTGGACGCCCATGAATTCGAAATCCCTGTAGAAGAGATCGATGTCCGGATTGACGGGCAATCCTATCCTCTTCGCCTTTTCCCAGTAACGGATAACCCAATCCAGCACTTTTTCCTCATCCCATTCGATATAGGCGTCTTTCAGCAAGGAAACGAGATCGTAGGTAACCGGGCCAAACAAGGCATCCTGAAAATCAAGAATTCCCGGATTATTTCCATCTTTCCCAAGATACATCAGATTACGGGAATGATAATCACGGTGGACATAAACCTGAGGCTGCGAGAGGTTATTGGCCAGAATCAGATTGAACACCTTTTCAAGCTCTGCCGATTGCTGGCCACTCACCTGAACATTCAGATGTTTACCAATATACCATTCGGGAAAAAGATTCAATTCCCGCAACAAAACTGCCCTGTCATATTCGGGCAATACATCCGGCTGGCTGATCGACTGAATACTGATCAGGGCATTGATAGCATCCAGATAAAGCCGATTGGCAGTTTCATCGTTCAATTCATTCAGATAGGTTGTCACCCCGAGATCCGACAAAAGCAGAAAACCTTTTTCGATATTTTTTGCAAGAACTCCGGGAACGGATACGCCGCTCTGGCCAAAAATGCCTGCGATACGTATAAATGGCTCAACCTTTTCCTTGTCTGGAGGTGCATCCATGACGACATATGAACCGGTTGGAGAGTCGACCCGGAAATACCGGCGAAAACTGGCATCAGAAGATGCCGGTCTTACCGTTTGAGTGTCTAGATGAAATTCCGGCAGTGAAGCGAGCCATTCAAGCAGGGAAGCCATCCTCGAATCTGAAGTATTTTGAGCAGTAATTGACATGAAAGATGAAACGTTACGTTTTTAATGACAAAGTTCCCATATAATAAGCGATTCTGAATAATATATTGCAGCCTAATTTCTTTGTGCTTTTTTCATGAGCCGTTTTTTTGCATCTTTTACGCCGTGTGTCTTATTCTCGTTGCTGGCTACGTTCTCAGCGAGTCTTGTTGTCTCTCCATCTGCACAGGCAAAATCCAAAAACAGTTCGGGCACTAAAAAGAAAGTCGAACGTCCGCAACGCGTTGAAAACAAGGACGCGCCCACCATTCTTCAGGCTGAGCAAATAACGGGACGCCCTGCACGTGACTTGTACCTCGATTATGAAGTCGAGGTTCAGCGTGACCAGACACTGTTGACGGGCGATCATGGCATCTTCCGCCAGGAAGAAAATGAAACCGAGTTAGTCGGGAATGTTTTCATACAACGGTTCGGTGACCAGTATACGGCTGAGCGTGCCAATCTGAATCTTGATACAGGTGAAGGCCAGCTGGTCAATACGACTTACAAATTCGAAGCGACAAACGGTCAGGGCAAAGCCAGCAAAATCGAACTTGTCGGCGATGACAAGACCAATATTTTCAAAAGCACTTACAGTACCTGTGAAGGGGTCAATCCTGACTGGTATTTAAGTTCAAGCAAGCTTCATCTGGATAACACCCGTAACGTCGGTTATGCCACCAGTCCCGTGCTTTACTTCAAGGATGTGCCGATTATGGGTGCACCGGCAATGACCTTTCCGATCAAGGCAGAGCGTAAATCCGGCGTTTTGCCTCCGACGGTGGGTATGACATCGAAAAGTGGCTTCGAAGTAATCGCCCCTTATTACTTCAATCTTGCCCCCAATTATGACTTGACCATTTTCCCGCACCTGATTGCCCGGCGTGGGCTGCAAATGGGCGCCGAAGCCAGATACATGGGACAGAATTATTCCGGCATTACTTATGTTGAATATCTGCCGAACGACAAGGAAGCAGACCGGGACCGGTATTTCCTGTCAACCAAGCATCAGCAGGCTTTCAATAACGGCTTTTCATATTACTGGGATGTCAAGTCGGCTTCGGATGATAAATATCCGGATGACTTTTCCAATCCACAAAACCGTGACCTTCAAAGGCTGCTTTTGCGTGAAGGCGGATTCCAGCAAAGACTCGGTATCTGGAATGCAACCTTGCGCGCGACCAACTACCAGGTTCTACAGGATGCTGAAGCGCCAATCATCAAACCTTTCGACCGATTGCCTCAATTGACCATCATCGGCGGCCAGGAAGATGTCCATGGTTTCGACTGGCAAATGTACACAGAAATGACCCGTTTCTGGTTATCCAATGAGTATCTGGACAAAATGCCTTTAAAGCAACAACAGGCACGGGGTAATCGTTTCATCATGAAACCGGAAATTTCTTATCCGATATATCAAAGTGGCTTTTTCTTTACGCCAAAAGCGATTCTGAATTTGGCGAAATATGATCTGGATGAATCACCATATAATACCAAGTCACTGACACGCGTTCTGCCTACGGTCTCCCTTGATGGCGGCCTTATTTTCGAAAGAGACGCCTCTTTCTTCGGAAAGGGTATGATCCAGACGCTGGAACCGCGTTTGTTCTATGTTTACACCCCGTATAAAGACCAAAGCAAGTATCCCATTTTCGATTCGGGTGAACCCAGCTTTGGATATCCGTTGCTGTTCACTGAAAACCGTTTCGATGGTTATGACCGTGTTGCCGATGCCAATAATCTGACCGCAGCGGTAACATCACGATTCCTGGAAGAAAACGGCACAGAACGTATGCGTTTCACGATCGGACAGCGTTATTACTTCACGGATCAGCGCGTTTATCTGTATAACACGAACCTCCAGGAATCCCAGAATCGTTCTGATTTGCTGGTCATGGCCTGGGGAAAAATCCTGCCAACCTTTTCAGTGGATTCTGCGTTTCAGTACAATCAAAGTACCAGGAAAATGTACAGCGCAAACGTCAGTACCCAATGGAAACCCGGGCCGATGCAATTGCTGAACGCGGAATATCGCTATTTGAGAGATACTGTCGACTTTTATGGCAACAAGCTGGATCAGATCAATGTGTCCGGCCAATGGCCTATCGCCAAGCGCTGGTACGCTATCGGGCAAGTCAGCTATTCCCTTGCTGACAGCAAAGCGATTGAAAACATCTTCGGGTTTCAATATAACGCGGATTGCTGGATTTTCAGGCTGATGGCCCAACGTTATGTCACTTCATCGGTTGAAACGAATACAGCCCTGTACTTCCAGCTTGAACTGAAAGGTCTTTCCAGTATTGGTTCCAATCCTTTGAATGCCTTGCGTAAAAGTATTCCCGGATATGAACCACTTTCACCTTGAATGAATTTTCCTATATAGTAAGAACCGAATTTCATCCTTGAAGGATCAGCCTTATGTTTTTAGCAAATTTCTTTCGTCGCTGTCATGTTTCATATCCGGCGCTGATTTTAGCTTTCGGTATGCTTTTCTCAGCCTCTGTTTCTGCACAGGACAATCAGGCCCAGCCATCCAGGCAGGTTGTAGTCGACTCCATTGCTGCAATCGTCAATAGCGATGTCATCACAAAAGGCGAATTGAATGAACGGGTTACACTGGTGGAAGCCCAGCTGAAAAAACAGAATATCGCATTGCCTCCGCGTGCCGAATTTCAGAAACAGGTTCTTGAACACATGATCGTCGAAAGAGCCCAGTTACAACTGGCAAAAGATATGGGATTGCGGGTCGACGACACACAACTGGATCGTACGATCGCCTTGATGGCCGAACAGAATCATATGTCTCTTGCACAATTCAAACGTCAAACCGAGCAAAACGGGACACCATTTGAAACATTCAGGGAAAAGGTCCGTGAAGAAATCACGATGTCACGATTACGGGATCGTGAAGTCGTCAATAAAATCCAGATCAATGACGCCGAGGTGGACAATCTCATCGGTACCGACTCACAGCTCCAGATGCCGGAACAATTACGATTGGGCCATATCCTCGTCCGTATTCCCGAAAATGCGTCTCCGGAACAGATCGCCGAGAAACGGGCACGTGCTGAAAAAGTTCTGGACATCCTGAAAACGGGCGGCGATTTTCAACAAACTGCCGCCAGTTATTCTGATGCAGATGAAGGCCTGAGCGGCGGAGACATCGGCTGGAGAAGTACGGATCGCCTGCCAAAATCGTTCGTAGATGCTTTGGCTGGTGTCAAACCGGGCAATGTAACAGGCATTATCAAAAGCCCTAACGGTTTTCACATCCTGAAAGTGCTGGACCGCCGTAAAATGACAAATGGAACAGAATCTGCCGCAAGCGCAACCGCTGGAAATACCGTTCAGCAGATTCATGCCCGGCATATTCTTATCAAAGTGAACCAGCTGGTTTCCGCAGACGAGGCAAAACGGAAACTGATCGATCTGAAACAAAGAATCGTCAACAAATCAGCGACATTCGAGGAATTGGCCAAAACATATTCCAACGATGGTTCTGCCAGCCGCGGCGGTGATCTTGGCTGGATTTATCCTGGTGACACCGTACCTGAATTCGAAAAAGCCATGGTAGCGCTGAATCCCGGCGAAATCAGTGAACCGATCGAAACGCAATTCGGGTTTCATCTGATTCAGGTTCTGGACAAGAAAACGGATGACGTCTCTGCCGAGAGAAAACGCATTGCCGCAAAACAGGCGTTAAGAGAGCGTAAAGTCGCCGAAGCCACTGAAGAATGGCTCCGCCAGCTGCGTGACAAGGCCTATGTCGAATATCGTCTGGACGAAAAACAACAATGACAAGGACGCCTGTCATTGCCATAACGGTAGGCGAGCCGGCCGGGATTGGTCCCGAAATCTCGATCCGGGGTGCATGGGAATGCCGTAAAAACGTCATTCCCGTTCTGATTGGCGATTACGAATTTCTGGAAAAACTTGCACAAAAAATCGATCCGGATATCGTCCTGAAGCGCATTGATCGAATTAATGCGGAAACATTGGAGCCTTCATTTTGTCTGGACGAGATTTATGTTATCGACTGCCCGTTGAAACAGCCTGTGGCTCCGGGCAAGCTCAATCCAGCAAATGGAATTACCGTTCTGAACTCGCTCGATATCGCTATTGAAGGTGCCCTGAAAAGAACTTTCGACGCCATTGTAACGGCACCTGTACAAAAAAGCACGATTAACGATTCCGGTATAGCGTTTACGGGACATACAGAATACCTTGCGGAAAAAACGGCTACCAAACAGGTTGTCATGATGTTGGCAGGTCCCACCAAACCCATGGGAAACGATATCCCTGGCTTTACCTTGAGAGTCGCTCTGGCAACTACTCATTTGCCGGTCAAAAGCGTTTCCAATGCCATCACGATTGCCTCTTTGACTGACATCCTCTCTATTATCGACAATGATCTCAGAAACAAATTCGGATTGGTTTCTCCCCGGATATTGGTCACCGGCCTGAACCCTCATGCTGGCGAAAACGGTTACCTTGGAATGGAAGAAATAGAAGTGATTACCCCTGCACTGGAACAGGCCCGGAAAGCCGGTATTCAGGCTTTCGGCCCATATCCTGCAGATACTTTGTTCCAACCCCGTTATTTGCAGGATGCCGACTGTATTCTTGCCATGTATCATGATCAGGGTTTGCCTGTACTGAAATTTGCCACGTTCGGACAAGGCGTCAACATCACTCTGGGACTTCCCATTATCCGGACGTCTGTCGATCATGGTACCGCCCTGGATATCGCCGAAAAAGGCCTGGGTCTGGCCGGTCATGGCAGTATGATTGAAGCCATCAATATGGCTGCCGTGATGGCAACTCACTGGCAAAACAATATTCATTCACAGGAAGATGAAACACATTCCCCGTAAGAGATTCGGACAGAATTTCCTCAAAGATCAATCCGTTCTGGACGATATCGTTTCGGCGATAGCCCCGCAACCGTCGGACCGCCTGCTGGAAATCGGCCCCGGAATGGGTGCCATGACGGAAAATCTGCTGCCTCATTTATCACGGATGGACGTGATCGAACTGGACCGGGATCTGGTCATTTATCTGAAAAAACGTTTTCCGGCAGACAGGCTGACTATTCATCAGGGGGATGCCCTGTCTTTCGATCTCAGGACAATAGGCGCATCCAGAGAAAACAAATGGCGTATCGTCGGCAATTTGCCCTATAACATTTCGTCGCCTTTGCTGTTTCATTTGATGAATTTTTCTTCGTGTATAGAAGACCAGCATTTTATGCTGCAGCGGGAGGTGGTAGAACGCATGGTAGCCGAACCGGGCAGCAAGGCTTATGGACGTCTTTCTGTGATGCTGC
The DNA here is from genome assembly GCA_905202055.1 of uncultured Oxalobacter sp. Taxonomy (GTDB): domain Bacteria; phylum Pseudomonadota; class Gammaproteobacteria; order Burkholderiales; family Burkholderiaceae_D; genus Oxalobacter. Next base: position 13,511 of record CAJKQK010000011.1, read on the forward strand.
AATGGCAATACGATATGGAACTGCTCTTTATCGTTCCCCCGACTGCATTCGATCCGATGCCCCGGGTCGATTCAGCGATTGTCAGAATGATTCCGCGTGAAAATCCGCCACCATGCTCGCTTGTCGGTCTTGAAAAAACAGTGACGCAGGCTTTTTCCCAAAGAAGAAAAATGCTGAGGAACAATCTGGCTCCCCTCTTTTCTGAATCCCGGCTGATTGAGTTGGGAGTCGATCCAACAAGACGGCCGGAAGATTTGACTGTGGATCAATTCATCCGGCTTGCCAATCATCTGAACTGAGGCTTGCGCCTGGTCCTTGAATCTTTTAAAAGATTTTTCCCTTGTGAGCAGCCAGAATCGCTTCCACTGCAGCGTGCTTGATTTTCATTTCCGCTGAAATGGCGTAATACTGCTCCCTGACCTCTGTCAGCTCGCCGATTGGAACCGAGCGGAACTGGTCTTTCATTTCTTTCTCGAGTGCAATTGGAGCATGGAACATGCCCAGTCCGTTGCGCCCGAATGTTTTCAGCAGTGCACTATCGGAAAATTCGCCCACGATGAATGGCCGGATATTATGAACTTCAAACCATTGATCCATTCGGGTTCTGATGGCATTTCCACGGGTCGGCAACAAGACTGGCGCTCCCGTAAGACATTCCGGGAAATTGGGGCGATATTGTTCCGCCAGTTCTTCGGAGCCGAACAGCCAGACAGGGCAATCCCCCAGTTCATGGCTGAAAACACGCAAACTGCTTCCCATATTGATCGGACGATCTGTCAAAACGACATCCAGTTTATGCAAAGCCAGATCCGCCAACAGTGTTTCGAACGAACCATCATAACACTCCATCCTGACGAATTGCGGCATATCAAGAGCAGCTTCAAGCAAACGGTACGCAATCATTTTTGGCAATGAATCCGAAATCCCGACTGTCAGGCGCATGCTTTTCCCGATATCGTCTTCTGCCAGTGCTTCCTGCAACTGCTCACCCAGAAGAAAAATCTGGTCGGCATAATTCAAAGCCAGCCGCCCGGCCTCAGTCAGGACGAGACGTCTCCCCTGTGGGGCGAACAATGTCTTCCCAACTGCCTTTTCCAGCAGAGACAATTGCATGCTGATTGTCTGGACCGCAACGCCCAGTCTTTCAGCTGCACGCGTGACTCCGCCTTCTTTGGCAACCACCCAAAAATAATAAAGATGTCTATAATTTAAGTTTAAAGCGCTCATTGTTCTATTTTTTTGAAGTAACCTTACTATTATCATCCCTTTTTATTTCTTTTGGGAATGGCTAATATACTCAAAAAGCAATAAAGAAGTAATTAAGGAGTGAGTTTTTATGGCACCAACTATCATTACCAAAGGTATCAAGGCCGGTGAGGCCATTCAGGAATATATCCAGGAACGCATGGATTTTATGCTGTCGCATACCCAAAATAGCATCGACTATATTATGATTCGTTTATCAGATACAAACCGGATCAAGAGCGGCTTCAAGAAACGCTGCCTGATCCAGTTGTCTCTGCCCGGAATGTCTCCGATTGTCGTCACCGAATTTGCGGCTGACATGAAGAGTGCATTCGATTCTGCAACCCGTCGGGCCTCCCGTCTCTTGAATAAAACATTGTCAAAAGCCAAAGAAATATCGCATACGACAATGCCGCTTTACATTAACAGGCCCATTCTGGATTTAAATTAAAATACAATGACCAGACGTTACCGCTTCTACGATAACACCTCAGACAACGCCAACATCAGCACCGTACTGGACAGTTCGTCCAGACGTGTGCTCAGAAATACGTATTTTCTACTGTCCTTGTGTCTGGCATTCAGCGCCATTACGGCAGCGGCCACGATTGCGTTGCAATTGCCCTATCCGGGTTTTCTGATCACAATCGTTGGCTACTTCGGTCTTTTGTTTCTGGTGACAAAAAACCGTAATAGCGGACTCGGTATCCTTTTTGTATTGGCATTGACGGGATTCATGGGCTATACGCTCGGCCCCATCGTCGGGTATTACTTGCGCCTTCCAAATGGCGCCCAGACAGTTATGATGGCCCTGGGAGGCACAGCCCTTATTTTCCTGGCCATGTCCGGTATCGCGCTTTTTTCCAAACGTGACTTTTCGTTTCTGGCCGGATTTTTGACAACAGGCATTCTGGTGGCTTTCTTTGCCGGTTTGATTGCCCTGTTTTTCGATATCCCGGCTTTGTCACTGGCCGTTTCGTCCGTTTTTGTTATATTGATGTCCGGCCTGATTTTGTATGAAACGAACAATATCGTTCGTCGTGGTGAAACAAATTACATTATGGCAACCGTTACCCTCTTCGTTGCCATTTTCAATCTTTTCACGAGCCTCTTGCAGTTGCTTGGATTCGCAAGCCGTTCAGATTAGGGTCGCAATCATGAGCCTGGCCATCCTTCCTCGTACCAGTGAAGGATGGCCTTTTTTATAAATAAAACGGGAAAAAAATGTCGGCAAGGCTTACAATTCAAATGCTGGGAGTGTCATGAAATCTTATCTTTCATATTTCACATCATCATTTATTGTTTGCGTTGCTGCATTTGTGGTTGGCTATGCTATTGGCGGAGCCGCAGCCATGGCGACTATTTTCTTTCTGACGGTTCTTGAAGTTGCCTTGTCGTTCGATAACGCCGTCGTCAACGCAGGGATTCTGAAACACTGGAGCCACATCTGGCGCCAGCATTTCCTTCTCTGGGGTATTTTCGTTGCCGTTTTCGGGATGAGGCTGGTTTTTCCACTCCTTATTGTCTGTGTCGCGGGACATATGGGGCCCATAGAAGCTCTCAACATTGCCTTGTATCAACCGCATGAATACAGCAGGATAATGGCATCAGCGCATCACGAAGTGGCCGCCTTTGGAGGTGTTTTCCTGTTGATGGTCTTTCTCAGTTTTTTTGTGGCACGACACAAAACCGAACACTGGCTGGCATTTATTGAAAAGCCGTTGACGCGCCTTGGCCAGATGGAAGCGATTCAGGCCGCCCTGACCCTGATCACCCTGACAGCGATCACTTACTTCGTTTCTCCCGATGAAAGATTTGAATTTCTTCTGGCCGGTATGTGGGGACTTGTCGTCTATGTACTTACCAAAGGCGTGGCATCACTTCTGAGCCCTCACGATCAACAGATTGAACAGCATGTGGTTCATCAGGGCGTAGGCGGATTTCTTTATCTGGAATTGATAGATGCCAGCTTTTCATTCGATGGTGTTCTGGGCGCTTTTGCCATGACGAACAATTTGTTTATCATCGCATTGGGATTGGGAGCGGGAGCCATGTTTGTCCGCAGCTTCACCATCCTTCTTGTTGAAAAGGGAACTTTGAGCCACTATCGGTATCTGGAACATGGCGCTTTCTGGGCCATCGGTTCGCTGGCCTTTTTAATGCTTTTGGGAGTACTGTTTCCAGTGCCGGAAGCGATTACCGGTCTGATGGGAGCTTTGCTGATTATTGCCGCACTCGGCAGTTCCATCATCGCCAACCGGCGAAAATCATAAGAACTGGCTGCCAACCCACCAGGCAATTGCGGCAAGAAACGCCGATGCAGGAATCGTCAGAATCCATGCCCAGACAATATTGCTGGCGACGCCCCATCTGACTGCTGACATTTTTTGCGAGGAACCCACACCGACAATAGCGCCAGTGATGGTATGCGTTGTTGAAACAGGGATGCCCAATGCCGTTGCAACGAACAATGTCAGCGCCCCCCCAGTTTCAGCGCAGAAGCCACCAACCGGTTTCAGTTTGGTAATTTTCTGTCCCATCGTTTTGACGATACGCCAGCCACCGAACAAAGTTCCTACCCCGATTGCGCCATAACAGCTGACGATGACCCAGATCGGCAAATGACCGTTATCGGCCGCATATCCGGAAGCGATCAAAAGCATCCAGATCAACCCCATTGTTTTCTGTGCATCGTTACCGCCATGCCCCAGACTGTACAGGGAAGCAGAAACCAGTTGCAAACGTCTGAACCATCTATCGATCGACCTCGGCTGGGAACGGACGAAGATCCACGACACCAGCAACATCATCAATGATCCCAGAATGAAACCAAGCAAGGGGGAAATAACGATAAAGGCAATGATTTTCAAAATACCGGACGCCATCAGGGAACCACTTCCAGCCTTGGCAATGGCCGCACCGATCAGTCCACCAATCAGGGCATGAGAAGAAGAAGACGGAATGCCGTAATACCAGGTAATGATATTCCAGCCAATTGCCCCGACCAGCGCGCCAAAAATGACGTAATGATCGACGATAGCCGGATCGACGGTTCCTTTTCCAACTGTCGTCGCCACATGCAGATCAAACACGAAAATAGCGATGACATTCATGAATGCTGTCATGGCTACCGCTGTATGCGGTTTCAATACCCCGGTCGAGACGACTGTTGCAATCGCATTGGCCGCATCATGAAAGCCGTTCATAAAATCAAAAATCAAAGCCAATGCGACTAGGAAAATGATGGTGTAGAGACTGACTTGAATGGCGTGCATGAATCGATGACTTTATTTAGACCAGAATTTAAAAAAAAACACGTATCTGTTTAAAAAATACTCTACGCATTTTCAACAACAATTCCTTCGATGATGTTGGATACGTCTTCGCAAACATCGGTAACGTTTTCCAGAATTTCGTACAAGGCTTTCAGCTTGATCAGATTGCGGACATCCGGCTCATCACGGAACAATTTCGACATGGCAGCATGCATGACATGATCGGCGTCCGATTCAAGCCGGTCGACTTCCTCGCAGATTTCCAGAACCTGTCTGGAATTGTTCATGTTGTGCAGGAGGGAAACGCCTTCCTGAAGTTTGTTGCAGCACCCGAGACAGAGTTCTGCCAGACGAACGGCTTCAGGAGTGATGAACTGGATATCGTAAAGTGAAACAGTCTGGGCGGCATCTTCCATCAAGTCGAGAATATCGTCCATTTTGGTAATGAGACGATGGATATCTTCACGATCCAGTGGGGTGATGAACGTTTTATGAAGAATTCCAATGGTGTGATAGGTAATTTTGTCTGCCTGTTTTTCGAAGCCTTCAATAGCGTGCAATCTTGTTTCTATGTTATTCGAGTCTTTCATGAGTTCCAAAAGCTCTTTTGCACCTTTGACGCAGTATTCTGCATGCTGATTGAACAAGTCGAAAAACTTTTCTTCCTTAGGCATTAAACGTCCGAACATATCACTTTCCCTGAATATCAGCTTGGTTTCAAATACAAACGACCTGTCTTGACAGTACTGCGAGTTGCAAAGGCTTAATCATTATACGACCCCGAACCCATTGCGTAATTGTCGAATTTTGTGAATTGGCCCAGAAATGTCAGCCGAACGTTGCCAATTGGCCCGTTACGTTGCTTTCCAACAATAATTTCGGCCGTCCCTTTATCCGGAGAATCCGGATTGTAAACTTCATCCCGGTAAATGAACAAAATCAGATCGGCATCCTGCTCAATGGCACCCGATTCACGCAAATCGGACATGACGGGACGCTTGTTCGGTCTTTGCTCGACCGAACGGTTCAACTGGGACAACGCAATGACAGGACAATTCAATTCTTTTGCGAGTGCTTTCAAACCCCGCGAGATTTCGGAAATTTCCGTTGCCCGGTTTTCACCGGCCGAACTTGGTGACATCAATTGAAGGTAATCGATAATGATGAGACCCAGTTTACTGCATTGCCTTGCCAGTCTTCTCGCGCGCGCTCTCAAATCAGTACAGCTCAAAGCCGGTGTTTCATCGATATAGAGCTGGGCTTCATTCATTTTCTGAATGGCATAGGTCAATCTCGGCCAGTCTTCATCGGCCAGACGTCCCGTTCTCAATCGGTGCTGATCAAGACGACCGACCGACCCCAGCATACGCATGGCCAGCTGTGCCCCGCCCATTTCCATCGAGAAGATGGCAACAGGCAAACCGCTTTCGATCGCAACATTTTCACCGATGTTGACGGAAAAAGCCGTTTTACCCATGGAAGGACGCCCTGCAACGATGATCAGGTCACCGGGCTGCAAGCCTGAAGTCATTCTGTCCAGATCCATAAAACCGGTCGGAACGCCTGTAATATCGTTACGATTGTCGCGGTTATAAAGTTCATCGATACGCTCGACTACCTGGGTCAGCAAGGGCTGGATTTCCTGAAAACCCTGTGTTCCCCGCGCCCCCTCTTCGGCAATCGCGAAAATACTGGTTTCAGCTTCATCCAGAATCTGTTTGACTTCTTTTCCCTGAGACTGAAAAGCACTGGCCGATATTTCATCCGACACCGTAATCAGTCTTCTCAAAACACCTCTGTCACGGACGATCTGTGCATAATGGCGTATATTGGCAGCAGAAGGTGTATTCTGGGCGAGCGCATTCAGATAGGAAAGCCCACCGATTTCTTCCGCTTTTCCGATTCCGGAAAGGGATTCATAAACGGTAATGACATCAGCCGGTTTGGAAGCATTGATCAACTTGGAAATATGCTGATAGATCAGGCGATGATCGAATCGGTAAAAATCGTCCTGATTGACCAGATCGGCAATCCTGTCCCATGACGCATTGTCGAGCAACAGGCCTCCCAATACAGACTGTTCCGCTTCAATCGAGTGAGGCGGGAGACGCAGGGATTCAATCTGGGGATCTGTCGAGGTACTCATGGCGCGCATTATACTACCTAATTGTTTTTTGACAGGTATTTTTCTTGTCGTACTTACCGGCAATAAACTGTTTTTTTCACATATACGCCCAAAATAACGACAGGTGTAAAAAAATGTTCATTTCTTTTACAAAAGCATGAAACAGCATCCGGCAATAATCGTCGGCGGCAGGGCGTACAGGAAAAGCATCAGGGGGTTGATTGATCCATGCTCGAAAGTATTTTTAAGCAATGAAAAACTGACCGGATTCGGCGCATTGGCAATCACCGTCAAACCACCTCCCGTTACGGCTCCGGCAACCAGTGCGTATTTGCTGGCATCTGACAAATGTTCGACAAGTGACCCGAGATAAGTCAGTGCAGCATTGTCCGTAATCGCTGTGAGGCCGGTTGCTCCGAAAAAGAGTGTTGCACTGTTCATCCCTGCCAGTATCGGCTCAAGCCACCATTTTTGCATCCCGCCAAGAACAACCAGTCCTGCAAGGAAAAAAGCCACTAACAAGCCTTCCCGAAGCATCAGAGGACTTTGGTAACGGTGATATGCTTCCGTATATCCAAGGAAAAAGAGGAAAAGTCCCATGAATACAACAGGATGGTGACTGAAAATAACGACTAGAATAAGTGTGGACAGATGAACGAGCAATACCAGCGGAGGCACTCTCCCGATTTCATAAGCGTCATCCAGGTCATCCATTGAAAGCAGTACTTTTCTGAACACCCATGTTGCAGCCAGCGCATTGATGAATACGGCCAGAGCCGCTTTCCAGCCAAACATGCTTAACATGAAATCGAGCCCCCATCCCCATTTTCCGGCAACCATCAAAACAGGAGGGGCCGCATATGACGTGAGAACGCCACCGATGGAAACGTTGACCAGCAAGATCGCTATGGTCAGATATTTCATGGCTTCGGGAATGCCTTTGGAGAAAAAACGGTCCCGCAAAATAATGGCGGCCAGTGTCATGGCAGCGGGTTCGGTAATGAAAGACCCCAAAAGCGGTACGATTGAGAGTGTCAGAAAGTAATATGACACCATTCCCGGCAAGGGAATGATTTTGTCCAGTCTGTCGATCAAAAGCTGGACTGCCTGCAAAATGGGACGCGTTCCGGCAATCACCAGAATGACGAAAACGAATAAGGGTTCGGTAAAATTACGTGTGTCCAGATATTCGACAGCACTTTCATATCCGCCAATGACTGCCATGAATGCGAGCAAAATAAACGCCCAGAAACCGAAAACGACTTCAACTTCACCGAGCATCAGCCACAAACCCGTATGATGGCTATCCTTTGTCGCCAGCTTGACAAAATATTTGGTAGAAAAAGTGTGTACCAGCGCCAGAAAAAACAATGCTGCACCGATATATTCAATCCAGGTTACCTGCTCCATAATTCGATACGCCTATGTAATGAGATCTGAGCCGATTTCTGGCAATAACTGACTACATTTTCAGAAGAGATCATGATCTGAAGAGCGGATATGTCAAACTATCTTTTTTCAATCGACGTTATTTAGACTTTACAGTCTACCATTGTCTTGCTTTGAATCGTTATCGATAGCATCATAATACAAACATTTACTTGATCATTTTTAAGCGTCTTTTAAAACCCTTTGGCATTTATGCTTTCAGAATTCGATCTCATTTCCAAATACTTCAAAAAACCGGACGTTTCCGCTTCGCTGGGCATCGGCGACGATTGCGCATTGCTGATTCCGACTCCGGGGACTCAAATGGCGATATCGACCGATATGCTGGTGTCGGGCACCCATTTTTTTCCGGATACAGATCCCAGACAACTGGGACACAAGTCTCTTGCCGTCAATCTTTCCGATCTGGCGGCAATGGGAGCTCGTCCCGTTGCTTTTACTCTGGCATTATCTCTGCCTTCCCCAGACGAAAACTGGTTGAAAGCATTTTCGGATGGCCTTTTTTCCCTTGCCGATATCTTCCGCTGCGAATTGATCGGAGGCGATACTACTCGTGGTCCCCTGAATATCTGCATTACCGTTTTCGGAGAAATCCCTGTCGGGCAGGCTTTAAGACGTGACAAGGCACAGTACGGTGACGATATCTGGATTTCAGGCTCTATCGGGGACGCCCGTCTTGCGCTGGCTCACAGCCTTGAAGAAATCGAATTGAAACCGGATGAATTCAAAGCGGTCATTCCCCATTTGCTAATGCCGATTCCACGAGTCGCACTGGGAATGGAACTGAGAAAAATTGCGCATGCAGCTCTTGATCTGTCCGACGGACTGACAGGTGATCTTAACCACATACTGGAAGCGTCCAATGTTGGCGCGACGATCAATGTCGACGCTCTCCCCATCAGTCCGGTTCTGGCAAAACAGCCAAGACAGCGCCAATTGCATTGCGCCTTGTCGGGCGGTGATGATTACGAACTTTGCTTTACGGCACCTGTTTCCATGAGAAGCCGGATACTCGAAGCTTCTACGCGGACAGGCGTTCCCGTTACGCGAATCGGGTACATTGAAAACGAGAAGGGTTTGCGCTTCAAGAATTCAGCGGGTGAATGTCAACAGCTTTCATTCACCTCATTCGACCATTTTTCTACGGCAAAAAAATGAATACTGCGAGGGAGAATGTCCCTGACAAAAAATTCTTGCTCTCACATCCCTGGCATTTCATTTCGTTGGGATTCGGTAGCGGTTTGTCTCCTGTCATGCCCGGAACGGCTGGCACATTTTTCGCATGGATCAGTTATGATTTTCTTTCCTGGCTCCTGCCGGGCATTTTCAATCCGGTTACCTGGGGCATTATTTGCATGATCGGCTTTCTGGTGGGCATCAAGAGTTGCCAGTTCACCGGAATCGCCTTGAACAGTCCCGACGATGGAAGCATGGTCTGGGACGAAATCATTGCTTTCTGGCTTGTGCTTGTGATAGTCACCCCGGCATCGTTTCTGACTGAATTTCTCGCCTTTATCGTATTCCGTTTTTTCGATATGGTGAAACCCCCTCCCATCCGCTATTTTGACCAGCGCATCAAGGGGGGATTCGGTGTTATGCTGGATGACATTATTGCAGCATTTTTCACCCTGCTCGTTTTCGCTTTATGGAAAACCTGTTTTATGACTACCTGACTGATCGGGAAATACTATGACACCTTACGAGCTTGCTCAAAGAATAGGCATTTTACTGACACAAAAGAAACTGAAACTGGCAACGGTCGAATCATGCACCGGAGGCAGTCTTGCCAGACTGATTACCGACATACCCGGCGCTTCAGAGTGGTTTGACTGCGGTTTCATCACGTATTCAAATGAATCGAAAATCCGTTGTGTCAATGTACCTGCAGACCTGATTGCCCAAAACGGCGCCGTCAGCCAGAAAGTCGCACTGGCTATGGCAAAAGGTGGCCTCGACGTTACGAACGCGGATATCGCCATTTCAACTACCGGCATTGCAGGCCCGGATGGAGGGTCCCCGGACAAACCCGTTGGAACAGTTTGCTTTGGGTTTGCGACAAAAGAAAGCTATTTCAGCACAGATAAACAATTATTCGATGGAGATCGCTCAACCGTCAGGGAAAAAAGCGTCATATACAGTTTGGAGTGCCTGTGCAATTATTTGGAAACAGGCCATTTCTGATAAAAAAATGCCCGGATCAAACCGGGCATTTTTTATTGACTGAACAATTATTTCAAAGCTGCTTTCAGCGTTTTGCCGATTTCAGCCGGATTGCGTGTAACCTTGATACCGCATTCTTCCATAACTGACAGTTTTTCCTGTGCAGTGCCTTTACCACCGGAAATAATGGCACCTGCATGGCCCATACGTTTTCCTGGAGGCGCAGTTACGCCAGCGATGAAACCTACCACAGGTTTCTTCATGTTTTCCTTGACCCATTCTGCAGCGGTTTCTTCATCGTTACCACCGATTTCACCGACCATGATGACAGCTTCGGTTTCCGGATCGTCGTTGAACATCTTCAGAACGTCGATATGTTTCAGGCCATTGATAGGATCGCCACCAACGCCGACAACGGTGGACTGACCCAGTCCGAATTCTGCCAGCTGGCTGGCGGCTTCGTAGGTCAGGGTACCGGACTTGGAAACGACACCGATAGAACCCTTCTTGTGAATATGACCAGGCATAATACCGATCTTCAGTTCATCAGGCGTGATGATGCCAGGGCAGTTCGGTCCAAGAAGAATGGTGTTTTTGCCCTGCATTTTATAGCGGGTACGCAGCATGTCTTCAACAGGAATGCCTTCGGTAATACAGATAACGAATTCAATACCTGCTTCAACGGCTTCGTCGATTGCAGCGGCTGCAAACGGAGGTGGGACATAAATAACGGAAACATTTGCACCGGTCTGTTCTCTTGCTTCCTTGACGTTATTGAAAACAGGAAGGTTCAAAAAGGTCGTGCCGCCTTTTTTAGGAGTGACGCCGCCAACATAGCATTCTTTACCGAAAGCATAGTTCATGGACATTTCCGTGTGGAATGCACCGGTTTTACCCGTCAGACCCTGAACGATGACTCGGCTGTTTTTGTTAATCAGAATAGACATAATTAATTACCCTTTGCTGCGTTAACCGCCTTTTGTGCAGCATCAGCCATGCCGCTGGCAGAAATAATCGGTAAACCGGACTTGGCCAGGATTTCCTTGCCCTGATCGACATTGGTGCCTTCGAGACGAACGACCAGAGGTACTTTCAGGGAAACCTGTTTCGCTGCTGCCACGATACCTTCTGCAATAACGTCGCATCTCATGATGCCGCCGAAGATATTGACCAGGATGGCCTTGACATCAGGGTTGGACAACATGATCTTGAATGCTTCGGTTACTTTTTCTGTCGTTGCACCACCGCCAACGTCCAGGAAGTTTGCAGGCGCGCCGCCGTACAGTTTGATGATGTCCATGGTTGCCATGGCAAGACCGGCACCATTGACCATACAACCGATATTGCCATCCAGGGAAATATAGGTCAGATCGAATTTGGAAGCCTGGATTTCATCAGGATTTTCTTCGTCCAGATCGCGATATTCCTGAATTTCAGGATGACGATACATGGCATTGGAGTCGAAGTTGAATTTGGCGTCCAGAGCGATAACACGATTGTCTCCGGTACGGATCAACGGATTGATTTCAGCCAGGGAAGCGTCGGTTTCAACGAAAGCCTTGTAAAGACCCTGCATGAATTTGCAGGTTTCCTTGACAGCAGCTTCGGGCATACCGATCTTGCGAGCGATATCTTCACCTTCAGCATCGGTCAGACCTTTGACCGGATCGATAAATACCTTGTGAATCAGTTCAGGAGTGTCTCTGGCAACGTCTTCAATGTTCATGCCGCCTTCGGAAGATGCCATCAGGGCCACACGTTGGGTTGCACGGTCAACGACCATACCGACATAGTATTCTTTCTGGATGTCTGCACCTTCTTCAATCAGCAGACGTTTGACCAGACGGCCTTCAGGGCCGGTCTGGTGCGTTACCAGTGTCATGCCCAGAATTTCAGAAGCATATTTCCTGACTTCATCCAGAGATTTGGCAACTTTGACGCCACCGCCCTTGCCACGGCCGCCAGCATGAATCTGGGCTTTGACAACCCAGACGTTACCGCCCAGTTTTTTTGCTGCATCGACGGCTTCGTCAACGCTAAAGCAGGGAAAACCACGTGGGGTGGTTACACCATATTTACGTAAGATCTCTTTTCCCTGGTATTCATGAATATTCATACTCGTCCTTCAAAAATAAGGGATGGGTGGTGGTTTGCCACCCATCCTGCAGAAAGTTTAATGAATCACTTCATTAAAGCAATACCACCAATTATTTTGCTTTTTTCGGTGGCAGGGAGAAAGCACCGCCTTCTCTCAGTTCCGCGATCTTCGCGTCAGACATCTCGCAAACTTCTCTCAGCACTTCTTCAGTGTGTTCGCCCAGCATCGGAGCCGGAGTGATCTTGTCGACGTTGCCGTCAGACAGTTTCACCGGCATACCGACTGTGTAGTAGTCTCCCTGTGGGTGACCTTCTACCTTGACGATCATTTCACGGTGCAAGACGTGTGGATCATTCATCAGTTCTTCTGTCGACAACACCGGTCCGCATGGAATGTTCTTTTCGTTACAGAAGGCTGTGAATTCGGTCTTGGTGTAGTTCTTGGCTACGTCCGCGATCATTTTCCACAGTTCTGCCTGGTTCTTGCGACGTTCTGCCAACGTGGCAAACCGTTCGTCCGTTACCAACGCTTCGTCTCCGATCGCTCTTGCAACGATCGGCCAGTTGGCTTCCTGTACAACCAGATAGCAGTAGTCGTTGGTACCGAATGGCTTGCATGGAATACAGTTACCCAGCTGGCCACCACCAGAGTCGTTACCGGCACGCGGTACGGCGGTCAGACCCAGTGTCGGACGGCTGTATTCCGGCAGCGCGCCTTTTCCACCCATCAGACGACCCTGGTCACGGAATTTGACGCGGCACAGGTTCATGACGGATTCCTGCATGGCTGCTTCTACCTGCTGGCCTTTTCCACCGTTGTGGGTTCTGTGATACAGCGCTGCGCAAATACCGATCGCCAAATGCAGCCCGGTACCGGTGTCACCAATCTGGGCGCCTGTGATGGTCGGGGGATTTTCCGGGAAACCGGTTGTGGACATGGAGCCACCCATTGCCTGGGCGATTGGTTCGTAGGCTTTGTAGTCACTGTATGGACCGGATGAACCGAAGCCTTTGATGGTGGCATAGATGATGGATGGGTTGATTTCATGGATTTTTTCCCAGGAATATCCGAATCTTTCCAGAACGCCCGGTCCAAAGTTTTCCATGATGACGTCGCATTTTTTCAGCAGGGCTTCGAATACTTCGCAGCCAGCCTTGCTCTTCATGTTGGCAATGATGGAACGCTTGTTGCTGTTCAACATGGTGAAGTACAGGCTGTCTTTTTCCGGATCATGACGCAATTGCTTACGTGTGATGTCGCCGGTCGGGTTTTCGAATTTGATGACGTCTGCGCCCATCCATGCCAGCAGCTGCGATGAGGTTGGACCTGCCTGTACGTGGGTCATGTCCAGGATTCTTACTCCGGATAATGCTTTGCTACCCATATTTATCTTCCTCCAATATATTGGTTAATTTTTCGCTGTTAATCTACAACTTTCCCCTAACAATCAACTTTTTACAGATGTTAATCACCTGGAGAATTAAACCAAATGACCTAGAATATTTGACGGAAAAACAATACTTTCACAAAAACATCTAGTTATCCGCCAAATATTTAAGCTAATGTCTATCATAGCTTCTCAACTCCTGATATATTCTTGACCACAGTCAAGTTTCCAAACTCAAACTAGAACTTCTTGACCTTCGTCAATTTTTTTCAAGCGTTTTTTAACGTTACGTCAACTAAAGCTGAAAAACTCATGGCATTAATAGCAAATCATCCTGAGAAAAATATCATTCGTGTGCAGCTTTCTCAAAATTGTATCTTGAAGGAATTGGCGCAAAATGAACTGGCGGAGCTGGAGCCTCATCTTGACGTATCCGATCACTCCAAGGGCGATTGTCTGACCCATCAGGGAGACCGTGATCTGGAAGTCATCTTCGTTCTGGATGGCATTTTAAAAAGATCGGTTGCGAACCAGCATGCCAAGGAAATGATTCTTCGCTTTACAAGCGAACGCTATATGGAAGCCACTTACGCCTCATGGAAATTCGACAAGGCGGCCCCCTTCAGCGTCATTACCGTCACCAAAGCCCGCATAGCCCGAATCGCCATGCCGCAATGGGTTGCTTTCATTGAAGAGCATCCTGCCTTGAAGCAGAAATTTGAAATGGAAGTCATGCGTATTATGAGCAGCATCATGTCTCATACCATATCATTGCATTTACTGGATGCCCCGGGTCGTGTACATCGCTTCCTGCGAAAACATCCCGACCTTTTCGACCGGATGCCCAAAAAAGAACTGGCTTCCTACCTGAACCTTTCCCCCGAGACATTGAGCCGCCTGAAGAATCAGGGCAAGATTTGAACAAAACAAGCCGCCCTGTGTTTTTCTGACTATAGCCGTCCGCATTTCTGATGCATTGAATGTAAATTACGCCCAGCCAATAAACCAAGGCAGATACAAAAGTAAAAAGCGGTAACTCATAAGAGTTACCGCTTTTTTGTTCCTGATTCACCGAAACTTCAACACTGGAGAGCCGAAGCCCTCCAGATTGTTCGGAAATTTAGGCCTGTTGCTGTGCAGCAGCCAGAGCTTCCACTTCCTTGTTGTTGGCTTCGATGAATTTCCGGCGCCATGGCTTGAGAACGAACAGAGCCAGGATGGAGCAGGTTGCTGCGATACATGCAGACAGAATAAAGGTACGGTTCCAGTTACCACCTTTAGCCAGACCGGCAGCCAGCGGAACCAGGAGTGAAGAAGTACCTTTTGCAGTATACAGCGTACCAGCATTACCGGCTGCGTTCTTGCTACCGAAGGTATCAGCACACATGGATGGGAACAGCGAGAAGATTTCACCCCAGCATGCAAATGTCATACCTGCGAAGACCATGAAGCCTATTGGCGTACGGCCAAACTGCATCAGACCCAGCAGAGCAGCTGCTTCACCCATGAACACGACGAACATGATGTTTTCACGGCCGAAGCGGTCAGAGCAGTAACCGAAGAATGGACGGGATGCACCGTTACAGATGTTATCGATGGACATAGCCATGGTCAACAGAGGCAGGGTAACACCCAGAACCGTAACCGGAATCTTGTCCAGACCGTAGTCACGGGAAACAGGGCCGAAAGAAGCCGTTGCCATAATACCGCCTGAAGCGACACCGACGAAGCAAATGTAGATCAGCCAGAAAATTGGTTGTCTGACAATCTGGGTCGGGGTGAAGTCTTTTTTACTGGAAATAACACGTGGAACAGCTTTCGTTCCTGGTGGCAGTTTTGCACGTGGCATAAAGATTGCGCAAACAAAGATGACGATACCCTGGAGAATACCGAATACGAAAAAGGCTTGTTCGTAACCGGAGGTATTGATCATGTTAGCAACAGGAATAACGGTAAATGCAGCACCAGCACCGAAACCTGCAGCCGTTGCACCGGCAGCCAGACCACGTTTGTCCGGGAACCATTTCAAAGAGTTACCGGAACAGGTACCGTAAACAGCGCCAGCGCCCATACCAGTGATAACTGCAGCAGCGTAGAGGAATGCCAGGCTGCTTGCCCAGGAGTACATGACCCAGCCAATGGTTGCCATGATGGCACCGAACATAATAACCGGACGTGGGCCGAATTT
Organism: uncultured Oxalobacter sp.; assembly: GCA_905202055.1. Lineage (GTDB taxonomy): Bacteria > Pseudomonadota > Gammaproteobacteria > Burkholderiales > Burkholderiaceae_D > Oxalobacter. The sequence continues at coordinate 29,438 of CAJKQK010000011.1, forward strand.
GTCCACTGCCCAACCTTCAATAGGCACCAGCCATGTTTCGAAGAAAATAAAGATCGTGAAGGACAATTGAATTGCGGTACGAGCCCAATGATATTTATCTTCAATTGGGGCAACGAACAGAGTCCAACCGTATTGACAGTTAGCCACTGTAGCCATACAGATGATACCCAGCACCAGCTGCACCCACCGATTAGGGTACTTTTCTTGTGTAGCCATATATCTACTCTCCTTTAATGATTACTACAAACATGGTCACTGCGGATGTTATTGCCTCCGCTTATTCCGGACTATGCACTCTTACCAATTTAGCAGCAAAGAAATTATGAGATTCATAACCTATTTGCCTGATTGCTCTGTTATTGTGCGAGAACAATTTTCAGCTGACCATGACCTCGGTCAAGATTAGATTTTTTATATCCACTTTACGACACAGGCAAAAAAGGAGAGATTTGACTGTAATTTTCGTTTGTAATCATCTGAAAATACGACAAGAATCACCTGCTTTTCTTTTTGAGAAGTCTTTCGAGTGTGGCAGTTTTCGTCACAATGCGCCTGTGGATTCCTGTGGCAATCCGGCCAGAACGGTCGAATGCGCTGATTTCAAACGATAAATCCTTGCCCTCAACATGGGCAAGAGTGACATGGATTTCGACATCCAGCCCTGCAGGGGTAGCAGAATGATGCTCCACGCTGATGAAGGTACCGATCGACTCCCAGTCGTGAGGAATGCCACTGTCGACGATTTTCTGGGCTGCAGCTTCCATAAGGCGCACCAATGCCGGTGTCGCCAGAATATCGCTCTTGCCACTACCGTAATATTTTGCCGTATCTTTTTCACCTACAGTAAATTCCTTTTTGACCGAAAGGCCTTTTTCAAGTGTTATCTCAGGCGATTTCATGACACCCCTTTTCTGCTTTCCTATTCAAAAACGGTTTTATTATCATAATCATAAACTGGCCTTTTCATAAAAAAACAGGGCCTGCAAGGCCCTGTTTTTTCAGATGGAATTTTATTTCTCTATTTCGGCAATACGCAATAAATTGGTCGTGCCGGGCTGTCCAAACGGCATACCCGCCGCAATGGCGAGCTGGTCGCCCGGACGGGCAAACCCTTCAGCAAAGGCCGTTCGGCAAGCGGCGTCGACCATTTCATCCACATCCTTGACATCATGATCGATAACGGTCGAATGAACACCCCAGACAAGCGCCAGACGTCGGGCAGTGGACAAATGCGGCGTAATGCTGAGGATCGGCGCCATAGGCCTTTCACGCGCCGCCCGCAAGCTTGTATTGCCGGAGTCGGTATAAGTTACATTGACGACAGCCCCGATCATCTGGGAAACGGATCTCAGAGCCGAACAAATGGCATCGCTCTTCGATGGCAATGATTCTTCGTGCTGTGCATTGATCATCATCGGATAAATCGGATCGTTTTCCACTTCTCCGATGATCCTGTCCATAATGGAAACTGCCTGAACAGGATAAGCGCCACTGGCCGATTCCGCCGAAAGCATCACGGCATCAGCGCCATCATAAACTGCGCTGGCCACGTCAGAAGCCTCGGCACGGGTCGGTGTCGGTGCATAAATCATCGATTCCAGCATCTGGGTAGCGACAATACTCGGTTTTCCATAATGGCGGCAGGCACGCAATATTCTCTTCTGTGCGCCAGGCACTTTTTCCGGGGGCAATTCAACCCCCAGATCACCACGGGCAACCATGACTGAATCCGAGGCCATGACGATTTCATCGAGATGATCCAGCGCTGCCGGTTTTTCCAGCTTGGTCATCAGTCCGGCACGGCCGGCAATCAGATTGCGTGCTTCAACCAGATCTTCAGGACGCTGAACAAAAGACAGCGCAACCCAGTCGACACCAAGAGACAGGGCGAATTCGAGATCGCGACGATCTTTTTCGGTCAGAATGGGAATCGGCAGGACAACGTCCGGAACATTGACCCCTTTCCTGTCGGACAACGGGCCACCGGTAATAATGGACGCGCGAATCTGGTCCGGGTTACTGTCAATTACCTTCATCCTGATCTTGCCGTCGTCCATGGAAATGGAATGACCGGCAGACATCACATCAAAGAGTTCCGGATGAGGCAGATTCACACGCTTTTCGTCGCCATCGGCGGTATTGCGATCGAATGTGAATTCATCACCGGTTTTCAGATTGACCTTGCCTGCGGCAAACTTGCCGATACGAAGCTTGGGACCCTGAAGGTCGGCGAGAATGGCAATCGGCCGCCCGACAAGCCGTTCGACTTCACGAACGGCTTCGTGTCTTGCGCGATGATCGTCCTGGGTACCGTGACTGAAGTTAAAGCGGAACATATCCACGCCTGCTTCAAACAGGGACAATATCATTTCCTTGGTAGAACTGGCAGGTCCCAGTGTCGCTACCACTTTTGCTTTACGTTGACGACGCATAATTAAACTCTTTCGAAGTCCTTGAATCTTAAATGATCAATATCGCACGAAAATCGTTGACGTTGGTTCTCGACGGCCCGGTAACGATCAGATCGCCCAAAGCATCGAAAAAACCATAACCGTCGTTATTTTCCAGCAACTTGCGGGGACGGATTCCTTTTTCTTCTGCTCTTGCGACTGAATCCGGAGCGTATACCGCTCCAGCATTGTCTTCCGAACCATCAATACCGTCAGTATCGCAGGCAATCGCGTACACACCAGGCTCCTTGTCCAGCGCAATAGCCAGACTTAACAGAAATTCCGCATTACGGCCACCACGGCCAGTGCCTTTTACCGTCACGGTCGTTTCACCGCCGGAAATGATGACACACGGTTTTTCAAACGGCTGGTTACGGTCAATGACCTGTTTTGCCATGGCAGCATGCATCAGGGCGATATCCCTCGATTCGCCCTCGATGCGGTCGGACAGAATATACGGGGTAATACCTTGAGCACGTGCCATTTCTGCAGCGGCTTCCAGAGCGTCCTGAGCCGTTGCAATGATATGGCTTTCATTTCGCGCGAAACGGAAATCGCCCGGCTTCGGAGTTTCCCCTTCACCCGATTCCAGATGCTTCACAACGTTGGCAGGTACATCGATCTGGTATTTTTTCAGAATCGCCAAAGCATCCTCGCAAGTCGTCGGGTCCGGCAATGTCGGGCCGCTGGCGATAATACCGGGATCGTCACCCGGAATGTCCGAAATCAGCAAAGTGACGACTTTTGCAGGGGCACAGGCCAGTGCCAGACGACCGCCCTTGATGTCGGAAAGATGTTTCCTGACGCAATTCATTTCCGAAATGCTGGCGCCGCTCCGGAGTAATTTACGATTGATCTGCTGTTTCTCTTCCAGCGTAATATTTTTGGAAGGCAAGGCCAGAAGAGCCGAACCGCCACCGGAAATAAGACAGATAACCAGATCTTTTTCCGTCAGACCCTTGACTATTTCCAGCATGCGTTTGGCAGCGTCGCGACCGGCGGCATCCGGTACAGGATGGGATGCTTCGACCACTTCAATATGCTTGCATGGAAGACCATGCTCATAACGTGTGACCACCAATCCGGAAAGATTGCCATCCCAGTGATCTTCCACAGCTTTTGCCATCGCAGCAGCGCCCTTGCCTGCGCCAATGACGATCGTTCTGCCTCCTGGCACCGGTTTGGGTAAATATTGCGGCAGACATTTTGCTGCACTCACTGCCGAGATAGCGCTGGAATACAAATCCAGCAAAAACTGTTTGGGATTATCGATAGGCATCATCACAATCAATCCTGAATAAAAAAACCATCAAACGATAAACGCAAGAAACTCGCTTACGCGATTGTATTCCGCATTCGATTTGATGGCCTTGGGTAAATTAAGCCGGTGAAGGATATTCCTTCACCGGTTAATACTGAAATGTCAGATTTATGCTTTGGCAATTTCGTGAGCTGACATGATTTCGACTGCACGGCACAATGCGGAATGATCCATTCCGGAGAGACCGTTGGCAGCGCAGGCATTCATCAATTCCTGTGCAGTTGCCGTATTGGGCAGGGAAATGCCCAAAGCTTTCGCACCTTGCAAAGCGAGGTTCAGATCTTTCTGATGCAAATTGATTCTGAAGCCAGGATTGAAAGTGCGGTTGATCATGCGTTCGCCGTGAACTTCCAGAATACGGGAAGAAGCGAACCCGCCCATCAGCGCCTGACGAACCTTGGCAGGATCGGCACCGGCCTTGGAGGCGAACAACAGGGCTTCAGCAACCGCCTGAATGTTCAGGGCAACGATAATCTGGTTGGCGACCTTGGTGGTCTGGCCATCGCCATTGCCGCCTACCAGAGTGATGTTTTTGCCCATCAGTTCAAACAGGGGTTTGACCTTGTTGAAGGTTTCTTCCTTGCCACCGATCATGATGGTCAGGGAACCGGCCTTGGCACCGACTTCACCGCCGGATACCGGAGCATCCAGATATTCGCAACCGAGATCATTGATCTTCTTGGCAAATTCCTTGGTGGCAATCGGGGAAATCGAACTCATGTCAACAACGATCTTGCCAGCGGACAGGCCCTGCGCAACACCGTTTTCGCCGAACAGGACAGCTTCCACATCCGGTGTGTCAGGAACCATGATGAAAATGATGTCGGCATTTTTAGCCACTTCGGCACCGGTTGCACATGCTTTTGCGCCACCGTCCGTCAAAACTGCAGGAGGTGCTTTTTTATCATTAACGAACAGTTTGTTTCCGCCATTTTGCAGATTGACTGCCATTGGCACGCCCATGATACCCAGACCGATAAAACCCAGATTTGCCATATTTTTCTCCAATTATTTCGTTATCGTTATTGTCAATTATTTAACGTTATATTCTTTCAGCCAGCCCAAACCTTCGACAGTTGTGGTCTTTGGCTTGTATTCGCAACCAATCCAGCCGTCATAACCGATATCGTCAATGAACTTGAACAGGAAGTGATAGTTGATTTCACCGGTACCTGGCTCATTGCGGACGGGATTGTCAGCCAGCTGCATGTGCTTGATCAGTGGCAGGTTGGCCTTGATGGTATTGGCCAGTTCACCTTCCATACGCTGCATATGATAGATATCGTACTGGATGAACAGGTTGTCCGACCCGACATCGCGAATGATATCGACGGCCTGCTGCGTACGGTTCAGGAAAGCGTTTTTCATGTCGAAGGTATTGACCGGTTCGGTAACCAGACGAATGCCTTCGGCTTTCAGCTTGCCTGCGGCGAATTTCAGGTTATCGACAAAGGTGGCGCGCAATTTGTCTTCGGAAACGTCTGGCAGAACCGGGCCGGAAAGACAGTTGACCTGTTTGACGCCCAGTTTCTTTGCAGCATTGATTGCCTTGCCGACGCCGTCCTGGAATTCGCCTACGCGATCAGGATGACAGGCGATACCACGTTCACCCGCTTCCCAGTTACCGGCAGGCAAATTGTGGAGAACCAGCTCCAGATTGTTCTTTTGCAGTTTTTCTGCGATTTCATCCAGATTGAATGCATACGGGAACAGGAATTCCACACCTTTGAAACCTGCTTTGGCAGCAGCGTCAAAACGGTCCATGAAAGGAACTTCATTAAACAGCATGGACAAATTGGCAGCCATCTTTGGCATTGTCATTCTCCTTTTATTATTCGTTAACGTCCAGGGCACCGCCAAATTCATTGATCTGGTCGAGATTACCACCCATCGGAATATTGGTTACTCTTTCAAGAATTGCTTCCACAACAACAGGAACCTTGAATTCTTTCATCAATTCGCGCGCTTTCTTGAAAGCCGGAATCAGTTCGTCCGGTTTGTGAACACGGATCGCCTTGCATCCCAGGCCTTCGGCGACCTTGACGAAATCAATGCCGTAACCGTCAACTTCAGGTGAGTTGATATTGTCGAAAGAAAGCTGGACACAGTAATCCAGATTATTGAATCCCAGCTGTCCCTGACGAATCAGGCCAAGGTAAGAGTTGTTTACCAGAACATGGATGTAAGGCAGGTTGAAGTGAGCACCCACTGCCAGTTCTTCAATCATGAACTGGAAGTCGAAATCACCGGACAAGGCAACGATGTCTGCATCCGGCAAAGCGGCGCGAACGCCCAGTGCAGCAGGAATCGTCCAGCCCAGAGGGCCTGCCTGACCGCAGTTGATCCAGCCACGTGGCTGCTGTACTTTCAGATGCTGCGCAGCACCGATCTGGGACAGACCGATAGCGGTAACATAATGAACGTCCTTACCGAAGAAATTGTTCATTTCCTGGTAAACGCGCTGTGGTTTCATCGGAACATCATCGTAATCGGTACGACGCAACATGGTGCGTTTGCGTTTCAGACATTCGGCACCCCATGCAGAGCGATCTTTCAGCTTGCCCGCCGCTTTCCATTCCTTGGCGACTTCAACGAGCAGTTCCAGAGCGGCTTTCGCATCGGAAACAATTGCGTAATCAGGACAGAAAACCTTGCCCAGCTGGGTCGGTTCGATATCGATGTGAACGAACTTGCGACCCTTGGTATAGGTATCCATACCACCGGTATGACGGTTCGCCCAGCGGTTACCGATACCCATGACGAAGTCGGATGCCAGGAAGTTGGCATTGCCATAACGATGATGTGTCTGCAGACCGACCATACCGGCCATCAGATCATGATCGTCAGGAATGGAACCCCATCCCATCAGGGTTGGAACAACCGGCGTGCCAAGAAGTTCTGCCAGCTCAACCAGCAATGGGGAAGCATCAGCGAGAATAACGCCACCACCGGCGATCAGCAGCGGTTTTTCGGCCTCGTTCAGCATGGTCAACGCTTTCTCGATCTGCGCGCGGGTTGCTTTGGGTGGATGAACTTCCAGCGGAGTGTAGGTATCGGGATCGAATTCGATTTCACCCATCTGGACATCCAGAGGAAGATCAATCAATACAGGACCCTGACGGCCGGAGCGCATCAGATAGAAAGCCTTTTGCAACGTCCACGGAACCAGTGCAGGTTCACGAACGGTTACAGCCATTTTGGTGACTGGAGCGGCGATTTTTTCAATGTCTACAGCCTGGAAATCTTCTTTGAAAAGCTTGGCACGAGGAGCCTGGCCGGTAATAGCCAGAATCGGGGTGGAGTCAGCCTGTGCAGAATACAGACCGGTGATCATATCGGTCGCAGCAGGGCCGGACGTACAAACGCCAACACCGATGTTGCCCTGTTTGGCACGGGTATAGCCTTCCGCCATATGAGCGATGCCTTCGCCATGACGAGCCAGGATATGTTTCATGGTGCCACGTTTTTTCATCGCCGCGTAAAACGGATTGATACCAGCGCCGGGAATACCGAACAGCTGGGTTACGCCTTCTTTTTCCAATACATAGACAGCCGCTTCGGCTGCGGTCATTTTTGCCATGAAGCACCTCCAGGTTCAACAATTCAAATTTATTAAATGCAATTAATTCGCATTATATAGATGATTTTTTTGTTTGATAAGATAATAAAATATCGCTTGATTCCATACTTTTAGTAAGGAATGCCACTTATGGACAAAATCAAACAAATTGAAGCATTCGTTAATGCAGCAGAAAAGGGAAGCCTTGCCAAAGCTGCGCTTGGACAGGGAGTGACTCCGGTTATGCTGGGGCGACGTATAGATGCGCTCGAACGACGTCTTGGCATTAAACTGATGCATCGTACAACTCGACATCTTACACTAACTGAGCGTGGTACGGTATTTTTCGATCAATGTAAAAAAATACTCGACGATCTGGATCAGGCAGAAAAAATGATCGGTGAAGGCCTGAACAAGGCGACCGGACACCTCATCGTCTCCGCTCCGGCCGCGTTCGGAAGAAAACATGTGGCACCGCACGCCCCCGCTTTTCTGGCAGCCAATCCAGACGTCAAAATATCATTCAATCTGAGCGATCAGGTCGTTGACCTTGTCCGTGAAGGATACGATCTCAGCATTCGTATTGGCGGGACAATCGACCCCAGCCTTGTCGCTGTAAACCTGTATTCAAACCATCGTGTCGTTTGCGCAGCTCCGGATTACCTTGAAAAACATGGCATCCCGAAAAATCTCAAGGATTTGAGCCAGCATAATTGCCTTACCTTCAACCTGCAGGGAGGCCAGCAACGTGGCTGGCATTTCAGGGAAAACAACAAGACCGTCATTATCCGGACAACCGGCAATCTCGACTGTAACGATGGAGAATTATTGCACCGGTGGTGCCTTGAGGGATATGGGCTGGCATGGCGTTCGACATGGGAAATCCAATCCGAACTCGCCTCCGGCAAACTGGTCACCGTACTGGATGATTATGCCCTGCCCAACTACGACATCATGGCGGTTTACCCCCAGCAAAGATACCTTCCCCTGAAAACGCGCCTGTTTATTGACCATCTTAAAACAACGTATATGCAGGCTGATTACTGGACACAACCGCACTGAGACCATGCGTCTTCACTCTTGTAAAAATTGGCGAATTCCGCCAGACAACTCGTATCATCAGGAAAAATGCCGTACAAAACAAAAAACCGCCGGTTACTCCGACGGTTTTTTGTTTTGATGAGCCGAAACACTTGCAAAACTGTTTCAGACATGATTGCCTAGGATTCGCCCGACACTTCCGCGCCACAGAACGGACAGAATTTGGCATGTTCATCCGTAATCGGATAAGAACATTTCGGACAAAGTTTCGGCACAGGTGACAGTTCGACAATCAGCTCTCCTTCGAGCACAGGAACCATACGATGGTCTTTCTTGAAGTCAGCGGTCTTGACGACCCGTTTGACGATTCCGTTCACCGGAGCCAGAACCGATCTTTCCTGCTTCATGATGGAAACGTTAAAGAGTTCCTGTCCCTGCTTGACAATATCGCCCTCCTTGACGTGAACAATCCAGAGGTCGGCTTTGCGCGGGCTGGCGACATGATAAGGATTGCCGTTTTCCGCAATGATCGAGCCACTGCCGCCACCGGCAGCTGTTACAGGAGCATCGATCTGGACATCACTGGTAAGAATTTCAGAATCCAGAACATACCGTACTGTGGCAACACCATCATCATTAACCGGATCGATACTCAGAAGAAGCATCTGGTGCGGTTTGCCACTGGTTGTATTGAAATTGAGCGTCTGCCCCGGTTTGATTCCCTCAAACCACACATCGAGCGGCAAATGATTCGGGTTACCGAATTTTTTCTGGAATTCGATAGTCTTGATCGCATCCGCCGGATGGTTCAGGTACATGACAAATTCTTCATCGGTCGGTTCGCGTTTCAGAAGTCTTGTCAATTCGGCCTTTTCGACTTCCATGTCGACAGGCGGCAGATTTTCCAGCGGAGACACTTCCGTACGGGAAGCGATAGCATTTTTCCAGTCGGCACCAAAGGCACTCTGGTAAACCCAGTCATCCGGGAAACCGAGCGGCAAGCGCCCGAATTTGCCCAGCAGAAGATTCTGGAAGGCTTCGTTACAGTCACGATAGGTGTCAAGGCGCTTCTGCTTGATTTCTTCCGTAAGATCTTCTTCTTTGGTTTCAGTGACAGTTTTGAGTACCGAAAGAAGCTGCTGGACTGCGGGCAGACCGCCGCGCTTGTATGCGCCGGTAACCGCCAGAAATGCAGTGTTCCATGTCGTCTGGGAACCCGGCGTCACATCGTGATAGCGAACGATCTGGCGCGTATAGGCCAGAAAGTCGAGCATATAAGGAAGCAACTGGATATAACCCTGCTTGACAGCACCTTCCTGCGAAGAAGAAGTCGCACCGCCCGGCATGGCGTAACGGATAACATCATGGTCAATGCCCTGGAAATAAGGCGAGCAGTACCGGTCAAAATACGGCATGAACTGCTTGCAGACGAAATTGGCATCCCGCAAGGCTTCCCGGTTAAGGCTGGTTTGCAGACCCAGTTCGTCTTCCATGTAAGCGGCGAGCGAACCAATGTCACCCTGACCATAACTGCGTACTGAAGCGCCCAGACCGGCATCGACGATCTGGCAACCGGCTTCCGCAGCGGCGGCACAGGCAGGAAGGAACAGGCCATCGGTAACATGGCGATGGTAATGCAGAACCAGTTCAGGCCAGCGCTTTCTGAGGGCAGTGACCAGTTCACGCATGAATTTCGGCGGACAAACGCCAGCCATGTCCTTCAAACCCAGAATGAATTCACGGGTCACCGCCTTTTCGGACAGGCCCGAAACCCTGGACATCATGGCGATAATGGATTCCGTGACCCTGAGATAGTGGTCAATATCGAAGCCCTTGGCATACGATAATGACAGGGCCGGTTCGAATACCTTGTCCTTGCGGTCCATGACCACTTCCGTAATCGGCAGCATGTTGGCCGGTTCATTCAGGAAGTCGAAGCAGCGAACCACGTCGTAGTGGTCGCAGATCATTTCGCCCGTCAGCCTCATCAGGTTTCTTGGCTGCGGGCTGTAACCGAGCACATTAGTCGAACGGATCAGCAACTGTTTCAGGGTCTTTGGTGCAAAACTGTTCCATTCACGCGCTTCCCTGAACGGATACGTCATGTTGGCAAGCATGGCCACATGGAAATGGGCACCACCACCGTTTTCGATGGAAAACAGGCCGAGATTGTCCAGATAAGGTCCCACGAGCCTGTCTTCCGCCAGACGCATGCGATTGCCGTTATTGGACTGGGTCATGTCGCGGGTCGTGGTATCCGTAAAGTGGATTTTGCCACTGTCGCGAACAAAGTCGAGCAAGGCGCGACGGTCACCACGGGGATAAGGCGATGGAGTCCGTTTTGCTTTCTGGGTAATCTCCGGCAGGATCACCTTGAAACTGCCCAGAGAAGGTGTATTGCGATTGCGGTACGTTCCCAGCGAGACATAGGGGTTGTATCCGCGAGCGGAAATTTCAGCCACGAGTTTGGCCAGGCGTTCTTTTTCCGGTGCAAGATCCGTGTAGTTGAGCAGTTCCGGATGATCATGGATCTGATGGGAAAGTGTCAGAAGTTCATTTTGCATCTTGTCAATGGTCTCAATAATTTTTAACTTATTCTGATTCATAGGGAAATACCTCCTGCAGGGTAAGAGCT
>CAJKQK010000012.1 GCA_905202055.1 uncultured Oxalobacter sp.
GCTTGCCCCGCTAGTCGGCTGCTTTATAGGAAACTTTTCTTTATAAAATCATTCATTGCCTGTTTTGAATAACGCTCTCGTTTTTCAAAAATAAAGGTGCCAATTCGGCATTTTTCATCCATTTAAACGGTTTCTTTCCGGGCTTGATCTGAAGAGATTGTTTAATTCTTATTTCCCGGCAATTTTCCTTGAGCGTGCTCAAATAGGATTTGGCGCGCCCATGAATAATGAAGTGTTATCAAAGAATGTAGTATGGTTGCCTTGGGGAAATATTTTTAATGATAAATGTTTCTGCGATGGGATATGTCGAGTAGGGACTATCACCCGTTTTTTCATTATTTATTGGGAAATCCGAAATGTGCACGGTTATACCCGGAGCGCTCTCCGAATTGGGAATTGTTTGATTCTGGCTGGACGTGGTGCAGAAATCGTTAACATGAAATCATTATTGAAATACCTTGTTCGCAAACCAAGTGAAAATTTTCACCCCGTCTTGCGGATCATTCTGATTTTCCTTCCCGTCGCCTTGTTGATCTGTAGCGGCGCATATTTCTATTACCTGTCCCAACTGCACTTCATTCATGAACAAAATCAGAAACTCGAACATGAAACCGTTCTTGTGGGTGTGGTATCGATCAATCGCAGTCTGGAATATGTCATGCAGGATATTCATATTCTGTACCTGGATACCGACTTCAGAAGGATGATCAATGAACCGGACATGAAAAATGTCGATGAGGTTGCCGGTGACTGGCTTGCGTTTGCGGAAGCGAAAAAGGTATACAACAAGATCCGCTGGATTGACGAAAAGGGAATGGAACGTCTACGGGTCAATTATTCGGATGGAAAAGGAGTTGTTGTCCCTGAGCAGAAACTCCAGAATCGGAGTGAACGGTACTTTTTCGACGATACGAATGTATTGAAAGAGGGGGAAGTATATGTTTCTCCTCTGGATCTGAATATTGAAGATGACCATATTCAGGAACCGTATGTCCCCACGATTCGTTTCGGGATGCCCATCTTCAACAGCAAAGGGGAGAAAAAAGGCATTCTTCTGTTGAACTACTACGCCTCGTCAATGATTGGACGTTTCCAGCAGCTGACGAGCATGCGTGGCAATTCTGCCTGGCTTGTCAATCGGAATGGATTCTGGCTGAAAGGACCGGTAAGCAAAGATGAATTCGGATTCATGTTCAATAAGAATGACTTGAGCATGGCTCATCGATATCCTGCTGCATGGAACAGGATGAAGGATCAGGAGGAAGGGCAGTTCATTACCCGGGAGGGTCTCTGGACGTTCAAGACACTGTCACCTCTGTCTGCCGATACGAAAACAAGCGTGGGAAGCAGTGAAATTTTTTCCGGTGGTCAGGGCGCCAGGGATGTCAGTGCCTATAAATGGAAAGTCATTACGCTTTTGCCTCTGGGCGCATATAATGCCGACCTTTTTTATTGGGGCACCAAAGTTATCGGGATTTCAATCGCTCTGATGGCATTGTTCTTTTTGGCCATTCTTTTTATGGTCCGCTTGCAGGAAATCCGTAACCAGTTGCTTGTCAATCTGGAAAAACTGGTTGAGATCAGAACGGATGATTTGAACAAGGTCAATGCCGTTCTGACACAAAGCGAAGCCCGACTGAAAAGCGTTTTTGAAAATATTCCGGATCTGATCTGGATGAAAAATTTTGCAGGTGTTTATCTTGCTTGTAATCAGGCTTACAAGGATTATGTGGGGCTCTCTGAAGACCATATCATCGGGAAAACGGAATTCGATATATTCAGCCACGAGGAAGCCAGCCTTTTTGAAGAACAGGACAAACGTATTCTGAAAGAAGGCAAACCTGAGGTAATCGAGCAATGGGGTACTTATGCCCTGTCGGGCACACGCGTGTTTTTCGATGTGATCAAGGCACCGGTCAGGACGCCTGATGGAAAACTGGTTGGTGTTCTGGGAATCGCACGCGATATAACGCGAAGAAAAGAAGACGAGGAAAAACTGGAACTGGCCGCGCTCGTGTACCGTAATTCCAGCGAAGCTATTTTGATCAGTAATGCTGACAATCATATTCTTGCGGTCAATCCTGCTTTCGAAAAAATTACAGGCTACACTGCTGCCGAAGTGATCGGGAGGGATCCGAAACTGTTAAGTTCGGGACGTCAGGACAAGGCATTTTACAAGGCCATGTGGGACACATTAAGCGAGAAAGGGTATTGGCGCGGAGAACTCTGGAATCGACGTAAAAATGGCGAGTCATATGCCTCATGGCTGACAATCAATGTGGTTTACAACGAAGACAGGTCCGTTCGCTATTACGTTGAACTCTCCAATGATTTCACGGAGAAGAAGGAGGCGGAAGACATGATATGGCGTCAGGCGAATTTCGATTTCCTGACGAATCTGCCGAATCGCCGCATGCTGATGGACAGGATGAAACAGGAAATTGTCAAAGTAAACCAGTCCGGCAAGAAGCTGGCGCTGCTGTTTCTCGACCTGGATAATTTCAAGGACATCAACGATACACTGGGGCACGATGCGGGTGACCACTTGTTACTCGATGTCGCGAAGCGTCTGAAGGATTGCGTCCGTGAATTTGATACCGTGTCACGTCTCGGTGGCGATGAGTTTGCCATTATCCTGACAGAGTTGACCGATTTGCCGACAATGGAAAAAATTGCGCACAGCATTCTGCGTTCATTGGCGCAGCCTTACCAGCTGGGTAGCGAAATCGCGTATGTAACAGGAAGTATCGGCATTACGGTTTATCCCGATGACGGGACCGATATCGATACATTGATGAGAAATGCCGATCAGGCCTTGTATGCCGCAAAACTGGCCGGACGTAACCGGATGAGTTACTTTACGGCGTCCATGCAGGCCGCGGCCCAAAACCGGATCAGACTGGCCAATGACATGCGTATTGCCATAAACGAACACCAGTTTGAAATGTTGTATCAGCCGATTGTCGAGATTGAAACCGGCCGGATACAGAAGGCCGAGGCACTGATCCGCTGGCACCATCCGGTTCGTGGCATTATCAGTCCGACGGAATTCATTTTCATTGCGGAAGAAACCAGCCAGATTCTCACGATTTCGGACTGGGCTTTCGGGGAAGTGGCACGGGAACTCAGTCGATGGAGAGAGCATCTTTTCCCTGATTTGCAAATCAGTTTCAATATCTCGCCGATCGTGTTCCAGAACAAGAACGATTATAGCGACTGGTTTGAAGTACTTGAAAAATTGAATGTGCCCGGCAGCAGCTTCGTGATGGAAATTACGGAAGGTGTCCTGATTGTTTCGAATACTCAAGTGCTTGATCGGCTGGCGGATTTCCATCAGCATGGTATGGAAGTGGCACTAGATGATTTCGGAACGGGATATTCTTCCTTGTCCTATCTGAAGAAATTCCCGATCGATTATCTGAAAATTGATCAGGCTTTCGTTCGCAATATCGAAAATGAACCCAAGGACATGGCCTTGTGTGAAGCGATTATCGTTATGGCGCACAAACTGGATATGAAAGTGATTGCCGAAGGTGTTCAGGACGATGGACAGAGATTGTTGCTCGCCGGCGCAGGATGTAATTATGGTCAGGGATATTTGTTCTCTGAACCGTTGACGGCCGGAGAATTCGAAAAATTGCTTGAATCCAACCGGCAGCAACGGCAAACATAAAAAGGGATACTGAAAAAAAGGCCTGCTTGGCAGGCCTTTTTTATTTGCTGCCGCAGTATCAGCCAGCCAGTTTCTTTTTCAGCATGTCGCTCACCTGTCCCGGATTGGCTTTTCCCTTAGTGGCTTTCATGACCTGTCCGACCAGTGCATTGAATGCCTTGTCTTTGCCGGAACGGAATTCCTCGACCGATTTGGCATTATTGGCGAGAACCTCGTCTATGATTTTTTCAATCGCTCCTGTATCCGATATCTGCTTCAGACCTTTGGCATCGATGATTTTATCGACAGCGTTGTCGTCAGAGGCGCGGGCCTCCCAGAGAATGGCGAAAATGTCACGGGCAATCTTGTTGGAAATGGTATTGTCGGCAATTCTCTGCATCAGTTGGGCCAGTTGCTGAACAGTAACGGGCATGTCGCCGATTTCCAGATTTTCACGGTTTAAGGCAGATGAAATGTCGACCATCAGCCAGTTGGCGTTTTGCTTTGCCAGTGATTTGCCGGTCAGGGAAATCAGTTTTTCGTAATACTCTGCCATAGCCTTGGACTGTATAAGGACGGTAGCGTCGTATTCAGACAGGCCGTAATCATTGATGAAACGGTTTTTAAGGGCTTCAGGCAATTCAGGCAATTCCTGTTTGACTCGTTCAATCCATTCCGACGAGATGATAAGTGGAGGCAGATCGGGGTCAGGAAAATAACGGTAATCGTCAGAGTCTTCCTTGGTACGCATTTCGCGGGTTTCCCGTTTGTCCGGATCGTAAAGACGGGTTGCCTGAACGACCTTGCCACCGCTTTCGATCAGTTCAATCTGGCGTTCGACTTCGTAATTGATCGCGTCTTCCAGATTGCGGAAGGAGTTCAGGTTCTTGACTTCACAGCGGGTTCCCAATTCGGTGGCTCCAGCGGGACGGACGGATACGTTGGCGTCGCAGCGAAAAGAACCCTCCTGCATATTGCCGTCCGAAATGTCGAGCCAGGTAACCAGTGAGTGCAGGGCTTTGGCATACGCCACCGCTTCAGCGGCGCTACGCATATCCGGTTCCGTTACGATTTCGAGAAGTGGCGTACCTGCACGGTTAAGGTCGATACCGGTCATGTCGGCAAATTCTTCATGGAGCGATTTGCCTGCGTCTTCCTCCAGATGGGCACGGGTCAGATTGACGGTTTTGATATAGCTGTTACCTTTCTGCTCGACGATACAATTTAATTTGCCGCCGATCACGACCGGTTTTTCGAACTGGCTGATCTGATAGCCTTTGGGCAGATCGGGATAGAAATAATTTTTGCGGGCAAAAACCGAGACAGGCGCGACTTCCGCACCGATGGCCAGACCGAACTGGATGGCTTTTTCGACTGCACCACGATTCATGACCGGCAATACACCCGGAAGAGCCAGATCGACCGGGCAGGCTTGTGTATTGGGCTCTGCGCCGAAGCTGGTCGAGGCTCCGCTGAAAATTTTTGAAACGGTTGAAAGTTGTGCATGTGTTTCAAGACCGATGACTACTTCCCACTGCATAATGTTTCCTTTGGTTTTATGACGGCTATTGCCGCCGGAACTATTCGTCTATTCATTTTCATATCGGAGCTGGCCGACATGTTTCCTCACGCTTTTTCAGGCGAACGCAAATGCCAGTCCGTCGCTTTCTGATACTGATGTGCGATATTCAACAGGCGCGCTTCATCGAAATAATTGCCGGTCAGTTGCAGACCGACCGGACGGCTGGCATGTTCACCCTGACCGAATCCACACGGGATCGACATTCCCGGCAGACCAGCCAGATTGGTCGAGAGGGTGAAAATATCGCCCAGATAGTTGGCAACAGGATCATCCGCCTTGTCACCCAGATTCCAGGCAACGGTCGGTGATACCGGTCCCATAATAACGTCGCATTCCGAAAACGCGTTTTTGTAATCTTCGGCGATCAGGCGGCGGATACGCTGTGCCTGAATATAGTAGGCGTCATAATAGCCGTGGCTCAATACATAGGTGCCGACCAGAATGCGGCGCTGGACTTCTTCACCGAACCCTTCGGAACGGGTTTTGCGATACATATCTTGCAGATCGGTATAGTTCTCAGCCCTGAATCCGTAACGGACACCATCAAAGCGGCTGAGGTTGGAAGACGCTTCTGCCGGGGCGATAACGTAATAAACAGGAATACATAGAGCGGTATTTTTCAGGGAGATATCGACCAGCTTCGCACCCAGTTTTTCATATTCGGAAAGTGCGTTTCTGACAGCCTGTTCCACCTCGGAAGACAGGCCTTCACTGAAGTATTCACGGGGAACACCGATACGCAAGCCAGCGAGCGGTTTGTTCAGGTCACGGGTGTAATCCTCGTTTGTCCGTTCGACACTGGTGGAATCTTTGGGATCGAAGCCGGTCATTTCATTCAAAAGCAATGCACAGTCTTCTGCGGTTTTGGCAATAGGGCCGCCCTGATCCAGAGAAGAGGCGTAAGCGATCATGCCGAAACGCGAAACGCGGCCATAGGTCGGTTTGATACCGGTGACGCCGCAAAAAGCGGATGGCTGGCGAATGGAGCCGCCGGTATCGGTTGCCGTTGCTGCAGGAGTCAGGCGCGCTGCCACAGCAGCCGCTGAACCACCGGAAGAACCGCCGGGTACCGCCCGGGTATCCCACGGATTCATGACCGGGCCAAAGTATGAATTCTCATTGGACGAACCCATTGCGAATTCATCACAGTTCAGTTTGCCGAGCATGACCATTCCGGCATCCTGGAATTTTTGTACGACAGTGGCATTGAACGGACTGGTGTAATTTGCCAGAATTTTCGAGCCTGCCGTCGAGCGCCAGTCTTTGGTCACAAAAATGTCTTTATGCGCTATCGGCACACCGGTGAGAGGCGTCGCATCGTTTTTTGCCAGTCTTTCATCTGCCAGGCCAGCCTGTTTCAGGGTCAACGATTCATCCACATGCAAAAAGGCATTGAGCTTGCTGTCGCCGATCCGTTTCAAAAACAGTTTGGAGAGTTCGGTTGCGGATATTTGTTTCGTCTGCAAAAGAGCGGACAGTTCCGATAATGTTTTGGTATGCATAGGTGTGATCTCGATAAAAAATCCGGGTCTGGTGCGACGAGGCGTTTTTTATCTTCTTTTATTTTTATTCAATGACTTTGGGAACCAGATACAGGCCGTTTTCAACGGCAGGGGCACATGCCTGATATTCGGAACGATGGTTTTCTTCGGTAACCGCGTCTTCCCGGAGTCTCAGGGCCAGGTCATCCTCAAATGCGGAAATGGGATGAGCCAGTGGCTCGACACCGGTCGTATCGACTTGTCGCAGTTGTTCGACCAACGCGAGAATATCGTTTAACTGCGAGGCGGTTTTTTGTTTCTGGCTGTCGGAAACTTCCAGCTGGGCCAGTTGTGCGATGCGGTCGACATCGGAAAGATCGAGAGACATAATAATAAATTGGATTGTTACAAAAAATTTTTCAAAATGAAGGGCAATTGGATGCTCTTTATCATAAATAACCCTTGAATTATAAGGTAGAATGCTGGGCTATTGCATATTTGCCTGTCAAGTTTACAATTTGACTTTTTGCGGATTTGCCCGTTGTCTCATACGGGCCTTTTAAATTATCGGGAATGTTCATGTTTGGATTCTTACGCGGTTATTTCTCTAATGATATGGCTATCGACCTCGGTACCGCCAATACGCTGATTTATGTCCGGAATTCCGGTATTATTCTGGACGAGCCATCTGTCGTCGCCATTCGGCATGATGGCGGGCCCAGTTCCAAAAAGAGCATTCAGGCGGTCGGCAAGGAAGCCAAACAGATGCTGGGCAAGGTTCCCGGCAATATCGAAGCCATCAGACCGATGAAAGACGGCGTCATTGCCGACTTTACCGTGACGGAGCAGATGTTGAAGCAATTCATCCGCATGGTGCACAATTCCAAATTTTTCCGTCCCTCTCCGCGTATCATTATCTGTGTGCCTTGTGGTTCCACGCAGGTGGAACGCCGTGCGATCCGTGAATCCGCTCTGGGGGCAGGCGCCTCCAAGGTTTACCTGATCGAGGAACCGATGGCCGCCGCGCTGGGCGCCGGCCTTCCGATTTCCGAAGCGACCGGTTCCATGGTCGTCGATATCGGTGGCGGAACGACCGAAGTCGGTATTATTTCTCTGGGCGGTATGGTTTACAAAGGTTCTGTCCGTGTTGGCGGTGACCGTTTTGATGAAGCGATTGTCAATTACATTCGTCGTAACTACGGTATGTTGATCGGTGAACAGACCGCTGAAGCGATCAAGAAAAATATCGGTTCCGCTTTCCCCGGCACCGAAATCAAGGAAATGGAAGTCAAGGGACGCAACCTCTCCGAAGGCATTCCCCGTGCATTCACCATTTCCAGCAATGAAATTCTCGAAGCCTTGACCGATCCGTTGAACAATATCGTTTCCGCTGTCAAGAATGCACTGGAACAGATTCCTCCCGAGCTGGGCGCCGATATTGCCGAAAAAGGCATGATGTTGACCGGCGGCGGCGCATTGCTTCATGACATCGATCGTTTACTGATGGAAGAAACCGGCTTGCCGGTTCTGATTGCTGAAGAGCCTCTGACCTGCGTCGTTCGCGGTTGCGGCATCGCCCTTGAAAAAATCGATGAACTCGGAACGGTCTTCTCGTACGAATAAGCCGGAAATATAACAGGCACATGCAATGTGCCTGTTTTTCAACCTGCCGTCACGCAGTTTTCGCTACTTTGTTTTGCCAGTTATTTTATGCAATACGGTCCACCGCCTCTATTCAAACAAGGAACCCCAGCGAGAGTAAAGGTCATTATTTTCGTTCTGGCCGCTGTTGCATTGCTATTTGTCGATTCCCATCTCAAGGTTTTGGGTCATGTCCGTAAAGTGGTCGGGATGGTTTTGTATCCGGTCCAGAGAGTGGCGATGGTCCCGCGTGACATTTATGATGCGGCGGATGAGTACCTGACATCTGTTGCCACTCTGCATGAGGAAGTCTCCGGCCTGCGTGAGAAATCCATGCAGGATACCACCCGGCTTCAGCGCGCACAATTGCTTGAAAGTGAAAATGCCCAGTTGCGCGAATTGCTGGGAATGAGCAAACGGGTCAGCGTCAAATCCCTGCCGGCGGAAATCCTTTATGACGCCCGTAATACGTTTGTCCGCAAGGTTATTTTAAACAAGGGGTCACAAGATGGCGTTTTGCCGGGACAACCGGTCATCGACGACAAGGGGGTGATCGGCCAAGTCACTGACGTTTATCTCAAAACGTGTGAGGTGACGCTTTTGACGGACAAGGATCAGGCCATTCCTGTATTGAATGTCCGCAGTGGGGAACGCAGCGTGGCCTATGGCCGTGGACAATCGGGATATCTGGAATTGCGTTTCATGATGGCCAATGCCGATATCCAGCCGGATGATTTACTGGTGACATCCGGTATCGATGGCGTTTATCCGGCCGGGCTGGCTGTCGGAAAAGTGGCGAGAATCCGTGACAATTCCACCGGGTCGTTCGATCACGTCATTTGTGAACCGGTTGCCGGTATCAACCGGAACAGACAGGTTCTGGTTCTCTTGTCCGATACGGCTGTTCCTCCCAGGCCGACGGCAGCTGACAGAACGGTCAATATCAGGCAACGGGTCAATCCCAAAGCCGAAGAACCGAAGAAATAGGGCAAAAACAGGATGAAACCGATTCCAGAACATATCTTGCTGCCGGTCAGCCCCGTTTTTATCGCCATCACGCTTGCGGTAGCTTTTCTCCTGAATATCCAGCCATGGGGGCACTGGGTGGGTGTTCCCGATTTCGTCGCGCTGGTTCTGGTTTTCTGGGGTATCCATCAACCAAGACGGGTCGGTATGGGAATTGCCTTTTGCATGGGCCTGTTGATGGATGTGAACGATGCTACCTTACTGGGTGAAAACGCACTGGCCTATGTTTTGCTGAGTTATTTTGCGATTACATTCCACCGGCGTGTTTTGTGGTTCCCGCTCAAAAAGCAGATCTGGTATATCCTGATCCTGCTTCTGTCATCGCAACTGGTTCAAATGTTCATCCAGTTTATCGTCAGTCATCGGACTTCAAGCTGGCTCTATCTGATCGATAGTGGTGTCGGAGCCCTGTTATGGCCGCTGGTGACCATGATTTTGCTGGCCCCGCAACGCCGTTCGGTCGATACGGATCTGGATCGGCCATTATGACGACTTTTTTTGACATGACCGGTATCTTCGGATATGAAATGGCCTTGCCTGCCGGTTACGGCTGTCCGGATGGTTCACTCTCATGTCGAGTCTGAACGATAGCGAACGCGAGCTCCACCAATTCCGCAACCGGATTGTGGCATTGGTTTTGTTCATTCTGGTCTGTTTTTTCTTTTTGCTGCTCCGCTTCGTCTGGGTACAGATCGTGCGGCACAGCAACTATGTTGCACAGGCTGAAGAAAACAGGATTTCCATTGTTCCGACCATGCCGAGCCGGGGTATTATCATGGATCGGAACGGTGTCATTCTTGCCAATAATTATTCGGCTTATACCCTTGAAATCACCCCTGCCAAAATTGGCGCCAAAATGGAAGATGTGGTCGAGGAACTGTCCCAGATTATTGAAATCACGCCACGTGACAGGAAACGGTTCAAAAAACGGATGGAAGAAGCCAAACGTTTCGAAAGTATCGTTTTGAAAGCCAAGCTGCCCGATGAAGAGGTGGCCCGTTTTTCCGTGCAGCGATATCGGTTCCCGGGAGTGGAGGTTCAGGCGCGTATGTTCCGCCAGTATCCGCTTGGCGATGTCGCATCGCACGTGATCGGTTATATCGGTCGTATGAGCCAGAAAGATCTCGACAATCTGCCTGAAGAGGAAGAAACGAACTATCAGGGAACGACTCATTATGGCAAGGAAGGGATCGAAAAGAGTTACGAGCGTGTACTTCACGGTTCGACGGGTTACGAAGAAATGGAAGTGGCGGCCAGTGGACGGGCAGTCAGAACACTTTCCACCCATCCTACCGTTCCGGGGAATAATCTGGTTCTCTCGATCGATATTGAATTGCAGAAGGTCGCAGAAAATGCTTTTGGCACTCGTCGTGGCGCCCTGATCGCCATGGATCCATCCACAGGGGAAGTACTGGCTTATGTTTCGAAGCCGACATTCGACCCGAACCTGTTCGTCGATGGCATCGACCAGCAAAACTGGGATGAGTTGAACAATTCGATCAATAAACCACTGATCAATCGCCCTCTGCGGGGGGCCTATCCTCCGGGCTCGACCTATAAACCGTTCATGGCACTGGCTGCGCTTGAACTCGGATTCCGCAAACCATCGGATGCGATCAGCGATCCGGGCTATTTCGACTATGGTAACCATCGTTTCCGCGACGACAAGAAAGGCGGTCACGGCATCGTGGATATGTACAAGTCTATCGTCCAGTCTTGCGATACTTATTATTATGTTCTGGCCGCCCAGATGGGCGTCGATACCATGCATGATTTCATGAAACAGTTCGGTTTCGGGGAATTGACCGGTATCGATCTCGCTCATGAAAGGAAAGGCATACTTCCTTCGACTGAATGGAAACGGAATGCCTATAAAAATCCGAACCAGAAAAAATGGTATGCCGGCGAAACGATTTCCCTGGGTATCGGGCAGGGATACAATACTTTTACGCCGTTGCAGCTGGCTTATGCAACCGCCTTGCTGGTCAACAACGGATCAGCTGCGCGCCCTCATCTGGTCAAGGATATCGAGGAAGGCATGAGCCATGAACGACGGCCGGTGACAACTGAAACAGTCAAACTCAATCTGAAGCAGGAAAATATCGATGTTATCAAGCGGGCGATGGTCGGGGTCGTGAAAGAAGGAACAGCAGCCCGTGTTTTCGGCGGCACCGGCTATGCTACGGGTGGCAAGACCGGTACGGCTCAGGTGATCACGATCGGCAAGAACGAGAAATACAATGCTGCGGCACTCGCAGAACATAAACGGGATCATGCGCTTTATACCGCTTTTGCGCCGGTGGACAATCCGAAGATCGTCATTGCCGTGATTGTCGAAAACGGTGGGTTTGGTGCATCGGCGGCCGCTCCGATAGCCCGCAAGGCAATGGATTATTTCTTTTACGGCAAGAAGACGGCTCCCGAGGCCATCCAGCCCGTTAGCGATGACGCGTATCCTGAAGATTCGGATGATTCGCAGCCGGTATTGTTGCCCCCTGATTCCGACGAAGACAGTAACGACGAGGGTTGAGGTTAAATATGGATATTCCAGATAAAAACACTCTTCTGACACGGCTGAGACATTATCTCAGCGTGTTTGACGGGCCACTCGCGCTGATCATTTTTCTGATCATGTCGGTAGGAATCATCACACTGTATTCAGCGGGTATCGATTTTCCGGGACGTGTTGAAGATCAGCTCAGGAATATCATTTTCGGTTTCATCATTATGTGGATTGCTGCCAGTGTGCCGCCACAGACACTCATGCGCTTTGCCGTTCCGGTTTATACATTCGGAATTGCGCTATTACTGGCGGTAGCGGCATTCGGACTTGTCAAAAAAGGTGCACGACGCTGGCTGAATGTCGGGATTGTCATTCAGCCATCCGAAATCATGAAAATTGCCGTTCCTCTCATGCTTGCCTGGTTTTTCCAGAAACGGGAGGGCCATCTTGGCTGGCGTGAATATGGAATTGCTTTCGTTTTGCTGGCTATTCCTGCCGGATTGATCATGAAGCAGCCTGATCTGGGAACAGCCTTGCTGGTGGCAGCAACCGGTTTTTACGTTATTTTCCTGGCCGGGCTGGCATGGAAAGTCATTATCTCCCTGTTTGTGGCCGGGCTGGCGTGTTTGCCGATTGTCTGGACCCTGCTGCACGATTATCAGCGCCATCGGGTGATGATGCTGATCGACCCGACATCCGACCCGTTAGGAAAGGGCTTTCATATCATTCAGTCCGTCATTGCCATCGGTTCGGGAGGTATTACCGGCAAGGGCTGGTTGCATGGCACCCAGGCTTATCTGCATTTCATCCCGGAACGGACGACAGACTTCATCTTTGCCGTTTTTGCCGAGGAATTCGGTTTGATCGGTAACCTGGTTCTGATGGTGCTGTATCTTTGCCTGATCGGACGCGGACTGATGATTGCATTGAATGCGTCGTCCCTGTTTTCCCGTTTGCTGGCAGGCGCCATTACCATGATGTTTTTCATGTACGCATTCGTCAATATGGGAATGGTCAGCGGCATTCTTCCGGTTGTCGGCGTACCTTTGCCATTCATGAGTTATGGTGGTACCGCCATGGTGACACTGGGCCTTGGAGCAGGTATTCTCATGAGTATCCAGCGCCATCGCAAGCTCGTCCAAACCTGACTTTTTCAATTTTCGTTGCGTTTTTTCACCACAATCCTGATGTTTGGCAGTCGAGGCAGATGAAAAAAGACAACAAATTGGGTTATACTTTGAGCAAATACTGAGCTTTTGGCGCTAATTGTTTCATTTTTCACTGTTTTTAGAGAACGATCCATCCGTTTCTTCAGGCTTCGTTTTTTATTAGGCGGAATCAAGATGTTATCTCTGAAAAATCATAAATGTCTCCTGATGACTGCCATGCTGGCATCAGCCTGTGCACTGATTCTGTCGGGATGTGGCACGACACCGACAACTTCCGGCAAGGTCGCCTCCAAAAAAACCGGAAAAATCAAATCCCAAAAGGGGGGTGGCTACTATCTTGACGATGGCCCGATGGATGAAATTCCGGATAATCTGATGGAAGTGCCGGATGCCATTCCAAAAGTAGAGTCCATTCGCGGAGCAACGGCTAGACCTTATGTCGTTTTCGGACAGACTTATACACCGATGACGGAATTGCAGCCATATAAAAAATCAGGCGTCGGCAGCTGGTATGGCAAGAAATTCCACGGTCAGAAAACGTCTTCAGGCGAACCCTACGATATGTTTGCGATGACGGCTGCCCATCCGACCCTTCCGATACCCAGTTATGCAAGGGTAACGAGTCTTGAAACCGGCAGGCAGGTTATCGTCAAGGTCAATGATCGCGGCCCGTTTCTGTCAAACCGGATCATCGATCTTTCCTATACTGCGGCTTTCAAACTGGGTTATCTGAATAAAGGTAGCGGACAGGTTCAGGTCGAACTCTTGTTGCCGGATGAAATCGAGCGTATCAATCTTGCAAGGAACAATGCTTATTCGCCTGTCGACAAACCGGTAGTTGTGGCAAAAGCGCCTGTACCGGAGACAAGGACGGTTGTTGCCGCCAATACAGCCAAACCGGTCGCACAGCCGGTCAGCAAAATCTCTTCGGCAGGACAGGGATATTACCTCCAGCTGGGCGCTTATCAGGAAGCCAGCAATGCACAATCCTATCAGGCAAAATTTGCCCTGAATCTGGCGCACAAGCTGCCTTCACTGGAAATTGTCCAGATGGGCAATTTCTACAAGCTGCTTGCGGGTCCTTATCCTAGCCTGGCGGAGGCGACGCAAGCTGTGGAAGAAATGAAAAGCATGGGAACGAAATCTTTTGTGGTTCGTCGCTAGCGATATTTGCAATATCCAATAAAAAAGGCAGGAAACATTCCTGCCTTTTTTATTGGATATCCGGTTTGCTCAATCGCCGTACAGTTTCTGTTTCAGTTCGCGACGTTGTTGTGCCTCGAGAGACAAGGTCGCTGTCGGACGGGCCAGCAATCTGGCAACGCCGATAGGTTCGCCGGTTTCAACGCACCATCCGTAGTCCCCTGAATCAATGCTCGCAATCGATTGCTGTACTTTTTTCAGCAATTTGCGTTCGCGGTCACGGGTTCTCAGCTCAAGAGCATGCTCTTCTTCAATGGTCGCACGATCGGCAGGATCGGGAACAAGTGTCGTTTCACGCAGGTTTTCCGTTGTCTGGCCTGCGTTCTTGATCAGATCCTGTTCCAGTTTCTGAAGACGATCCTTGAAAAAGGCCAGCTGGGCCGGATTCATATAATCGTCTTCACTCATTTTCAGAATTTCTTCCTCTGTGAGTAAAGGAGCCATCGGTGTCGGTTTTTTCGTTTTGGTATTCACGTTACTTTTTTCCTTTGCCTCAATAGATAAATTTTCAATAACCGGCAACTTATTGCGGCATGTATTGCACTATGGATTGAAATACCCTGCAATCAAATTTAATCGACTAAATGACATCTGTCAAAAGCCCCCGTTAATTTTTTCAAAAAAAGCGGCTCAATGGTCAATTCAGTCTGCAAGACTATCACGGAGCCCTTCCATAAAAATTGTCTTAGGTAGGTTTTTGCCAATAAAGACCAATTTACTTTCCGGCGGGTGGTTTTCCTCCCACTTTTCGACAATATCTGTTCCCATCAATTGCTGAACTCCCTGGAAAACGACTTTTCTGTCGGCATCTTTCATATATAACACGCCTTTGTAACGCAACATCTGTGTCCCGTACAGGGTAATCATCCTGTCGAAAAAATCGTTCAGCCGGTTTGGGTCGAACGGCTTTTTGCTGTGAAAAACGAATGAATTGATATCGTCGAGATGATGATGGGAGCATCCGCAGTCGTGCCCACACTCATGGTGATGATCGTGATGGGCATGATCCTCCTCATCAATGCCGACCCTGGAACTCAGATTGAATCCGTGCACATCCAGCACTTCCGATACGTCAACTCTGCCAAAGTCAACGGTATGTATCGGGGCATGCGGGTTGATGTGGCGAATCCGGTGACACAGGATTTCAACATCTTCATCGCTCACCAGATCGGTTTTCGAAATCAAAAGTCTGTCGGCGTAGCCAACCTGTTGACGCGCCTGTTCGTATTCGTCGAGTTGTTGCATGGCAAAGACCGCATCCATCAGGGTCACGATGCCATCGATCATGTATTCGCTTGCCACGGTATCTTCGATAAAAAAGGTCTGTGCAACCGGTCCCGGGTCGGCCAGTCCTGTCGTTTCGATAACGACCCGGTCAAAATTGATTTCCCCGTTTTTTCGCTTGTTTGCAAGTGTGCCGAGGGCCGTCACAAGATCGGAACGGATCGTGCAGCAAATACAGCCGTTACTCATTTCGACAATTTGTTCGGCATCGTCCTGAACAAGAAGATTGCTGTCGATATTTTCTTCACCGAATTCATTTTCGATGACGGCAATACGCTGCTTGTGATGGTTGTCTTTGAGGATACGGTTCAAAAGGGTGGTTTTTCCAGCCCCCAGAAATCCGGTGATGATCGTAACAGGTATCAGTGACATGTTGGCATGGCCCGGTTTATCAGTTTGGTGGGTCAGAACTGGCCAGTGAGCCAAGACAGACCCGGCTTCAGGTTAATGAGTATGCACTGGTTTTTACGTTGAAATCAAGTATTCCGCACGGGGTGTCCTTATCTGTTCGGAAAAGAAAACGGTACTGATCCAAAGTAAAGGCTCTTCAGCGATGAACAGAGAGTGCATAAACAAAAGGTATCGACAGATTTGTCACGAACGAAAATTGTTGTAAAAATGCCTCTCTTTTTGTAACAAAAGAACGTCTGAACCTTTCAAAAGGAGAACGGTATGTTTCTCGTCAAATAAAAAAAAAGAGTTTTGCAAATAATGAACATGACTTTTGTCTTCATTCACTTTATATAGGTAAAACAATGAAAAAAACTCTTATTGCATTAGCTATCATGGGTGCGTCGGCAGGTGCTGCATACGCGCAATCCCATGTGACCATTTACGGTGTCGTCGATACCGGTCTGGTCAAGGAAACCGGTACCGACGTTCGTATGGGCAGCAACGTCGACAGCCGTCTTGGATTCCGTGGTGTTGAAGATCTGGGTTCCGGAATGAAAGCAACTTTTGAGCTGGAACGTCGTTTCAACCTGAACGACGGTACACAGAACAATCCTCCAGAATTCGATATCAACAATCCAGTCACTAACGTTGCCGGTCTGGAAAGCACTGACAGAACAAACTGGAATTACAATGATTTCATCAGTGGAAAGAGAGTTGACTGGGTTGGTGCCGCCAATGTCGGTCTGAAAGGTGACGCATGGGGTCAGGTCCGTCTGGGCCGTGTCAACAACCTGTCGGTTGAAACCTTCCGTATGCTGGATCCGTTCAACCAGTACGGTGTCGGCGCATCCCTGACCAAAGCCAATATTCTGCGTTCCGAACAACTCAGCAACACTGTCCGTTACGACAGCCCGTCCTGGAGCGGTTTCGGCTTCGGTGCGACCTATACTTTAGGCCAGAACAGCAAAGGCAGTACGCCATCTGCTCTCTTTTACAATCAGATCGGCAACGACGGCTGGGCAGTCAACCTGAAATACGACAACGGTCCTGTCCTGTTGCTGGCCAACTATGACAGAGCTGCCGATTCCAACGATTCCTATACATGGAATGCGGGCGCTGCTTATAACTTTGCCGGCTTCAAGGTTTCCCTGGGGTATCAGGATTCCAGATTCAAACTGTTTGAAGCATCTGGTAACGGTGCCCTGAAAGAAAAAGACTGGATCGTCGGCCTGCAATACAAGACCGGTCCTCATACCGTTGGCGCATCGTATAACCGTGGCAAAGTCGAAGCCGCCGGAACGGCATTCGATGGAAGCACCAACAAATACGCTTTGGGCTATACCTACAACATGTCCAAACGTACTTCCGTGTACGCTAACGTCGCTTATACCGATAACGACGAGGAAATCGCTGGCTGGTACAACCTGAACGGCTCGAACAGGGATTCTGTGACCGGTGTACAGCTTGGTATTACCCACAAGTTCTAGGAATTCCGGTTCTTTGAATGGTTAAAAGGACAGCTTCGGCTGTCCTTTTTTTGGGATATTGACTACCGCGAGCAACTTTTATGGTGGGGATATACAGAGCCGGTCATTTTTTTGTCTGTCCCGCAAAAAGTCAGGCGTTTCCTATCTTTCCCCAATCAGATAATGGATCAGGCAAAAAGCTGCCTGATTTTTATTTCCCACTGAATTTACTTGTTCTTTTCGTTTTTTGTTTTGGCGCGGGGATGAGCTGCATCGTATACTTGTGCCAGTCGCTGGAAATCGAGTGCGGTGTATACCTGCGTCGAAGCGATAGAGGAATGACCGAGCATTTCCTGTACGGCACGCAAATCTCCGGAAGATTGAAGAATATGTGAAGCGAAGGAATGGCGAAGGACGTGCGGGTGGACATTGACGGGCAAGCCTAGTGCGCTTGCGTGTGATTTCAGCCTCAACTGGACCATTCTGGGCGACATGCGCCGCCCTCTCGAATTGATAAACAGGGCACTCGTATGATCCTGCGGCAGGGACTGGTCAATCAATGTTGCACGTGCATCCAGCCAGTTTCGGATAGCGTGGACGGCCGCATCTCCTATCGGGACAATGCGTGTTTTATTGCCCTTGCCCGTGACAGTGACTTCTTTTTCGTCAAGATTGATCCAGCTGGCTGAACGATGTCCGCCGTTATGGATGGGGTGGCTATCAAGACTGGTCAATTCGGATACGCGCAAACCGCTGGAATAAAGCAGTTCGAACATGGCATGGTTGCATAACAGGGTTGCCTTATCCTGTTCGTTTGCTTCTTTTTCCGAAGTGCTTGCGACAACCTGGATAGCGTCGTCGACAGAGAGAGCTTTCGGCAGCGGTTTGTTCTTTCTGGGCGCGTGAATATCGTCAATAGGATTGGAAAAAGTGAGATTTTCCTCGATGAGCCAGCGATAAAAGCCGCGCCAGGCAGACAGTTTCCGGCTGATGGAGCGCGGATTCAATCCCTTCGCGTGTAGTCTGGACACGAAACGGCGGATGTCTCCGGAGGAGAGAGTGGTCAGTCCTGTTTTATCGGCAAACCTGATCAATTCTTCCAGATCGCGGCGGTAATTGACGACGGTCTGACCGGACAATTGGCGTTGACCGGTCAGGGTATCCAGATACCGGTCGATCAGATCGTTGTCAGCAGGTTTGCCGGAACTGTCCATTTCATCCGATAGTTAACAGGCGATCGAGAGCGGCACTTGCCATTTTGCCGATATCGGTGAGAAAGTCCGTTGCCATGTCTTCCTGAAACCTGGCTTTGTCAGGTGATCCCAAAACGAGGAGGCCAAACGGCTTGGAGTCGGCGTCTGCACGAATCGGAATCAGGGCAGTTGAACGGATGGCTGCCGTATTGGTGAACCATGTCAGCGCTTCGATATTGTCGGATTTTCCGCAGTAAGGTGTTTTCAGGGCATTGACGGCATTGCGGATATCTTCAGTGACGGATTGCGTAAACCATGCCATTGAATATTCTTCGCGGACATTCCAGAGCCGCAGTGTGACGTCCGGGACCGCAAAAACGGATTTCAGGCTCATGACAAGCGTCTGGGGCATGTCGATGTCGTTCTTTTCTTTCAAAAGCGCCTGTGTCCAGTCCAGCATTTTTTCAGCGAGTGCCTTGTTGTCCTGTGCCGTGTGCATCAGTTTTGACAATTGGAGTTCGAGCGTTTTGTATTTCCCACGCATCACTTCCATCTGACGTTCATGCAAAGAGACGGTTTTGCCCAGAATGGGACTGGTCAAATGCAGTTCCGGAAGAATGCCTGCGTTTTGCTGGAAAAAATCGGGATTTTCCAGCAGGTACTGGATGACGGTATCCTGGTCGATTGCCTGAGTCATGGTTCGTTTTTCTAAGAGACAAATAATCGGTTTTAAAACGTCATTTTACCTGAGCGGATTGCTTGTGCGTCAGCTAAATTGAATGAGATAAATCAGATCAAGCCGCTATTGGGGAAAATCGTGCTCAATGACCGGAACAGGATAAGGAAAAATTGATTTTTCGGCATGCATGGAAATCCTGTTTTCGTTTAGACTGATCTTCTCATCGTATTCGGAACAAACAACCATGACAACATATGCATTGGGTGATATTCAGGGGTGCCAGCCACAGATGCAGCAATTGCTGGACATGATTGAAAGGGAATCTCCACGTGCCAAACTCCTTTTTGCAGGCGATCTGGTCAACCGTGGCCCCAATTCGCTTGATGCCTTGCGTCAGGTACGGAATCTGGAAGAAAAGGCGGTGACGGTACTCGGCAATCACGATCTGCATATGCTGGCCGTGGCTGCCGGTATCCAGGTAATGAAACCCGGCGACTCGATTCAGCCAATACTGGATGCGCCTGATCGTGACGAGCTGATCGACTGGTTAAGACATCGCCCAATGGCCTATACGGATGACGGTTACTTGCTCGTTCATGCAGGTGTCTTGCCGCAATGGGATCTGGACAAGACGATGGAACTGGCGCATGAAGTCGAAATAGTGTTGCGTGGTCCTGACTGGAAAGCATTCCTGAAAGAAATGTACGGCAATGTACCGAACAAGTGGGATGACAGTTTGAGAGGGACGGCACGCTTGCGTTGCATTGTCAACGGCCTCACCCGGCTACGGTTTTGCAAGATGGACGGTGAAATGGAATTTGCCAGCAAGATGGGTACGTCTGAAGCGCCTTCAGGGTATTTACCCTGGTTTGATGTACCGGATCGAAAGACGAAGGATGTAACGGTTGTTTTCGGCCACTGGTCAACATTGGGCCTCCTCTTGCGTCAAAAGCTGATTGCGCTGGATACCGGCTGTGTATGGGGAGGACAGCTTACCGCTGTCCGCCTTGATAATCGGGCTGTGTTTCAGGTGGCTTGTCCCGGTTTTGTTGAACCGATTGGGGCAGAACGGAAATAATCGCCTTGCGGGCGTGTTCGGACAAATCCTTGCGGTTTTTCCCGCTGCTGTCGATAGGAGGCAACAGTATGAGTTCAGCAAAAATGCGGTCTTTGCTAAGGATGCTGTTGACGTTCTCGTTCATGCTTATATCGCCTGAAAAATCGACAGCATCTTCAAACTCGCCAATGTGATTGACATATTTGACTGCAAAGGGCTGTATCGGTAATTCAGCATGGATGGCACCTTCGAAGAGATTGGGATGAAATGGCAAAAGTTCTCCCTGTTTTGCTGTTGTCCCCTCCGGGAAGAAAATACAGCGTTCCCGGGCTTTCAGGTATTTGACAAGGGTTTCAAGGGTGTTTTTGAGGTGTCGGGTACGACTACGTTCCAGAAAGAGTGTACCCGTATTTTTGGCCAGTGAACCGATAATGGGCCAGTTGGCCATTTCAGCTTTGGCGATGAAGTGGCAGGGAGTGACGGAATGGATCAGGAAAATGTCAAGCCATGACACGTGGTTGGATACGATAAGTGCTTTTGATGAGAGTCGTTCCGGATGGTGAACCCTGACATTGACACCGCAAATGTCGAGCAGTTTTTTCGACCATTTCTGGACATAATGGCTGCGTCGCGCCTCTCCATAAAAAGGATACAGGACAGTAGTTGTCCATAACGCACCTAAAACGTGAAGCAACAGACGCAGTCGGGTAAGAAGTGGTTTCATACTACGCTATTTTAGCGTTCGAAAGCGACCTTGCCTTCCACAATGGTCAAACGAACACGCCCGGGTATTTCACGTCCCAGAAAAGGTGTGTGTTTTCCCTGGCTCGCCAGTTTTGACACCTCGACAGTCCAGTTTTCCGAAGGATCGAAAATACAGATATCGGCCTTGTCGCCCACTGAGAGTTTTCCGCAATCCTTGCTAAGAACGCCTGCCGGGTCGGATGTGATTTTGGCGATCGCTTTCGATAGGTTGGATGGATCGTTTTTGAGGGATTGTCCCCATTTCAGTGTCAGGGACAGCAATAGTTCCAGACCGGTTGCTCCGGGAGTGGCTTCACCGAAAGGCAGGAGTTTTTCATCGTCATCTACCGGAGTATGATCCGAACAGATCGCGTCGATTGTGCCATCAAGCAGCCCTTCCGTGATTGCCACACGATCCGCTCTGGAGCGTAATGGCGGTGTCATTCTCGCGTTGGTATCGAAAAAGTCGATATCGTCTTCGGTCAGGTGGATGTGGTGAATGCCGACGTCGCAAGTGACGGGCAAACCGTCTTTTTTGGCACGGCGAACCAGTTCGATACCCTCTGCGGAAGAAAGGCGTCCCAGATGGATGCGTGCGCCAGTTACGCGCATCAATTCGAAAATGGTATGCAGACGGATCGTTTCGGCAATATAGGAAATGCCCGAGAGGCCCAGTCTGGCAGCGACCGGGCCGGAATGAGCCATTCCTTTTTTCGACAGATAGGGATCTTCCGGTTTCAGCCAGGTACTGTAATTGAACGAATTGGCATATTGCAGGGCACGCAACAGGACTTCCGTATCCACAACAGGTTCATTGGCCTGAGAAAAACCGATACATCCGGCATCCGTCAGCTCGGCCATTTCAGTCAATGCCTGTCCCTTCAAGCCGACTGTCAGGGCACCCAGAGGATAAACATGAGCCTGATTCAGGGCGGCAGCACGATACTTGAGCATTTCGACCAGTCCCGGTTCATCGAGAACAGGATCGGTATCCGGTGGGCAGACGAGGCTGGTGACGCCACCCTGCATCGCGGCTTGCATTTCGGAAGCCAGCGTCGCCTTGTGTTCATAACCCGGTTCACGAAGACGGGCCGAAAGATCGACAAAACCCGGAGAGACGACAAGACCGGCGGCATGGATCGTACGGTCGGGGGTGAAATTCGCAATGGCTTTGCCTGCGTCTTCCACAGCAAATATTTTTCCGTCGGCAATGGCGATATTTTTCAGGCCATCGATGCCATTGGCCGGATCGATCAGTCTTCCGTTTGCGATAAGCAGTTTCATACCAATATGTCCTCAATACTGTCCGGTTATTCTTTCTTTTTGTCCTGTACCTAGTTGCCTGCCAGAATACTCATAACGGCCATTCTGACGGCAATCCCGAAGGTTACCTGGGACAGGATGACGGCCTGTTTGCCATCAGCCACGGCGGAATCGATTTCAACACCGCGGTTCATCGGGCCCGGATGCATGACGATGGCGTCGGGTTCAGCCAGCGCAAGCCGCTCGGGTGTCAGACCGTAATTCTTGAAAAATTCCTGTGTGGACGGCAACAGTGCGCCATTGATGCGTTCATTCTGGACGCGCAGCATGATGACGACGTCGACGCCTTTCAGACCTTCATCCATATTGGTGAAAACACGGACGCCCATGTCTTCCATAAAAGACGGCAAAAGCGTTTTCGGGCCGATCACGCGGATTTCGGGAACGCCCAGTATTTTCATGGCATGGATGTCAGAACGGGCGACGCGGCTGTGCAGAATGTCGCCGATTATGGCAACTTTCAGATTGGTGAAATCCTTTTTGTAATGACGGATCGTATACATATCGAGCAGGCCTTGCGTTGGATGGGCATGGCGCCCGTCACCGGCATTGACGACGTGTATGTGATCCAGTTTGTGTTGATTCAGATGAGACGCGATCAGAAAAGGCGCTCCGGACTGGTCGTGACGCACGACGAACATGTCGGCGCTCATGGCCGTCAGGTTATCGACTGTATCCAGAAGCGTTTCACCCTTGCTGGTACTGGATGCCGCAATGTTCAGGTTGATGACATCGGCTGACAGGCGCTTGGCTGCGATTTCGAAAGTCGTCCGGGTACGGGTCGAGTTCTCGAAAAAGAGATTGAAAACGCTCTTTCCGCGCATCAAAGGCACTTTTTTGACTTCCCTGTCCGAGACGCTGACAAAGGAAGAGGCCGTATCCAGAATGTAATTCAGGATGTCTTTCGGCAAGCCGTTCAAGGCCAGAAGGTGTTTCAGCTCGCCATTGCTGTTCAGTTGAGGATTAGGCATTTTCCACCGTCAGAGTAAAAGTGTTGTCATCTAGGCGTTGCAAAACCAGCTTCTCGTTTTTTTCTGGGGAAACGTGGGCAGCGACGAAATCGGCTGCGATCGGCAGTTCGCGCTCACCACGGTCGACCAGTGCAGCCAGAAGAATGCGGGCAGGACGGCCGTAATCGAACAGTTCGTTGATTGCGGCACGGGTTGTCCTGCCCGTATAAAGCACGTCGTCGATCAGCAGGATCGTGGAATCGACCACGTCGAAAGGAATCTGGGTAGGTTTGACTTCTGCAGGCAATCCTTTTTGGGCATAGTCGTCGCGGTAAAAGGAAACGTCGATGAATCCTGGAGGATTGTCGAGTTTCAAATCGTCCACGATACGCTCGGCGATCCAGGCACCACCGGAGCGTATACCGACCACAGCGACTTTCGGAGTATTGGCCAAAGCGTCGCGGATTTGTTTCAAAAGCTTTTCATATAAAGCTTCAGCGTTCAGTTCAGTCAGGGATTGATTCATCGAAATATTGTTGCAAAATAAGGGCAGCTGCATGGGCATCGTCAGCTTTGCCACGTTGAAAATGGAGAACGGATGATGAATACCGTTCATCGACCATAATGATTTCAAGCGAGAAACGACCGCGCAGCTGATTGGCGAAACGCTTGCAGCGCCGGGTCATTTCATGCTCGGTTCCGTCCGGGTAGGAGGGCAGACCCACCACGAGTTTCGCCGGTTGCCATTCTTTTATCAGCACGCCGATCTCGGAAAAACGGATATCGTTGGCTTCGGCGTTAATGATTTTAAGAGGCCGTGCCGTACGGGACAATTCGTTGCCGATAGCGGTTCCAATCCGTTTCAGCCCGAAGTCGAAAGCGAGAATGACGCCCGGGATATTGTTCATTTTTTCTTTACCTGATTAACAGTATGTTGTTTTCTCAGGCATGTCCAACCTCATAAGTCAGTTTGTTCGGGTCGAAACCCAAAAGCTTTATCGCAGCAGTATAACGCTGTGAAATCGGCAAATCAAAAATGATCGAAGGATCGGCCGAAACAGTGAGCCAGCCGTTGTGGCTGATTTCCTGCTCCAGCTGTCCGGCACTCCATCCTGCGTATCCAATGCTGACGAGCATTTTTTCAGGGCCCGTTCCCGATGCAATGGCCTCGAGTATATCCCGTGAAGTCGTAAAGGCAACGTTATCGGAAATGGTCAGCATGGAGTTGAATTTCACATCCGGAGTATGCAGCACGAAACCCCGGTCATCCTGTACCGGGCCACCAAACATGACCGGTTTTTTGAATGGGGCCGGAATTTCGGTTTTCAGGTTCAGTTTTTCAAGCAAATGGTCGAGCGTCAGTTCCATGGGACGGTTGATGACGATACCAAGTGCACCGTAGTCATTGTGTTCGCATAAATAGACAACAGTTCCACCGAATATCGGATCATGCATCGATGGCATCGCTATCAGAAAATGATTCGAAAGGTTCATGGTATTTGTCTGCTTAAATGGCGTTTTAAAAATCGGACGTTCCATCCATTTATATATTGTTATTGTATCAGTGTTGACGTGTTTTCCTTCAAACGGACTGCTCCGGGAAACGACTTTACAGAAAAAATCCTTGCGAAATCTCCTGCAGGTCTCGTTCAGGGGTTCCATAGGGAAAAAACCAAGGTAAAATAGATGAAATGTGTGCAGCAAAAAAGGATGAAAAACTTTTGTTGCAGTGATCGAATTTTTTCTAGCCAGTCAAAATGACCATCAAATCTGATAAATGGATCCGGCGCATGGCCGAAGAGCACGGAATGATCGAACCGTTTGAAGCCGGTCAGGTTCGTTCCGTCAATGACAAAAAAATTGTTTCTTATGGTGTTTCATCATACGGTTACGATATCCGGTGTGCTGACGAATTCAAGATTTTCACGAATATCAACAGTACCATCGTCGATCCCAAGAATTTTGATGAAAATTCATTTGTCGATGTCAAAAGCGATGTCTGTATTATTCCTCCCAATTCGTTCGCTCTGGCAAGAACGGTTGAATATTTCCGTATCCCGCGTAATGTATTGACGGTTTGTCTCGGCAAGTCGACTTATGCCCGTTGCGGCATTATCGTCAATGTGACACCTTTCGAACCGGAATGGGAAGGGTATGTCACACTGGAATTTTCCAACACGACACCATTGCCGGCCAAAATATATGCATGGGAAGGCTGTGCACAGGTCCTTTTCTTTGAAAGCGATGAGGTTTGTGAAATATCGTACAAGGATCGGAGTGGCAAATATCAGGGTCAGGTTGGCGTCACTCTGCCGAAAGCATAAATCCGGCAGACAAGTATTGGCGGTACGGTAATTTGGTTTTTGAGCTTGTTTTCTCTAGAAGTCTATGCTGATCTTTTATCTGCGCAAATTGACCAGTGTGGAAAGAAGCGTCAAAGCGGATATCCACCTGGGATTGTCTTTGGCATTCATCGCCGGTGCGATGAATGCGGGTGGTTTTCTGGCTGTCCAGCAATATACCTCGCACATGACGGGGATTGTTTCCAGCATGGCCGATGGCCTGATCATCGGGAATATCAATCTCGCGCTTGCCAGTGTCGGTGCGCTCATCTGTTTTATTGCCGGTGCTTCCCTGACGGAACTCTTCGTTAACTGGGCACGGGGAAAACGGCTGCAAAGTGAATATGCGTTGCCGCTCATTGTGGAAGCCTGCCTTCTTCTCTGTTTCGGCATACTGGGCGCAAAACTCCATCGCCATATGGGACTTTTCGTGTCCATTACCGTCATGTTGCTCTGTTTCCTGATGGGGCTGCAGAACGCCATCATCACCCGCATTTCCCACGCAGTTATCCGCACGACGCATATGACCGGTATCGTGACTGATATCGGTATCGAGCTCGGCAAGCTTTTTTACTGGAACCGGAAAGTCGACCGGGAAGACGTAGCTTACGTCAGGGCTAATCGCAGCAAGCTGATGTTGCTGGTAGCCCTTCTTTTCATGTTTTTCTTCGGCGGCGTTGCGGGGGCTTTCGGATTCAAACTGATCGGCTATAGTGCGACTATTCCGCTTGCCGTTTTTCTGTTGATTCTGGCCTTTATGCCAGTTGTGGACGATTTGAAAAAAATCTTTCGCTGAAAGTTTCATTTGTAACAATTTTTCGAAAAATAGAGCTTGATTGTTACCGTCTAAAGCGCTAGCTTATACCCATCTTTCACTCGCAATGACATTATGCCTTCTTTATTCAACTGGCCCGTCCGGGTTTACTATGAAGACACTGATGCGGAGGGTGTCGTTTATTACGCAAACTACCTGAAATTTTACGAACGCTCACGTACGGAATGGCTCCGTTCGCTGGGGATCAGTCAGGAAATACTGAAAAACAGGCACAATATTATTTTTGTGGTCAAAAACGTTTCTATTGACTACAGGCGTCCGGCCTTGCTGGACGATGAATTGACAGTGACGGCAGAGGTAGCGCAGTTGAAAGGCGCTTCCATGTTGTTCGAGCATACTGTTTTAAGGGATGGGGATGAATTGAACAAATGCAGTGTGACAATCGTTTGTGTGGATGGAAAAACTATCCGGCCGACTGCGATACCAGATGAGATCGCCAAAAAGATGCGTGAAGGACTCGCCGGCAATTAAAGGATCGCTGTACTGGAATATGCAGATAGCCGGTACATGTGGATTTTCAATGTTTTTACTTTTTATAAAATGACTGTTTCCCAAGATCTTTCGTTTATTTCGCTGATCTCCAATGCTTCTTTGCTGGTTCAGCTCATCATGGCTCTGCTCGTAGTCGTTTCCCTTATGAGCTGGACGTTTATTTTCCAGAAAATGTTTGCTATCAAAAGCGCCCGGACCGAAACCGTCAATTTCGAACACGCTTTCTGGTCGGGCGGCAATCTGCAGAATCTTTACCAGCGCGCGGGCAGCAACAGTAAAACAGGCGCACTGGAGCGCATTTTCCATGCAGGAATGGGTGAATACATCAAGGGTAAAAACGCCATCTCGGGACATACTGCACAGGATACCGTTGCCGTGCTGGACGGTGCCCGTCGTGCCATGCGGGCCGCTTACCAGCGGGAAATGGACAACCTCGAATCTCATCTGGCTTTTCTGGCTTCTGTCGGGTCGGTTTCCCCCTATGTCGGGCTTTTCGGTACGGTCTGGGGCATCATGAACGCTTTTCGCGGACTGGCGAACGTGCATCAGGCAACGCTGGCGACTGTTGCCCCCGGTATTGCCGAAGCGCTGATTGCGACAGCTATCGGTCTGTTTGCCGCCATACCGGCAGTGGTAGCGTATAACCGGTTTTCGCACGATATTGACCGCCTGTCGATCCGCTTCGAAACCTTCATTGAAGAATTTTCCAATATTCTCCAGAGACAGTCGCGATAGGTGAAACATGTCAGAACAGATTTCAGGTTCATTGCGAAGCGGCCGCAAAAACAAATTCAAGTCCGAAATCAATGTTGTCCCGTATATCGATGTCATGCTGGTGCTTCTGGTCATTTTTATGGTCGTGGCGCCAATGACGAATCCGGGCGTCGTGGATTTGCCGTCTGCCGAGAGAACGGCATTGCCGCCGACTGACTATATCCAGATATCGCTGCGACCCGATGTATCGGCTGAAATCGGGATTCATCGGCCCGGCAAGGGAAAGGATACTTTTGAATCGGTGCCCGACAAGGATGCATTGATGAACAGTCTGCAGATCATGCATGCTGAGAATCCGGATTTGCCGGTGTTGATCGCGGCTGACAAGAATATTATTTATAACGAAGTGGTGCAGGTGATATCCGATGCCAGGAAGATGGGTATCAGCCGGGTAGGGCTGGCTACGAGGTAAACGGGGTACTGGCAAGATAATGGAAAACAGTCTGCTGTCCATACCGAAAGAAAAAAAACTCAAGCCTGCGTTTGTGCTGGCCTTGCTGGTTCATCTTGCGCTTCTGGTTTTCCTGTGGATTGGTGTCAGCTGGCAAAGCGAAACCGGCGATACAGTAGAAGCGGAGGTCTGGGACATCAAGGTACGTGAAGCGGCACCCCGCGCGGCCGGTGAACAGTCGGAACTTGCTGCCGCCGAGCAGGCTGAACTGCAGGCGCAGGAAGAAAGTGCTCCACTCCCTCCTGCTCCGGCAGTAAAACAGGCAACGCCAGAACCGAAAGTGACGGCGAGACCTGACATCGCTTTGGAGCAGGAAAAGAAAAAAGCGGAAAAGAAAGCGGCAGAAGACAGGAAAAAGGCGGAAGCCAAACAGAAAACGGATGAGGCCCGGGCACAGCGGGAAGAACAGGTTCGCCTGAAAAAAGAAGCGGATCAGGCCAGCCGAAAACAGAAGGCTGAAGCGGCGGCGACACAAAAACGGGCCAAAGCACTTCTGGATCAGGAGGCACGAAGGATCGCCGGTGGCGGCAGTGGTGGAGGAAAAGGCAACGGCTCAGGCGGTGGCGGCACGAGGACAAGCGGTCCGACAGGAACGGGAGGCAGTGGAACAGCGGCCCGTTCGACAGGACCCGGAACGGCGGATGCCGGATATGTCGCCATTGTGAGGACGAAAATCAAGAATAATACCTCGTTTAATGCATCTTCGGCGATCAAGGGGAACCCCCCCGTTATTTATGATGTCGAATTGCTGCCGGACGGAACTTTGCGTAATATACGAAAACGCAAGTCCTCGCAAATTCCGGGGTTCGATGAAGCGGTATTGCGTGCCATCGAAAGATCGGCTCCTTTTCCGAAGGACAAGTCAGGACGTGTTCCATCCAGGTTCTCTGTAACACATAAACCGAAAGACTGAATGTGACTATGAAATCATTTTATCGTTCGTTATTGCTCGTGTTTTTTCCCGTTTTCCTGTCGGCTCAGGCAGTGGGGCAGGAAGTGCTGAACATTGATATTGCCGGTATCGGCAACAAGCAGATTCCCATCGTCATTGCCGGTTTTTCCAATGAAGCAACTGCACCAGAAAAAGTAACCGATATCATCAAGGCCGATCTGGCGCGAACGGGGATGTTCAGGCTGATCGGTACAGATGCGATTATCGGTGAAGCGGCTGATATCGATTACAAAAAATGGCGCGCGCAGGGAACGGATGCGCTGGTGGTCGGTACAGTCGTGAAATCAGCGGATGGCAAGGTCGACGTTCGTTACCGTCTTTTCGATCTGGGCAAATCCAGCCAGTTATCCGCATTGTCGATGGTCGCGCCTGCTTCCATGACACGTCTGACGGCTCATAAGATCGCGGATGACATATATGAAAAACTGACCGGCCATAAAGGTATTTTTGCGACCCGTATCGCTTACGTGACCAAAACAGGGAACGAATACCGGCTTGAAATCGCCGATGCGGACGGCGGCAATAAAGTGGTTGCCTTAAGGTCGAGAGAACCGATTATTTCTCCATCCTGGTCGCCTGACGGCACCAAGGTTGCCTATGTCTCGTTCGAAGCCAAAAAGCCAGTCGTTTATGTACAGAATCTGATGAC
This sequence comes from uncultured Oxalobacter sp., assembly GCA_905202055.1. Classification (GTDB taxonomy): domain Bacteria; phylum Pseudomonadota; class Gammaproteobacteria; order Burkholderiales; family Burkholderiaceae_D; genus Oxalobacter. The sequence continues at coordinate 29,842 of CAJKQK010000012.1, forward strand.
ACGCCAACGGACGCTGGTTGCCAATTACAAGGGCAATAACTCTGCCCCCTCATGGTCGCCTGACGGCAGCCGACTGGCTGTGGCCCTGTCGAAAGACGGTTATACACAGGTCTATACCGTCGGGGCCAACGGAGGCGCATTGAAACAGATCACACAGACCAGAAGCATCAATACCGAACCGCAATTTTCTCCGGATGGACAGTGGATTTACTTCACGAGTGATCGCAGTGGTGGCCCCCAGATTTACAAGGTCGGCGTTAATGGAGGCAATCCACAGCGCGTGACTTTCCACGGCAATTACAATATCAGCCCCCGTATTTCGCCGGATGGCAAGTCACTGGCTTATATTTCAAGACGGGCAGGCTATCAGCTTTATTTGCTGGATCTGACGAACGGTCAGGAACAGAGACTGTCTGATACGTCAAAGGATGAATCGCCGAGTTTTTCTCCAAACGGACAGTTCATCATGTACGCGACCAATGGTGGACGTGGCGCTCTTTCGGTGGTTTCGGTTGACGGGCGTGTCAAACAGCGTCTGTCGATGAAAGCATCAGATGTTCGTGAACCCTCCTGGGGTCCATTCATGAAGTAATTATTTATAAGGGAATTATCATGCTTGATCTGAAGAAGTTGTTAGTTATCGTGTCAGGAGCCTTGATCCTGACAGCTTGCGGTTCATCCGTGAAACTGGATGAAAATGCACCTGTTGAGGACAGATCCGTTTCGGGTTCGTCATCGTCGATGGATTCGCGTCAGGTCGGAACCGTGACGGCAGGTTCGCTCGATCCGTTAAATGATCCAAAAGGTGAACTTGCCCAGCGCAGCGTTTACTTTGATTTCGACAGTTTTGTCGTCAGCAGCCAGTATGAACCGGTCGTACAGGCTCATGCCAAATATCTCAACAGCCATAAAGACAAAAAAGTCGTCATTCAGGGCAATACCGATGATCGCGGTGGGCGGGAATACAATCTGGCTTTGGGACAGAAACGGGCTGAGGCCGTTCGCAAATCCATGAATGTGATGGGGGTTTCCGACAGCCAGATCGAAGCCGTCTCCTTCGGCAAGGAAAAGCCGAAAGCAACGGGAAACAACGAAGCTGCCTGGGCTGAAAACCGTCGTGCCGACATTGTTTATCAATAATCATGAAAAAAACCTCCCGTTTATTCATCGTTCTGCTGGTTGCCGCTACATGGCTGCCGATATCGCAGGTACATGCCGGTTTCTTTGAAGATGACGAAGCACGCCGGTCCATTCTGGATTTGCGTGCCAGGGTTAAGGATCTTGAAAACTCGAAACTGGACAAATCGAGTGGGGTGAATCTGGCTAATCAGGATGACGTATTACGTGAAGAAATCGCCAGGTTGCGTGGGCAGATTGAAGTCCTGACGAACCAGGTCAGGACGATGGAAGAACGCCAGAAAGATTTTTATCTGGACCTCGATACGCGTTTGAAGAAACTTGAGCCACGTGAGACGACGGGCAACGCAAAAGAGTCAACTGCCGACAATAATGAAAACGCGGCTTATGCAGCAGCGGAAGACAAGTTCAAGGCAGCGGATTACAAGGGAGCTGTCTCGGCTTACAACAGTTTTCTGAAGCAATATCCCCAATCAAACCTGATTGCATCGGCACAGTATCAATTGGGAAATTCCTATTATTTGCAGGGTGACTATAAAAATGCGTTGAAACAGCAATCTGCTGTTGTCAAGCGCTATCCCAAAAATCAGGTTGCCCCTGATGCCATGCTGAATATGGCAAGTTGCCAGATCGGATTGAACGATATCGCAGGTGCCAAAAAGACGCTTTCCGAGCTGGCTAAGAAATACCCCAAATCAGGCGCTGCAAAGAAGGCGAAAGAACGTCTGGCCCAGCTTTGAGGAAGAATTGCTCAACTGTTTTATTTCAATAAAAAAGGGGATCATTCGATCCCCTTTCTTTTTATTTGTCAGTTATCAGGCTGAAGCGTGTTGGCCGGCGTCCGTCCCTTTAGGCAAGGCCGCTGCCGACAAGGACTTTTTTTCTTTGCGTGCCTTTGCTGTTGGCAGTCGGCGAAGATTACGCAAGGCTTGAAGATCCTTGATTTCAATAGTTTTCTGATCAACGCTGATCCAGCCTATTTCATGAAGTGCCGATAAAGTACGACTGACGGTTTCCAGAGTCAAACCGATGTAGCTGCCGATTTCATGTCTCGTCATGCGCAGGTTGAAAATGCGGTGGGAATATCCCATCTGGGCAAAGCGGTCAGACAGGGAAACCAGAAAACGGGCCACTCTTCCTTCTGCGGACAAGGTACCCAGCATGCAGATCATCGCCTGTTCCCGAACAAGTTCGCGACTCATGACGCCATACATGGCATGTTCGAGTTCCGGATAGGTTTTGCCCAGAGAAGTCAGTTTCTTGAAAGGAACCAGAATCAGATCGCAATCGGACAAGGCAACCGCTTCGGAAGAATGGAATTTGCTGTGAATGCCATCGACACCGAGCAGGTCGGATTTCATCGGAAAGGATAGTACCTGTTCATTACCCAGTTCATCAATCATGACAGTTTTCAGAAAACCTGAATTGACGATATAAAGCATTTCAAATGGCTGACCGATTGTATGAATGCGTTGGCCGGTTTTGAACTGGACGTGCTGAAACAGGACTTCTTCATTGGCCATTGCCGTATTGCCTGGAACCGGAATGCGCAACAAGGTGCAAATATCTCTCAGGTTCGACCACAGTTTTCCATTTTTTTGTCTTCCGGCTTCCATAGAGGAGGTTTTGGAAGTGTCGGCGAAGGAGTCGTTTGGTTTGGCAGAAAACATTATCGGTACCTCCAATTAAAATGATTTATAAATATTTCTTTCAGGTAACTGATTCGTTGAGAAAGATTTGTTTCTTTTCTGAATCAATTGCGTTGTTTGAATTATGTCAATTTAACCAAACGATGCATATCAGCTGAAGCTTAATCTAAATGTAGGAATAGTAACGTTTCTTATAGGAATTTTCCTACATGATAGAGTAAGTTGTTAATTTTGCTATTGATTTTCATCAAACACGAAAGTAAGCCGTTGAAAGAAAACGATTAAAAATGTCTTTTTTTTATTGAATTTCCATTAGGAAAGCATAATTTTTCTTTCTGGAAAAATAGTCTTCCTTCAAAGGGTTGAAATTTATCGTTTATTTAACTGTCTTATTAATTCTCTGTTAATTGAATATTTATTTTCCATGCGGCAATTCAGGGGCAATCAGGAACTTTTAACAGAAGGCTGTCTCCAAGTCGTCGTAGTGTAGTTATCGATGAATGAAATCTTTTTAATCGATTGATTCATTAAAACGAGGTCAGGAATTCAACGAGTTTCCGACTGAAATGTGAATTATCACAAGGAGGATTAACATGGCTTCACAATCCAAAAACAGGGCGGGGAGCAAATCCGGTATGAGTATTGGCTCCAAATCTGCAAGCTCCCGCAGTACTCCTGCAAAACGCGGTTTTGCCGCAATGAGTCCTGAAAAACAGCGCCAGATCGCCAGCATGGGTGGCAAAGCCGCTCATGAAAAGGGAACGGCTCATGAATTTACTTCAGAAGAAGCTCGTGCCGCCGGGCGCAAAGGTGGTGCGGCAGTAAGCAAAAACCGTGCGCATATGGCGGCAATCGGTCGTAAGGGTGGGGCAAGCAGTTCCCGATCTTCGGCTCCACGTTCTGCCACGAGCGCCAGAAGCTAAAGGAAAAACCGGCAATGAGTCCTCTTCAAAAACAGGATTATCAGTAACCGGTTTAAGCCGTTAACGGCATGATTACGGGGGGCTTTGCCAGGCAAAGGAGCTCCCCGTTATTTTTTCCGGATGATGCAAACAATATCCGAACGTCGTTTGACGTAACACACGGATAAGGAGAAAGAAATGACGTCAGTAAAAATTGAGGAAAGTTCAGTTGTTGAACGACAGCCGATTTCGACAGAGGAAGCGAAAAGAATCATGCTTCCGGGTATTCGCTGGAGTGCGATTTTTGCCGGCGTAGTCGTCGGTATTTCCGTACAAACACTGTTGGGAATACTGGGTATCGCCGGTGGCCTTTCGACGATCAGCAGTGTTGCAACAGGCGAGAGTGCCGGTTTTGGCCCGATGCTGTGGACACTGGTCAGCTTGTTGATTTCAGCTTTTGCCGGCGGATTTTTTGCATCGCGTCTGTCCGGTTCGAGAAGAAAAGGAGATGGTGCCATGTTCGGAGCCGTCACCTGGGCTGTCTCGATGCTGGTTTTTGCGCTGATGCTTTCAACGGCAGCCGGTTCGATACTGAATGGCATGATGTCGGCCGCCAATACGACAGTCGTCTATTCAGCTCCGGCCAATACAGTGAGCCCTGCTGTTTCCGCACAATTGCGGCAGGAACTGGGTGGTGAACTGAATAATGCCAATTTCCAGCAACTGCAACAGTATTTGCAGGCAGGGCAAAGGGACGAAGCTATCGTTTATCTGACATCGCTGGGTATTGAATCGCCACGAGCAGTGTCGATTGTCAATAACGCAATGGATCAGATCGGAAGTACGGCAGTCGTTACGACCCAGCCACTGATTTCACCTGACCAGTTGATCAGGGCGGTCAGTGCAGCAGCATGGATGGTATTTATCGGCGTGACCCTGTCACTGATCGTCAGTGTTTGCGGTGGTATTATCGGTGCCAGGTACGCTTATCGATCCATCTGGGGAAGAAACGGATTTCCTCGCATGTCGAAGGAAAAAAATTTCATTGATTGAGATCGTTTGACAAAGACAAAAGACAGGTTAGACAAACCGGTTTATCTTTATCCCATACTTTATCGCCTGATCAAGTCGGTCGGTAGCCTGCAATGTGACAGAGGAAGGAATGGGTGAAGATATGCAAACCGGTTTGGCTCTCCAGAATCGATTGATACAAAACTGGCTGGCGGCGCTGAAAAAAGCGGAGCCGGCCAGTTCCCTGATTGAAACGCATATTTCGTGGGTGCTCTTGAGTGGAGTATATGCGTACAAGATCAAAAAGGCGCTCCATACCGATTTCCTCGATTATTCCGATCTGGGCATGCGCCGTTTTTATTGCAGGGAAGAAATCCGCCTGAATCGGCGCACGGCTTCGGACATTTATATCGACGTCGTCCAGATAGGCGGTACTCCGGCTGATCCTTCATTAAGTGCCAGACCTGTTCTGGAATACGCTGTCAAAATGCGTCGGTTCGATACCGACAAACAACTGGATCATCTGCTGGAAAAAAATCATCTGACACAAGACCATGTCGACAGTCTCTCTGATGCGATTGCCGGTTTTCATCTTCTTTTGCGAAAATCATATCAGGAAGAAGAATCATCCCGTTTCGGATTGCCCGAATTTGTTCTGGAACGAATGCTTGGGAATCTTCGTGAACTGAAGGTTTTGCTGGAACGGCCCGGTGATCTGACGTTATGGGAAGAAATGAAGCAGTCACAATTACACGAATTTACCATGGTACGAAACAAGCTGGAAAGTCGTGACGAAAATGGTTTTGTCCGTGAGTGTCACGGTGACATGCATATGGGAAATCTCGTGGTCGTGAATGGCTAGGTGATGCCGTTTGACGGAATCGAGTTTGATCCACAATATCGCTGGATGGATGTGATCAGTGATGTAGCGTTCACTTTTATGGATTTGCTGTACTACGGCAAAAAGACATTTGCATGGCGTCTATTGAACCATTATCTGGAGCAGACGGGTGATTATGACGGCGTTGCCCTTTTGCAATTTTATGCCTCCTGTCACGCTACTGTCCGTGCAAAAGTACATTTGATGCATGAGTTACAGGAAACAGATGGGAACCGGGATCTTGTACCGGATGATGCACGATACCGGCGATATATGATTCTGGCTGATGATCTCCTGAAAAAACGGCAACCCGCGCTTGTTATCACGATGGGGTTGCCGGGATCGGGCAAAACGGTGTTTGCCAATCTGGCCGCCGAAAAACTTCCCGGGATCTGTCTGCATTCGGATACCGAGCGAAAACGCCTGTTCCCCGACCCGGCAGACCGATACAGCGAGCAATCGAAATATGAGGTATACGATTATCTGCTGAAGACAGCCGATACGCTTTTGCGGGCTGGCATGTCGGTTGTCGTCGATGCCAGTTTCCTGAAAGAAAGCAATCGTGCACTTTTTTGCAAGCTGGCACAAAGCCGGTCGGTTCCGTTTGCCATCGCAGTGATTGGCGCGGATATGGATTCGATGAAACAACGTCTTCATGAACGCAAGGAACGCAATGATGATGCATCCGATGCTGATGTCGATGTATTGATGAAGCTGAAAGAGGAATGGGAACCGTTAACCGAAGCGGAAAAAAACTATTCTGTGGAATTCGTCAATGAAGGAAATACAGGTTTCGATATCACTTCATCAGTCTGGCATGCGCTTTACGGCAAGTTGCGTATCCTGCCGGAATGATAAATAGTCAAGACATGAAAAAGCCGGGAAAATTTCCCGGCTTTTCGTTTTGCAATGATTTTTCTCAGGCAAGCTTGTCCAGAAGGAGTATCTTGCCGAGAACGCCCGATTCCAGTCGTTTGCGTTCCAGCTCTTCCTGTTCCCAGATTCGGGGCAACACATGCATCGGCTCATCGAGTGGTTCGTCCGAAAGCTTGAAAGTACCCCAGTGCATGCCGACAAATTGCTTCGCTCCCAGTGTTTTGAATGCCCTGACGGCTTCTTCAGGGTCGATATGCTGGGCACGCATGAACCAGCGGGGAGCGTACGCCCCTGCCGGCAGCATGGCAGCGTCGATATCCGGGAAACGTTCCGCGATCTGTGCAAAACCGTCGAACCAGCCGGTATCGCCGGAATGATAAACACGCAATCCATTTCCTGAAATGACGTAACCACCCCACCAGCTGGTATTGATATCGGAAAAACCACGCCGGCTCCAGTGTTCGGCCGGGACGAAAGTGATTTCCAGCCCGCCAATTTCCTCCTGTTGCCACCAGCTCATTTCAATCACTTTTGGAAAACCGTTCTGGCGGAACCAGATACCCAGACCTTTCGGTACAACGTACACAGGGTCAGGACCCAGTCGTTTCAGGGTCGGCGCATCCATATGGTCCCGATGGTTGTGTGTGATGAAAACGATATCGATTTTTTTCGGTAGTGCAGCCCAGTCCAGTCCGGGAGGTGAATTGCGCTTGATCCACCCAAGTGAATGGGACAGGACAGGATCGATCAGCATGTTTTTGCCACCCAGCTGAATCAGGAAAGATGCCTGGCCGATCCACGTCAGCGTGTCACCTGTCGATTTGTAAAGCGATGAACCGTCATTCTGGATATAAGGAATGGGGACGCCGGTTGCAGGCGATTTCGGACGGCGCTCATCGTGCCAGCCCAAAAGCCATTTCAGTGTCTGGCTTGATGCCGGTTTGCGGAAATTTCCTTTCAGATTCTTGAAAAACATGCCTCGACTCCTTTGATGACGGGTATTTTACCTGTTTGGAAGAAAGAAGTTTTGACGGGCGGGCAGGAAGTGTCGCGAGAGATAACATTTTCCTGTAAAAGGTATTGCGTTGTTTTTTTGTGCATATTCCAAAAAAGAACACCTGCAGGAGACGAGTTTTCGTTTTTAACCGGACCTGTCGTTTACAATTTGAACGTTTTGGTGCTCGCGCATCTTTCTGATGTGCGGTTAAACGGGAAACACGAAGCTTTATCAAAGCCAACGTGTGCTGCCCCCGCAACGGTAAGCAGGTGTCCTTTATGGACGCGTCGTCCCCAATACCACTGTGCAAAAGCATGGGAAGGTAGACGACAGTTTCAGGCGTTGCCTGAAGAACCTGTAGCCCGGATACCGGCCAAGCGCGAAAGGTTGTACCGCGGACGGGGACGTTCCGCGAATGCGTTCGACTGTTATTTCCGGTTTTTCACGCCATTCGTTTTTCTTCCTTGTATCCGTCGGTGCGTTGTTTTGTTTGAGTCTGCGGGGACGCCGGCTCGGCTCGTTAATGGAATTTACAATGCATTTCCCTGTAACAAAATCACATCGCCCCAGTGCGATCAAACCTCTTTTACTCGTTTCAGTGCTTGCAAGCTGTTTTGCGGCTTCTGCCATTGCGCAGGAAGCTGCTGGTACGGAAGAAAAAACCCTTCAGCCGGTTGTCGTGACCGCATCGCGAGTCGAACAGCTTCAGAAAGATGCCATTCCCGATACGACTGTGATTACGTCCGGAATGATCCGGAATAAAAAACTGGCTGACCTGCCTACTCTTTTGAGAAGTGAAGCCGGTATTGAGCTCTCTCGGAATGGTGGTGCCGGTTCGGCAACAAGTGTTTTCATGAGAGGTACCGAATCAAGACATGTTCTGATTTTGCTGGACGGGGTTCCGCTTCAGGATGCGACAGCGATAGGGACGGTTGATTCGCTGGCACACATACAGACAGATCAGATTGATCATATTGAAGTTGTTCGAGGCAATGTCTCATCGATATACGGATCGGGTGCTGTGGGTGGTGTTATCCAGATTTTCACGAAACAGGGAACAGGCAAACCTTCAGCTCATGTTTTTGCCGAGTACGGTTCGCATGATACGGTTAAACTCGGAGCGGGAACTTCCGGCAAGACCGAGGGAGGGACGAGCTTCGCCTTATCGGCAACACGATACAAGACAAATGGTTTTTCCGCGATGGATCCCGCCAAAAATACAGCGGCGAATCCCGATGACGATCATGATAAAAATGTGAGTGTCAGCGCAGCCGTTTCCCAACGTCTGAACGCTGATCATGAATTGGGCGCGAGAGTGTATTGGTATGATGCCAAGTTTGATTTTGACAATACCTATCCAAATGCAGAAGAAATCAGTAAAGGAAAGTCGAAACAATTGGTCGCATCGGCCTTCAGCAAAAACCGGTTGACAAAAGACTGGCTGTCGACAGTAACCGTTTCCCATAATGAATTGCGACGTAATGCAGACCAGATAACCGGCTTTGGACTCTCGGCCAATTCATACAAGAGTGAAATCAATTTGCTCCAGTGGTCTAATCAGTTGGCTTTATCCTCCGACTGGACATTAACGGCTGGTGCGGAAGGAGGACACGAAAACGCCAAAACGGATGCATATGGTTCCAAAAGTAATTGGGGGCGTGATAAATATAGCGTGTATACGGGTATATTGGGCAAGGTGGGAGCCCACAATCTCCAGGCGAATCTTCGATATGACCATGTAGAAAAATCCGGTTCGGACGTGACGGGCTACCTGGGATATGCATACGATGTTACCGCTGAATGGAAATTGCTTGCCAATGTGTCAACCTCGTTCCTGGCCCCATCAATGGCACAGTTGCATGACATGGCCAATGGAGGAAATCCGGACCTTGAAGCTGAAAAATCCAAAGCGGCGGAACTGGGAGTCCAATATGCAAAAGGAGATACCCTTGTTCGTGCAACGGCATTTGAGTGGAGAACGCAGGACCTGATTAATTGGGTCGCGGATTATCCCGGAGCGTGGACGGGTACCAATTACAATGTCGGAAAGGCCAAAAATCATGGTGTTGATCTGACAGCATCCACTAAACTCGTGGGCCTCGATTTTCGTGCCAATTTGACATTACAGGATCCCAAAAACAGGGAAACTGGCGAAGCATTGTTGAAACGGGCAAAATCTTTCGCTTCTCTTGATGTTTCAAAAACATACGGTTCCTGGTATTTGGGAGGTAATATCCAATATACCGGGCACCGTACCGATTACGGTGATATCAGATTGCCTTCCTATACACTGTTTAATCTGGATGCACGTTATAACCTGAACAAAAACGTTTCG
>CAJKQK010000013.1 GCA_905202055.1 uncultured Oxalobacter sp.
ATCGATGCGGATGCCGACCAGCGTTGAAATAGCCTGATTTCCGGGTAAGGAGTTTTCCATTGCGGCCAATTGGCGAAGACAGGTGTCCAGAGGCGCCAGAATAGGGGCTGGATTATGGGACGGATTATCCAGCTTTTGCCTGAAATGATCGCTTAACGTACTCAGAAGGATTTCAACGGGTATTTTGTTTTCATGGAGAAAGGGTTCGAGCCTTTTGAGTTCAGCCATGTCCATGCTGGTCAATATGTCCCTGATCAGGTGGAGTGAGCTTATCCTCTGACGGTCTTTTACGGATGACAGGTGGGAAACGATCAGGGATATCCTGTCAGTCATCCGGACGGCAAGGGTGTGGATGGACGGTGGTTTTGCAGCGTGCCCGATTGAGGCGTTTTCTATCCAGCAGGCTTCCGCCAGATAGTACGCCATTTTTTCAAGATCGATCCGGCGGAAAACAGTGATGAGAACGATGCCCAGTCCCATACCGAACAGCTGTGCCAGCTGGCTGTTGAAGATTTCACTGGCATTTAAAATGCTCTGGTCATATGTCATCAGCATTCCCGAAAAGGCTGCAACCATCAGGGAGGGACGTAATCCATAGGCGGGCTGGACAGTTAAATAACCCATTATGAGCAGAAAAGGGGCAAGTACAAGGCAAAGCATTTCGAAGGAGTTGGTATAGGCAAGAACTGTCCCTAAATAGAATATGCATACCGGAACCATGATGAGGATCGATTTGAATGCCCCTTTGGCATAGGATGCGGGCTCGTCGACCATGGCGAAAATGCAGCAGATGAGACAGGCGTAGACGGGGATGCCGGAACCCTGCTGCCACCCGCTCATTATCCAGACGACAGAGCCGATAAGGGCGCCCATTGCCGCGCTCATGGCGGTTCTGAAAGCGAGTTTTTTTTCCGTTTGCAAAAATGTGTTGGAAACGAAGGTAGCGGAGGGTTTGCGGCCAGGTTTTTCGTTTTTTCTTTCTGTTTCGATCCTGTCCCGCCAGTGGCGGCTGGAGGTGACGATATTGACGGATTTGTGAAGCAGGACGGCATAATGCAGGAGCAGGAACTGATCCCATGACGAAGCGGCATCGACAGACGGGGTAAGGGCACGTATTTCTTCATGCAGCGCTTCGCTTTTTTCACGGGTGAATGGTCCGTTTCTGATCCACCCGGCAATCTCGTCATTCATTTTCTGCCAGTGTTTCGAGAGCAAATCCGGATAAAAGTTTTCCATATCTTTTTTGTATTCCCCGATTTCTGCGCCCGTCATGATGAGCAATGCCAGCCTGTCATGAAATATATTGATGATGCGGGAATGCCATCGCAGTGTGGAGGGATCGTAGGGGACGTGGGTCGCCAGCAGGCGGGACGCGGTGATGTCCTGTGACAGTTTGAGGCGTTGCCCTCCTTTTTCCAGATACTGGTTTGTCAGAATGCCCCTGAGCCATTGAAGGGCTTCGGAGAGGGAATTGTCCAGTCCGGAAAGCAGTTTCTTGTCGATGCTTCGGGGGAAAAAGGCTGTGTGGATGACGGTTGCACAGAGGATACCCAGGATGATTTCTTCCACACGGGAAAGAGCCTGATCGAATGGAGCAGACGCCGACATGACGTCAGGGCTCTGGAGCAGGGGAAAGGCGATAATGCCTGCCGTATAGGCGGCCAGCCTGAAAATGTACGAGCGTGGTGTCCTGTCCATCAGTGACAGATAGATGCATCCGCCGACCCATAAGGCGATAACGATGAGAAAGAGTATCCGGTAATTGAAGAAAAGGGGAAAACCGGTGACGACGGCGATGGCGGCGATGAGGGTGCCGATGACTCGATAGAAGCTTCTGGAGCGGATGATTCCGGAAAAAGGCTGGGCTGAAACGACGTAGACAGTCGTCATGGCCCAGAACGGTTTGGGCAATCCCATTTTCAATGCCAGATAAATGGCGAGCATGGCCGCTGCAAAACACTTGACGGAATAGAGCAGATTCTCGAACAGTAGGGGAGAAAGTTCAAACATGCATTTCCTCCTGCGTTACGCAGTGGGTTCGCGGCAGGTACGGCAAATGACCTGGTCAGGTTTTTATCCTGTGTCCGCTTTGACGGATAAAGCGTTATTGTCGACGCTTTGCGTTTTCCTGCCTTCCCGTGGCGCCAGCCAGATGGAAAAGGCAGACAGAATGAGACAGACGCTGACGGCCATCATGACCTGATTGGTCGCGAGCATGGCGCTCTGGTTGGTGACGACGTTATTGATCATCGAACGGGCCGTTTCCGTGGAGAGTCCGCTATCGGTCAGTTGCCTGAGGTATTCGCCACCCCGGTCGACGAGCCCTGCCAGTTCGGCATGATTGTAATTGATTTTGTCTTCCCAGGAAGTATTGACGAGTGAGGTCGCGAAAGCGCCCGAGAGGGTTCGAAGGAAAGTCATCAGTCCTGCAGCCGAGGCGGTTTCGTCTTCATCGACGTTCAACAGCGCCAGCCCGATCAGCGGGACGAAAAAGAAAGGGCTGCCGAAACCCATCAGCAAAATAGGAAGCGCGACCCACCAGTAAGACGCGTCCGTATTCAGGAAGCATCGTGCGAAGGTTATCAGCCCAAGCCACAGGAGGCCGCAAAAGATGAGCCGTCTGGGATCGGTTTTCCGTGCCCAGTAAGCGGCAAGAGGGGCGACAAGGAAGGCGGAAACGCCGCTCCATGCTGTTGTTTCTCCCGACCACGTCGGGGTATAGTTCATGAAGTTCTGCAGCCAGAGAGGTGTGATGACGTTGGCTGCGAAATAGCCGCCGAAGGCAAGGCTGATGGTAAACACGCAGACGGAAAAACCCCTGTGCCGGAATACGGAGAGGTTGACGATGGGGTGTTTTTCACCGAGTTCCCAGATCATGAAGGCTACAAAGCCGACTGCGGCGATGATGGCAAGCGCGACGATATAGTTCGACGAGAACCAGTCGAGATCCTTGCCTTCATCGAGCATGATCTGGAATGCTCCGATCCAGACGACCATCAGGACGAGGCCTATGACATCGATGGGTGAACGGACGAGTCCCCGTTCAAAACGTTTCAGCAGTTTCCATGCCAGCCAGCTGCAGACAAGGGCTATCGGGACATTGATGAAAAAAATCCATGACCAGTGATAGTTGTCGCAGATGTATCCGCCGAGGATCGGGCCGATGACCGGGGCCGTCAGGGTCGTCATGGCCCAAAGCCCGTTTGCGGCCATCGCTTTTTCACGCGGGAAGATGCGCAACAGCAGGGTTTGCGTCAGCGGCATCATCGGGCCGCCGGAAAGGCCCTGGCAAACGCGGGCGACGACCAGAAAGGCCAGCGAGTTGGCAAAACCGCACATGGCGGAACAGATGCCGAAGCACGCCATGGCGGTACAAAATACACGGACAGCTCCGAAACGGGCGGCCAGCCAGCCGGTCAGGGGGACGGTGATGGCTTCGGCAACGGCATAGGAGGTGATGACCCATGTCCCCTGACTGGTCGTGACGCCCAGGTTGCCCGCAATGCTGGAAACGGAGACATTGGCGATGGTCATGTCCAGCACGGCAATGAAATTGGCGCAGGAGAGCAGGATGGCGACGAACCACAGCATATTGCCTTGCAGGGGTTTGTCGTTTCCCGTGTTCAAAGCCGACATCGACGGCATGGGAGTGCTGGTTGCCATGTGAATGATTCCGGACTATTTGTCCGATGCCTTTTCTCTTGTGTCGATGGTGACGGTCATGGAAAGCCCGACCTGTAAGGGATTTGCTTTCAGTTCTTCCGGATCGAGTTTGATTCGTGTCGGGAGACGCTGGACGACCTTGATCCAGTTTCCTGTCGCGTTCTGGGCAGGGATCAGGGCAAATGCGGAACCCGTTCCACCGGAAAAACCTTCGACTGTGCCGTGATAAATGACGGATTTGCCATACAGATCCGAATAGAGTTCCGCTTTCTGCCCGGTACGGACTTTTTCAAGCTGCCCTTCCTTGAAGTTGGCGTCCACATGCATGTCCTGTACCGGAACGACGACCAGCAGCTGGGCATCGGCCGGAATTTTTTGTCCGACTTGTACGGTCCGTTTGGCAACGGTTCCGTCAACGGGCGCACGAATGATCGTGCGTGAAAGGTCGACTTTGGCCTGATCGATCCGTGCCGTAGCCTGTGCAATGGCTGCTTTGGCAGACTCTATGGCGGCGGCACTGGATGTATGGGCATTCTCGGTTTTGGTCAGTTCGTCTCCGGAAACGGCACCGATGGCAATCAGGGCGTTGCGCCGTTTGAGATCGACGGCGGCGCGCTTGTAATCGGATTCTGCCGAGGCCAGTTCGGCTCTTGCCTTCGCACAATCGGCTTCAGCCTGATTCAGGGCGAGTTTGGCGTCCGTGTCGTCGATGACGACAAGGATGTCTCCTTTTTTGACGGATTGTGTATCGACGACGTTGACTTCCCTGATGATGCCGGAAACGGCGGATGTGACTTGCGCGACTTCGGTTGCCGTATAGGCGTTGTCGGTGGAGACGAAGTTCGAGGCGTAAAAATACCACCAGGCACCGTAAACGATGCCGGCGAGGACAACGACGGCAGCCAGGATTTTAAGGCGTCTGGCGCGAGGGGAATCCGGTTTTTTTGCGGGTTTGCCGATGGTTTGCGATGTTTCCGAATCCATTTTTTTCCTTTACAAGCATTTCCCGGATCAAAACGCGAGAAATTATTTTATGCAGAAACCGCCCGTGAGATGAAACTGATTTCCGGCATGTATTTTTCCAAACTGTACTACGCGGTCTATTTTCTGTAAACTGTACCGGTCGGTATAGTTTGTAACCGTTGTTGTTTTTGGGAAACCGGATGAAAAAGAGGACGGAAGAAAAGCGGGAAGCCATTCTGGATGCGGCGACTGCTGTTTTCAGGGATATGGGGTTTCACCATGCCTCGATGAATGCGATCGCTTCCCGGCTGGGCGGTTCCAAAATGACCTTGTACAGTTATTTTCCATCGAAAGAAGCGATTTTTCTGGAAGTCGTCCGTCGTGTCGCCCTGGATAAAAACGTAAGGGTTTCCTCTTTTCTGGAAGAGCCTGCCATCATGGATGACACAAGGCAGAAAGCGGCGGAAGCTTTTCAGGAACTCGAACGGTCTGACGATGATATCGAAGGCATTTTGAAACGTTTTGGCGAGAAATTCATTGCCTTTATTTATTCTCCGAAGATTCTCGCTGTCAGACGTGCCTTGCTTGCCGAATCGTACCGGCCCGATGTAGGACGTTATTTTTATGAGCATGGTCCGAAGAAAACAACCGAACTGATTACGGTTTTTCTGGAAAAAGCCATGAAAAAGGGTCAGCTTCGTCCCGATATGGATGCGTTTGTGGCGGCTACGCATTTGCGCAGCCTCTTGAATGCAAGATGGTATGAACGCTGTCTTTTCGAACTGGTGAAAGCGCCATCCCGGGAAGAAATGCAAAAAAGCGTCGCCGATGCCGTCAGTGTTTTTCTGGCGGCATACGGCGTCAGGGCAGGACAAAAGGCCTGAGTGCTTGTATTTTCCTGTCGGCTTTTTTATTGATCGATGAATTGCGTGAATGAGGAAACCGGTACACGTTCCGTTTCCAGTCTGATGATGGCCGCTTCGGTATCCGCATATCCCAGTGCCATGCCGTTTACAACGAGTTCTTCCGGTTTGATGGGCAGGACTTCGCGCAGAACCTCGTGATAGTCACTCCAACCCCCTTGTGGACAGGTATCGAGCCCATGGCTCTTTGCCGATAGCATGATATTGTCCATGAACATGCCGTATTCGATGAAACAGCCGAAAGGCAAGCCACGGTTCATGGTGAATATGAGTCCGACAGGAGCGTCGAAGAACAGGTAATTCCGTCTCTGCTGAAGGCGGGCTTTCTCATGTTCGCCTTTTTCAATGCCAAGGATGCCATACATGCTCCAGCCCATCTGGCGGCGGCGGGACAGGTATGGCTCAAAAAATGTGTCCGGATAATACTTGTATTCACCTTCATGTTTTTTTCCGCTGTCGAAGGCCTTGCAGCCTGCTTCGACGACCCGTTTCAGGGCATTTCCGGTCAAAACGTAAACGTTCCAGGGCTGCATGTTGGAACCGGACGGGGCCCGGGAGGCGATTTCCAGAATATGTTCAATCAGTTTTGGATCGACAGGGTCTTTTTTGAATGCACGAATGGATTTGCGGCTTTTGATGGTGGCATCGACGGCTGTCAGCATATCGTCGGACATTTTTTTCTCCTCGCAAAATAGTGGGAAGTCAAAGTTTCATCTGATTCTCATGTTTGAAGTATGGCACACTTTACTGCACAGTTTATGTCTTTTTTGCAATTTGTCGAGTTTGTCCCGTCAATGGTTTGCGCTTGCAGGCAATTTTCTCAAATCGGCGGCGACCACAAGAATGATGATGGCGGGAATGAGGAGAGCAAGCTGAGTCAGGCTGTTTGCGATGGCGGCAATGGCGGCGGCGATGGAATAGGTCAGCCAGGATATTCCGGGCAATACGGCTTCAGGAAGGGTAGGGACTTTCTGGCCGGTCTTTTCCAGAAAACGGCGTGATATGAAACGTCCGGTGAAAGCGTCGGAGAATTTGACGATGTTGTTGGTTACGACAAGTGTCTGAAGTGACACTCCACCGAACCGGGCAACCGTTTCGCCCTGCATGGCAAGCGCCAGTGACAACAGGGGCAATTCAAGAAGCAGATTCAATGCAGGATTGAGCCTGACGAGGCAGGCAAGTGCCAGTACGCCGGACATGATGACCAGTTCCATGACAGGGTTGGCAAGGTGTCGCCGGATCAGGCTGGCAATGCTGCATGCGACAAAAAACAGGGCGATGGCATAGCCGACGAGCCCGAATTTGAGCCAGTCGGCATGGGTGAAATTCATGCCAAGCTGGACGGTATTGCCGGTCATGATCGAAGCATACAGGCCTTCACAGTCCATATACCCGGTGACTTCGACAAATCCGGCCACGATGGTCAGGGCGATGACGTAAAAAACATTGCGGCCAAGAGAATCGGTCTCGGGAATGCCCTGGTATGTCGTCCGGTTTTTTGTCTTGGCTCCTTTTTCCATCCATTTGCCGCTAGTTGTGGAGATAGATGTACAGGTTCAGATAGGTAGCGAAGCCGACCCAGGCGATGTATGGCCAGAAAAGGATGGAGGACAGTTTTTTGACGGGCCATGCCTTGAAGGCGTACCAGATGATCAGCCATTCGAGCAGGACGATACAGATCAGGCCTCCCGTGATGTTTTGTCGGACGAAAAAGATCATGCTCCACAGGAAGTTCAAAAAGAGCTGGAAAATGAACAGGTTGCGCAGTGCGGGTTTTTCGTCACTGTCTGTCAGGCAGATCAGGCCGATGGACAGGCCCATGAAAACGTAAAGAATGGTCCATGCAATCGGAAAGACTGCGTTGGGAGGGGTCAAGAGGGGTTTGTTCAGGTGCGGATACCAGTTTTGTACTGAACTTTGTTGAAGGTATCCTGCCAGTGCACCGACCAGAAGACAGATAACAATCGGGATGATGATTTTGAAAATGCCTGAAAAGGAAAATGAATGTGTCCGGACGGTCATGTTGGCCTCAATACGGGTTGCGTTGCTTTTTAAGTGATATGGTCAAGTATGAGTTCACTTGATTCACTCTCTTCTGACAAATGTCGAAGACCTGTTTTGTAAAGGGCCGGTTTGCGTGTCTATTCAGTGTATTGCAGATATAAATCAGGTCTTCGCGCCCGCTGCCTGTCAGGCCGCTGGCGCGAAAGTTCCCTGATGCAGGTTTCATGAACAGGTATGAAAGGCTGGCTATTTTTCAGGGAAGTTTTTTTCCAGATGAGCCTTGTACCGCACGACATCCCTGTCGATTTGCGGGGCTTTCATGACGTCGTTGCACATGAAAGTCGGCAAAGGACTCATGCCGAGGAACTGGTTGGCTTTATGGAACGGGAAAAGGTCGGCGTCTATGCCTTTGCCTTCGAAGAACTGTCCCGCTTCCGTGAAAGCTTCGGCTGGAGCGTTCCATGTCATTGAAAACATGTATTTTTTGCCCTGGATGAGGCCGCCTGATCCGTATTTTTTGCTGGCATCGCTTCGGGTACGTCCATCGCTTTCATAGAGTTTGCCGTGGCCTGCCGTGAAGACTTCGTCGACGTATTTTTTCATGATCCAGGGGGCTTCCATCCACCATGCGGGGAACTGGTAAATGACGGAATCGGCCCACAGGTATTTTTCGACTTCCGCTGTCGTGTCGTAGCCGTCGTCGATGCGGGTGGTCTTGACGTCATGACCCAGCGACGTCAGGGTTTCTTTTGCCACTTCCGTCAGGTAATCGTTCAGTTTGCCTTGTGAATGGCCGAAGTTTTTCGAAGCGTTGACAATCAGGATTTTGTTCATTTTTTTCTTTCTCGCAGGGTAGACCTTGTCGTTATATGATCGGTTCAAGTTGAAAATAGGTATGAAATGCCGTTTTTCAATATGGATTGATCCGGAATATGAAACCCGGTTTTTTTTTGTATTCCGGTGTTTTTATCCTTTAATATGACAGAAAACAGGCTATACCGTTTTATCTCATGACAGAAAAAAATTTCCACGTGGTGACCGCCGAAACTGAAAGACTACTGATTCGTGAGCTGGTCGATGACGATTTATCCGGACTTTGCAGGGTATTGCAGGATACTGAAGTGACTTATGCCTATGAGCGCATCTTTTCGGACAATGAGATCAGATCATGGCTTAAAAGGCAATTCCAGTGCTATAGAACAGATGGTTTCGGAATGTGGGCTGTCGTTTTGAAGGAAACGGGAAAGATGATCGGCCATGCAGGTATTTCAATGCAGGTTTACGGCGATGAAGCGCTTCCCGAGATCGGATACATGTTTGAAAAGTCTTTCTGGCATCAGGGGTTTGCGACGGAAGCGGTGATCGCCTGCCGGGATTATGCCTTTGCCGTGCTCGGTATGAGCACGGTTTATTCTGTCATCAGGGCGGACAATACGCCTTCGCGTGAAGTGGCACGACGAAACGGCATGAAAATTACAGGGACGGCTTTCCGGAGCGTGATGGGCCGGATGGTGACGCATTACATATATTCCGTCAAAAAACCGAAGAAATGAATCCCTTGCGTTCATGGCAATACGATAAAACCGTTTGGTAAAAACGGTTTTTTTATTGGATGGCCCGGATGTTTTTCAGGACGATACTGGTTATTATCGCGAGCAGGCCGCCGATCAGTGTTTCATAAAGACGTTCGAACAGGGGCGAATAAACCGGATCGTTCCAGTAAAGCGCTATCTCTGTCATGGCCAGTACGAAAAACGTCACACCAAACGATCTCAGTATCGGGGTTTTGTCGAGAAATGTCGGCAGGAAAAATGAAATGACAAAAAATGAAGCGAGAATGATGACCGACGCGTTATAGCCGGTGGCCAGCATGATCATCAGCAGGATGACGGATAAAAAGCTCCCGGCAAAACGGGATATCGTATTTTTGAAAACGTGTTCGGCTTTCGGGTTCAGTACCATGACAAAGGTAAGGGGTGCCCAGTAAATTCTGCCCAGCTGTAGAAAGTCGGGAATGAGCAGGGAGAGGAGCATGCCGATGCTGTAGATGAAAGCCCGGGGTATGGCATGTTTTTCCGATTTGTAGAGTTCTTTTGAAAAAAGGCCGTTTCTGAAGGCGGTAAAGTCATAGTTTTTCAGGTGCAGGACGAAAAGAATGCCGAGAACGGTCAGTGTCCCGATCAGGTAACCGACGGGAAGTTCGTAGGAAACGCTGGTCAGTGTCGTTCCGATGGTCGAGAGCATGATGATGTACCGGACGGCACGGTCGAGCACGGGATCTTTTCCGTAGGTGATGTGGAAGAAACAGGCGACTCCGAAAAGATAAACGTAAAACAGCCAGGAGAGTTGAAGCCAGTAACCAATATAGTTATTGATCATGATAATCATCATCAAAAAGAAAACGTAAAGATGATTACTGCGATCGGGTCGTGCATCGTACAGCGAATAGGTGAACATGGACGAGAACGATGTCCACATCAGGGCATTCACTCCGAACAGCCAGTATCCGGCGAGGGTGGTAAATGCCACGCTGCACATAAAGATAAGGCCGTCTTTTATATCGAAATAGTTCAGTATGGCTTTGTTCATGTTTCCGGAATGGTTGCCTGGGCGTTCCTGCGTTTCGGATTGTCGAATCGAGCATAACAATCTGCCGGTATGGTCTTTTGATATGTCTGAAACAAATGACGGATAGCCGGTTTTGCCAGTTGCCGATTAATTTTTGAAAAAAGTGGTGTGACATAGCTGACCGATGTTGGAATGTCCTGTATGATTGTCTCCGTCGGGGAAGTTGCGTCCCGAGCAAACAGAAAAGGCCTCCTTTGGGAGGCCTTTTTTTATGCCTGAATGACAGGCATCTTTTTCTTCACCACCTTCCGTGCCCGTCATGCGCACATCCTTTTTTCGGACAATTTGAAAAGCATCCGCTTCGTCGCGGAGGGATGTTTTCGTTTTTGCAAAAGGGGTGCGGGGATCAACGACGGGTTATCAGCTGGACATATGTTGGTATTGCAGGAAAAGGAATATAAGTCATGAATGGAAAAACGGAAATTCGAGCTGCTTTATAGCTGACGGTGATAATAAACTTATCATGCTGACATGCATGCAATTCATTCAGACGTTTTGTAAAGCGCAATTGAATTATTCAAAATATGCATTGTTTTCCAGATGAATCCGGCTGCCGCGAAAACCGCGGAAGGAAGGCCGGTTTTTGCGGCAGAGCCAGTTCACTCAAAAAATGCTACATCAATGGGATATTAAAGGAATATCCCGTCAATTTTCCACCTGTGCAACAGGTGGAGTCTGTTCCCATCCCCCGCCTAATGCAAGGAAGACGCCGATCTGGTCGTTGACGAGTTTGGCGCTGGAAGCGGCGTAGGCACTTTCATCGTTGGCAAGTGTCCGTTCGGCGTCCAGTGTCGCCAGAAAATCGATGCGGCCGTGTTTGTATAAGCGGTGTGCCTGATCGGCAGCCAATGCGCTCTGGTCGCGGGCGGCTTTGAGTAATGCATTCCGGTCGAGTTCACGGGCGTAGCCGGTCAGGGCGCTTTCGGTTTCTTTCAAGGCGTTCAATACGGAAGCGTCGAATCGGGCAAAGGCGGCCTGATGTTCGGCCCTGGCCTGTTTGATCCGGCTGCGTGCGGTTCCCGTATCAGGGATTGTCCATGAAATGAGTGGACCGATGCTCCAGCGGTAGCCGTTGTTCTGGTCGAAACCATTCATCCTGCCGGTATATCCGCCACTCAATCCCAGGTTGATTTTCGGATACAGGTCAGCCGTCGCGACGCCGATGCGGGCACTGGTGGCGGCCAGTTTGCGTTCAGCCTGACGGATGTCGGGGCGGCGTTTCAACAGGGCGGCTCCATCGCCGACGGGGATGGCTTGCGAGAGCTGAGGCGGCTTTTTGCATTGTCCGATGGTGGCAACCAGCGCGTTAGGGAGTTCTCCTGTCAGAACGGCCAGTTTGTAGAGGGCGATTTTCTGTTGTGCCTGTAGTGGCGGAACCGCAGCCAGCAGGGATTCGTACTGGGCCCGGGCACGGGAAACATCCATTGCCGTCCCACGCCCGCCACGGGTCAATTGTTGGGTGGTGTCCAGAAATTGTCTTTGCAATTCGGCCGAGTGTTCGGCAATGCCGATGCGCTGGGCGGAGGAACAGGCGTCGGCGTAAGCCCTGGCGGTATCGGCGGCGACAGTGATGCGGGTCACGTCTAGGGCAGCCTGTGCAGCATCCGTGTCGGCTGATGCGGCTTCGATGCCACGCGCGATTTGTCCGAAGAGATCCAGCTGGTAGGAGACGTTCAGGCCACCGTCGAATTTCCATGCATCGGAAAAGCGGTTTCCAAAACCATGAGAAGCGGCAGAGGATCGTCCGAAAGCCGGTTCAGCGGAAACGGAGACTTGCGGTATGGTTCCCATCGCGGCTTCTTCAAGGGCGGCACGGGCACGCGCCAGATTGGCGGACGCGACGCGCAGATCAGTGTTGTTCGACAGCGATTTTTCGATCAGGGAATTCAAGACGGGATCCTCGTACAGTTTCCACCAGTGATCCGGCAGGGTATCGGATTTGAACACTTTTTCCTGTGCCGCAGCAAAAGGTTCGGCTGCGCCCGGTTTGTTGATATCGGCGTTTTCCGGGATTTTATAGTCCGGCCCGACAACCGTACAGCCGGTCATGCCGATACAAACGAACAGTGGGGCCAGTTTCGAAAAGAAGGTATTGAAACGCATGGCTGATCCTTATTTCGCTGTCTTGTCGCTGGCGGCGACTGTCACGTTTTCAGAAGGGAATACCTCGATGGTAACCGTTTGTCCGGCAACGAGTTTCGTATCTGTTGGCAGATTGTCGAATTCAACGCGAACCGGAATGCGCTGGACGAGGCGAACCCAGTTGAAGGCCGGATTGATGTTCTGGAGAAGGTTGCTGCCCGTTGTGCGCTCGCGGTCGGCAATACCCCGGGAAACACTGTGGACATGGCCTTCCAGTACGGTGTCGCTGCTCATGAGTTTGACGGTTGCACGGTTGCCTTCGGCGATGTTCGGCAGCTTGGTTTCCTCAAAATAGCCTTCGGCATAGTAAGAGTTGCGGTCGACCAGTGCCATAACGGGCTTGCTGGCAGTGACATAGGAACCTGTACGCAAGTCGAGGTTGGTGACGGTGCCGTCGACAGCGGCGAGGACTTTGGTACGGTCAAGATCGAGCTGTGCCTTGTCACGGTTGACGACGGCCTGCAGGAGGGCGGCACGGGCTTCTTCCACGCGGGACTGTCCCTGTTCGGTCACTTCGGCGGCGACAAGGTCTTTCAGTTCCCTGTTACGGTTGGATTCGCGTATGGCCTGTGCCAGAGTGACTTTTGCAGCTTCCTCGGCGGCTTTTGCCTGTCTCAGGGCCAGCTCGAAGCGGGCAGGATCGATTTCGAAAAGTACGTCCCCGATATTGACTTGCTGGTTGTCTTTTACGTTGATTTTGACGACCTGACCGGTCACATCGGGTGCGACCTGAACGACGTCGGCCTTGATGCGGCCATCGCGCGTCCAGGGATCGTTTTCATAATGAATCCAGAGGCGCCATCCGATGAAGAGGGCCGCAAGGACAACCAGTATGGTGATCAGGTAACGTCTTAAAACGTTCAGGGATATTTTTGAAAACATAGTTAAAACCTGCCGAATTTGTATAAAGTCACTAAAAGGCCGAGTACGACGAAAAAGAGGGCGACATCGAAGAGTGGCGGGGGTGCCAGATGTGCCGGTAAAAACCTTTACGGGCCAGAAAAAGGCTGATCAGTCGCGTTGCGACAAGCGCAATCAGCGATGTGAGCATCAGCACGGGAAAATACATACCGAAGAAACTGAATTCTCCAGTCATACAGCCTCCTTGAAAACCAGAGTTTGGGGATAATAGGGTGAGGCATCGGGAAACAGGTCGCGCCGGATACCGGTCAGGGCAGCGATGGCCGAGTTTTGCCTGATGCGTGAAGGCATGTTGCAGACCGATTGCAGCATGTCGTCGATTCGTTCAATCATGGCGTCCCGTTCGGACGGTTCATGCGAACGCTTGCCGAACCAGTCGGACAGGGCTTTCAAAAGCGGTGCGATATCGATACCGTTCCGTTCAAGGCGGGAACGCATATGCATCAGGTAAACCACGTTGACGCCGATGCGCATTTGCCCGAAAAGGCTGGCGATGGCGTTATCCTTTTCGGAACCCAGTCCGGAAAGGCGCGGGGCGATAACGGTCAGGCGGTCGATCATGCGGACAGAGGTCTGAATGACCGGCGGGGGTGTCCGGGTCGATTTCGCCAGCCGCGAAATTTCGTCGCCGACCCCGGCAAGAAGCCGTTTCGTCGTCCATTCCGCATCGAATGAACGGAATATCATGGCGGAGACGAGCGCCATCGTGATGCCGATACATTGTGCAAAAACCTGCCCGTTCATGAAAGAGGTGGCGTTCGCCATATCCAGATCGTACATGGTGGTTGTGGACCAGATTCCCATCATGAAGATGGTCGTGCCGAAAGCGGTTGCCGGCCGTGCCATAAAGATGCCTCCGATAATGACGAATGGGGCGAAAAGCAGCATGAGCGATTCAAAGGAATGCGTGCTGTACATGACGACGAGCAGATAAAAACCAGCGGGCAGAAGCGAGTAGATCGTAAAGAGAAGCACTTTCTTCAGGGCAGCGACGGAATTGTCGTTGCGGATGAAAGAAAGATAAAAAATGCTCGTCATCATCGGCGCGCAAAAACCGGCATTCCACCCGCTTGCCACCCAGAAAAGCGACGCCAGCATAATGGAAAAGACAGCTGAGGCAGAGACAAGCAGGGCCAGATGGCGGTCTTTGGTCAGATGGTTGAGCGAAACAGGTGTTGTTTTGGGTGATGCGCTTGCCTTGCCTTTGAGGCTGTCATCGATGGCGCGCCGCTGGTCGGCACAATTTTCACGTGACGTGATCAGTTTTTCGAGGTTGCTTGCCAGATGAACGATCAGGACTTCATCCCATGAAGCGTTTTGGGTGATTTCAGGCAAGCCGTGTCTGATCCGTTCGCGCAGCCATTGGGCGCTTTCAGGTGTGGGCCTGTCCTCTTCTATCCAGCTGGCAATATTGTCGAGCAGATATTTCCAGTATTCGGACAGTTTGCCGGCTTTTCCGAGTTCCATCACGCTGTCCTCGATTGAGGTGATCAGCGGGATCACGACCGTCAGGCGATCCTGAAGCAGCCGGATATTGGCCACGGCCCATTTTTCGTTTGAGGTGTCGTGGGGAAGGTTGGCGGACAGGACACGCAGATCGGAAATGATGTGCGCGGCATTCAGTCTGGGAGCATTGCCCGGCGGAGTGCTGCCTCTCAAAATGGTGGCCGTCCATTGGCGAATGTCTTTCCTGACGGCATCCATCCGGTTGATGACGGCAGAGCCGATATGGCGAGGAAAAATGAGGCTGTGAATGAGGATAGCCGAGACAAAACCGATGCCCGTTTCTTCTGCGCGGGCGATTGCCATATCGGTGATGTATTGCACATTGATGAAATTGATGTCGCCCAGCACACTGAAAATAATGACGGGTACGGTAAAACCGGCGACAGTATAAACGTAGGCGTCCGTCGTCCGTTTCAGCATGGAAAAGTACATGCAGGTGCCGACCCAGAGGGCGATCAGAAAGCACAGCAGGATGGTGTAGTTGACGAACGAGATAAGCAGGAAAACGGATGCAACGGTGCCGAACAGGGTACCGACGAGACGTGACATGCCGCGAACGTAAACGCTGCCTGCCATGGACTGGGAAACGATACAGGTCGCCATCGGTGCCCAGAAAGGGCGGGGCAAGCCGAGTCTTAATGCAATGTAGAGCGCCAGCATGGCCGCAAGGAAGCATTTCACTCCGAAAAGGAGTTCTCCCCATGTCGGTTTTTGCAGGTAGTCTTTAAGCATTTTCCATCAGTACAGTTTGATCGACTGGCCCAGTTTTTCCAGTACTTTCAGGCAGGTTTCCAGTTCCGGCTGTTCGATATCCTTAAACAGCTCGCGACGGAAAGGCCTCATCGCTTCACCGATCTGGCGGACACGTTCCCGGCCGTTTTCGGTCAGGCTTAACAGACGGGCGCGACGGTCGTTGGAATCTTCTTCACGGCTCAGGAGTTCGGCTGCAATGAGCTGGTCGATGACCCGTACGACTGAGGAAGGGTCCAACCCCATTGCTTCCGCCACTTCTCCCGGCCTGACACGGTCTCCCATGCGGCTGATGACAACGGCTGGCCATGCCGTAGCCTGTGAAAGGCCATACCGGGCGGCCACCTTGTCGGCGGCGGTTTTATATGCACGTGCAACTCGGGAAAGGGTGCCGGTGAGCGACATCAGTAACTGATCTTGATCTTTCATGATAATAAAATAGTTTGCATGTCAAATATTTGAAAATGTAAATATTAACCTTTCAACTATTCATGTCAATAGAATTCGCAGTTTAAAGGGAGGCCGTTTCATATTTTTGTATCTTTCAGGGTATTTTTTCGGTTCCAGTCAGGTTTATGCCGCTTTTCCGTAGTCGTTTTCCTTTCGGGAAACCGTCAGTGGCGAATAAGGCAGGGCATCCGGAAACAGGTCGCGGCGTATGCCGGCCAGTGCGGCGATGGCATCGTTTTGCTGGACATTGTGATGGCTTGATGCCAGCAGATAGAGCGTGGAATCGATTTTTCCCAGCAAGACCGGCACGTCTTTACCGGAATCGTCTTTCATGCGGTCTTCATAAAAAACGGACAGGTCTTCCAGCACCGGATGAACGGGGACGCCCTGACGTTGCAGTTTCGGCATCAGGCGCAACAGGCGCGTCATGTTCAGTCCGACTCGCAAGTCCGACAGGATATTCATGGCGGAAAGATAACCGGGATCGGTTGCGATGCCGTTTTTGCGGGCGAGTGCCAGCCGGGGGGCGAGCAGGCTGATGCCGTCGACCATTCTGACAGACACTTCCATGACGGAAGGCGCCCTTACGGCCTTGCCCAGCCGGGAAATGTCGGTCCACATGGTTTTGACCAGTCGCCGGGTAATCGCTTCGATATTGGCGATGCGGAAAAGGGCGGTAAACAGGACGGCCATGCCGACGCCGATAGCCTGGCTGACCTGCGAATTGATGAAGGAGGTCATGTTGGCCGATCCCATATCGAACATGGTCAGGGTCGCCAGAGTGGTGAACATGAACGGGATCACCTTGATCATGGTCGCCGGTTTCGACAGATAGGTTCCGAACCACAGCAAAAACGGCGCAAAAACCAGCATCATCATTTCAAAACTGTGCGCCGACGGAAGAATCAGAAGGAGATACAGTCCGGCTACCGGGGTCGAAAGCAGGGTATAAAGGAATTGGACCCTGAGGACAGGAACCGGATTGTCCATCGTGGCAAAGAACATGCTGTACATGCCTGCCATCATCGGGGCACAAAAGCCCATCGGCCATCCGGAAATGACCCAGAACAGGCACGACAGGGACGTTGCCATCATGGCGGCGAATGCAGACGAGAGGGCGAGACGGCGATCCACATGCAGGGTCGTTGTCGAGACTTTTGCCTTACGGAGTTCGGCTGGCGGCATGACACCGGACAGGCCGATATTGATCTGCCGCCGAAGGTCGAAGCAGTCTTCACAAATATCCACGAGCCGGTACAGTTCTGCGGCAAGGTTGGCGAGCAGCATGTCTTCCCAATGGGAATCCGGCCCGATGACCGGAGAGGCGTTATCGATGCGTTTTCTCAGGCGAATGGCGTTACCCGGTTCGTTTCCTACCCCGATTGCCGCCCAGTCGGCGATGTCGTCCATCAGCTTTTGCCACTCACGAGAGAGCATTCCGGTATGACTGTTGCGAAGCACGCCGAGGCGGTCTTCAATAGTCGAGAGGATGGGAACCAGCGCGGACAACCTGTCCTGCAAGGCACGGACGATATTGGCCGTCCACCGCAAATTCGAGGTATCGAACGGCAAATGGGTGGACATCATGCGCAATTCCGTGATGATCTGGGCGAGCTTGTTCAGGTCGACAGGATTGTCGGGATCGATTTTCGATCCGGTCAGGACACTGCGAACCCATTGTTGAGCGTCTTTAAGGGCCTGATCAAGGCGTGTGAGGACGATATTGCCGACCCCTTTCGGGAAAACAAGACTGTGAACAAGGGCTGAGCAGGTAATGCCGAGCGTGATTTCCTCGACACGCGCGAGCGCGACGTCGTAAATGGACGAAATGGACAGGGTGGAGACGTCAATCAGTGAAGGAAGCGCGATCAGGGCGACGGAGTAACCCGACAACATAAAGGCATATGCGCGCGGAGTACGGTCGAGCATCGACACGTAGAGACAGAAACCGATCCATACACCGAAAACCAGACACAACAGCACGGAATAATTGATGAATGTCGGAATGAAAATGACCGTCGCCAGCGCACCGATGAACGTGCCGGCGACCCGGTAGAGGGCTTTCGACCGGACTGCCCCCGCAATCGGCTGGGCGACCACGTAAGCGGTCAACGGCGCCCAGAACGGGCGCGGCAATCCAAGTCGAAAAGACAGATACAGCGCCAGCATGGCGCCGATGAAACTTTTAAGGGAAAAGATCCATGCTTCCCGGTCAGGCATTGTGATCATGCTGCTTTTCTGGAAGCCTTTTGCCGTTCGATGGAAGCGCCCAGTGTTTTGAACACATGCATGCACACATCCAGTTCTTTTTCCGTCAGGCCCTGCAGCAGTTCGCGACGCAGGGGGACAAGGGCTGATTCGATTTCTTTCACTTTCTTGCGGCCTTCAGGGGTCAGGAAGATCAGTTTTGCACGGCGGTCGTTGGCGTCGTCCCTCCGTTCGATCAGGCCGGAGGCGGCAAGCGTGTCGATGAGCCGGACAACAGATGAGGGTTCAATGCCGACGGCATCGGCGATGACGCCGGGACGGACACCTTCACCCATCCGGCTGATGGCGACAATCGGCCATGCGACAGCCTGTGTCAATCCATATTGGGCGGCAACCTTGTCACAGGCGGCCTTGTAGGAACGCGATACCTGCGTCATCGTGATCATCAGTTCCATCAGGGAACGGTCGTTTGTCGTCATGATTATCTGTTTGCCTGAAAAATGGTTCTGACGCATATTATTCGCATGCGAAGTATATTGTCAATGCAATATACATGGCCCCGGATTTTTTCCACATTTTCAATTCATTGATTTGTATGGAATATTCAGCCAGAGTTTACAAAACTGTGTTGCAAAAAAAACAGATTGGCGGCATGCTTTTCACGGGTGGTTTCTGGAGGGGATTATGACGGATGAGAAAAATGAAACGGGTGGTCAGTTCAATGGACTTCGGATGGACTCGTTGATCGAAGGTCCTCTGAAAGGGGCATGCGACGCCCAATCGAAACTGGCAGAATCGACAGCAGAATTTATCAGGACAGTCGGATTGCAGAATTCCGGTACTGGAAAAACCGAAACAGCCGCATTTACGTTCCGCAAAAAGGTACCGGATGAATCGGGTGCCATTTCCGAAAAGGAAATGAGCCTGCAGGTGCCTTTGCTTACCATCGTTCCGGTACCGCCACTGCTTGTCAGGAACATTGACGTCAACTTCGACATGGAAGTGAAAATGTCTTCGGGAGAGGCAGGTGCAGGGGAGCCGGAGAGTGAATCACCGGCAACCCGGGACAACGCAATGGGCAAGAACGACAAAGATTCCGCTTCAGGGAAATGAAGGTGCAGTAACTCCTGCCGGGTGAATCCAGTGATCCGGCAAGACGGGAACATAGTATGTCCACGTTCAGGCACAACCTGCTTTTGACGGAATACCGGAGTGGCTGGCCACGGTTTCCGACAGGATACTGCAGCCGATTCAACTAACGGGAACCGACGTGAAAGAGGATGAAAAAACGGTGACAAAGTAAATGATGAAGTGGGGGCAGGGTTGTCAGGCTGAAAAATCTTTCCGGATTTGTAACTTTCTTTCTTTTTCCTGCAGGAAATTTCCGGTTCGACTATTTTTGACCATATATTGTTTTCAGGGGAAAAATCATGAGTGGCCAATCCGTTTTCACCAACTGTCTCAAGAGAGGCCTGTTATTCGTAGCCGCCCTGTTTCTGGTTCATGGGACGGTTCAGGCTGCAGAGGCGAAAACTGCCACAAACAAGGGAAGTGAACCGTGCCGGCTGACGCCGGTTGAAAAATATCTGGAACGCCATCCCGAATCGCAATGGCCGCCGTCCTGTCGTGAAGGAATACGGCGTTGCGACAATACTCCTGACCCGCAATCGGTGAATGTTCCGGAGCAGGAAAAGAAGGTCCCCGGAAAATAACAAAAACAGGCGGCAATTCGACCGTCTCTCACGGATTCGTGAAACCGGATTCGGGCAGTCATCACGCAAATCCGTTTTTTAATTGTGCATGAGGTGAAGAGAAGCGATGCATTCGTTATAATGCCGTTTTGCCCTTGTGAATCCTGTCATGCCTTTTTCACCCGAACTTCTATTGCCTGCCGGTTCTGTCGAAAAGATGCGCGCTGCGTATGATTTCGGTGCGGATGCCGTTTACGCCGGTCAGCCCCGTTACAGCCTGCGGGCCAGAAACAACGAGTTTTCGACGTATGAGGCGCTGAAAGAAGGGATCGATGAGGCGCATCGCCGTGGCAAGCAGTTTTACGTCGCCAGCAATATATACGCCCATAATTCCAAACTGAAGACGTATCTGGACGATATGGCTCCGGTAATCGAGATGAAGCCGGATGCGCTGATCATGGCCGATCCGGGTCTGATCATGATGGTCCGGGACAAGTGGCCTGAAGTGCCCGTGCATCTGTCGGTGCAGGCGAATGCGATCAACTGGGCAGACGTGAAGTTCTGGGAACGCATGGGCCTGACCCGCGTGATCCTGTCTCGCGAGTTGTCACTGGATGAGGTTGAGGAAATCCGGCAAAGATGTCCGGACATGGAACTGGAGGTCTTCGTTCATGGTGCCTTGTGTGTCGCTTATTCCGGACGTTGCCTGCTTTCCGGTTATTTCAATCATCGCGATTCCAATCAGGGCACGTGCACCAATTCCTGCCGCTGGAATTACAGGATTATGAACGCTGAAGAAAATGCCTGCGGTGATGTGTTGCCGCTCGATATGGCGCAGATCATGGAACAGGCGCAGACCTTGCCTTCGGCGATGGGCAATATGCCGCGCCATCCGGCGGCCGACCGGGTATATATGATCGAAGAAGGCAAGCGTCCCGGACAGCTTTTGCCGATCATGGAAGACGAGCACGGTACATATATCCTGAATTCAAAGGATTTGAGGGCGGTCGAGCATATCGAACGGCTTGTCAGAATCGGCGTCAATTCGCTCAAGATCGAAGGCCGGACAAAATCGATTTATTATGTGGCGCGTACCGCTCAGGTGTACCGCAAGGCGATCGACGACGCGGTAGCGGGCAAGCCGTTCGATACGACTCTGCTTGGCGCCTTGCAGAGCCTTGCCAACCGGGGTTATACGGACGGTTTTTACCAGCGTCACCATACACAGGATTACCAGAATTACATGACCGGCGCTTCCGAGCTGAACAACAGCCATTATGTCGGCGACATTGTCGAGGCGCAAAACGGCTGGGCCACCGTTCTCGTCAAGAACCGGTTTGCCGTCGGCGATATACTGGAGGTCTATCACCCGGATGGCAATGCCGTCCTGCCTTTGAAAACCATGCAGAATGAAGAGGGCGCTGCAATCGATGTCGCGCCCGGGAGTGGCCACCGCGTCAGGATTTTGCTGGACGACAAATACAAGGGTGCGTTTATCGCCAGAAGACTGTAAAGAGAAAAGAGCAGAACGGATTTATGAGACAAATCGTACTCGATACCGAAACGACCGGCCTTTACGCCAACAATGGCGACCGGATCATTGAAATCGGTTGTGTGGAAGTGCTTTCACGGCACGTTACCGACAATTATTTTCACCACTACATCAATCCGGAGCGGGATTCCCATCCGGATGCATTGGCGGTTCACGGATTGACGACGGAATTCCTCTCCGACAAACCCAAATTTGCCGAGATTGCCCAGGCGTTTTGCGACTATATCAGGGGCGCTGAACTTATCATTCACAATGCCCCGTTCGATATCGGCTTCCTGAATGCCGAGCTGGCGCGGGTGGGTATGCCAAAGGTAGAGGAAATTGCCGGGTGCATAACGGACAGCCTGGTCAAGGCACGCGACATGTTCCCGGGACGGCGGAATTCACTCGATGCCTTGTGCGAACGTTTCGAAATTTCCAATGCGCACCGTACCCTGCACGGGGCGCTCCTTGACTCGGAATTGCTGGCAGAGGTGTATCTGGCGATGACGCGCGGTCAGGAAACCCTGGAAATCGGCGGGATGTCGATTGAAGAGGAAGAAGCGGCTGCCAGGGCTGCGCCCCTGTCCAATATCCGGATTGTGGTACTTGCCGCGACAGAAGATGAACTCGCAAGGCACGAGGAAGTCCTGGACGATATCGAAAAGTCCAACAAGGGTGCGCCTTGTGTATGGCGAACGGAACCGGTTAATGCTGACGGGGTGCCTGAGACGGAACCTCTGAAATAAAGAAAAATCAGGCAGTCCCGACAGCCTTGCGCAAAAGGGAGCGGATGTTGACTTCCTTTTGCCAGCATGCGTGTTCTTCGTTGCTGTTGGCAAGCCGTTTCATTTCGTCGATGCCGATATCTGTCTGGCTTTTCAGAAGACGTTCGGCCAGACCGATGTCAGGGTGCACGCAGCCGAAGAAATTCACGATGTCACCATACTGGATCAACAGGCTCGGGAAGTTTTCGATATCCAGATCGTCAAGCAGGTCGGCATGATCCTCGATATCGATCCAGAGAAAAACGATGTCAGGGTATTTTTCGGCAAACGTCCTGAACAGGGGCTTATAGGCGCGACAAGCCCCGCACCATTGCGCGCAAAAGCAGGCAACGATCCATGAATTTTCTGTCAGTGTCGTGTCGAGAAGGGAATAATCCGCTTCTTTTAAAGGAATAAACGACGGCATGGCAACTCTTGAAACAAAGCGGTAAACTTGGGGATGCCATTTTAGCCAAGGTCACGTGAAAATGCCACTTCCCGGCGGTCTTATTTTCTCTCATCCCTTGTTGAACCGCAAAAAAACGGCATGGATACAACGACCTGGCGTATCGATAACCGATCTCTGAAAGAAACGGGTTTTGGAAAAGTCAAACTATCGTGGACGTTTCGCCCCTTCGCCGACGGGGGAACTGCATTTCGGCTCACTGGTTGCGGCGGTCGGCAGTTATCTGGACGCAAAAGCCAATAAAGGTGAATGGATCGTCCGTATCGAAGACGTTGATGAGACCCGCTGCCATCCCGAATATGAAACCTCCATCCTGAAAACCCTTGAAGCCTTCGGTTTCGAATGGGATGGCCCGGTTATCCGACAGACAGACCGTACCGGTGCCTATCGTGCCGCTTTCGGTGAATTGAAAGAAAAAGGGCTGGTCTATGGTTGTGCCTGTACGCGCAGGGAAATTGCCGGTTCCGCTGTCGGCATCGACGGCGCGCCCGTTTATCCCGGAAAGTGCCGAAACGGTTTGCCAATGGGGAAAACAGCCCGGGCATGGCGCTTGCGTGTGCCGGACAAGACGATCGGTTTCGATGACCTGATACAGGGACATCAACAACAGAATCCGGAAAAAGACGTGGGCGATTTCGTCCTGTTGCGCCCGGACGGGCTTTTTGCCTATCAGCTTGCCGTAGTGGTCGATGACGCAGAACAGGGCATCAATCATATCGTTCGTGGCGCAGACTTGCTGGCCTCGACACCGCGGCAGATCTGGCTTCATGAATGTCTGGGGCAGCCTGTGCCGGTTTATGCCCATTTGCCGCTGGCGGTGAATGAAAACGGGGAAAAGCTTTCCAAACAGACGCGCGCCACGCCTGTCGACCCGGGCGATCCGGTCACGATGCTTGTGGCAGCGATGCGTTTTCTCAATCTTGCTCCAGAAAAAGATGACTTCGCCCTGCAGGATTTATGGAACTGGGCCATAATGAACTGGTCAATAAATATTGCACCCAAAACACAAACGATAAAAACCCCGATTTAATGAAAACCAGGAGAAAAAAATGATCGTTAAAGATGAAGCAGGCATCAAAGACATCCTTCAGAAAAACCACGTCGTTGCCATCGTCGGATTTTCGACTGATGAAAACAAGGGTGGACATTACGTTCCGAAGTTTTTGAAAGAACATGGTTATCAGATTGTTCCGGTCAATCCGACCATTAGCGAAGGGCTTGGCGAAAAAGCCTATGCCAGCCTGAAAGATATTCCGTTCCCGGTAGATATCGTCGATTGTTTCCGCCGCCCTGACGCCATGCCGGAAATCGCGCGCGATGCCGTTGCCATTGGCGCCAAGGTACTGTGGATGCAAAAAGGGATTGAAAGCGAAGAAGCTGCCAAAATCGCTTCCGATGGTGGTCTGAAAGTCGTTTCCAACATTTGTATGATGGAAAAATACACGGAACTGTTTCTGAAATAAGTCTGGATGTCAGGAATATGGAGCGGTTCGGTTAATGAACCGCTTCAATTGAAACCATACCGCTATTCAGCCTGGTATCCCGGATCCGGAATTGTTCAACAGGAATGGTTCCAGATAAAAATCAATTATCGGCCTTTGGTAAACAGCGACAATGAAAGACCCGAATTTATGGCTTTTTCAAAAGCCCATGCTGGACTGATCAGGAGAACAATCATGCTGGTAGAAGACCCGGAAGGCATCAAACAAATCATGAAGGACTGCAAGACCATCGCTATCGTCGGTTTTTCGGACGATCCGGGGAAAGCCGGTTATTTCGTCGCGGATTATCTGAAGAGCGTCGGTTACAGGATCATTCCCGTTAACCCGAACCTGAAATGGGGTCTGAAGGAAAAGTGTTATTCCTCATTGAAAGATATCCCCAAAGACGAAAAAGTCGATATGGTCGATTGCTTCCGCCGTTCGGAATTCATCCCGGATATCGCGCGGGACGCCGTTGCCATTGGCGCAAAAGTGCTCTGGATGCAAAAGGGCATCAAAAATGAGGAAGCGGTCAAAATCGCTTCGGACGCAGGCCTGAAAGTCGTGCAGAACCTGTGTACGATGCGTGAGCATAACCGTCTTCCATAACCGGTCATTCCCTGCAACCGGTCTGGTGTTTGCAGGGAATCAGCCGCCTTGTTTCCCATCGGTATTAACTGATTCTCCTGTCATGACATTACTGTGTGGTCATTCTGTTTTTCAATACCTCTTCAAGTCGCCAATATAAAAAATCTTTCAGCTAATGTTCCATCACTTGCCAAATAATCCGAAATCGGATAATCTCTTTTCGGATTTTAAAGTGAAACTCTTTCCGGATGGCAAGCCATGATCACAGATGAACTGTATTACCGGCATTTTTCGCTGGCGCAGATTGAAAACCGCATTTATGCCGAATGGTGCAAGAAGCGGGGCATTTCGTATTCCTGGCTTCTCATTTTAGACATGATTTTGAGGGCGACGGACGATATCGAACCGGCGATGATTTCCGATTCGCTGTTCATTCCACGGCAGACAATGACAAGCCTTCTTGACCAGATGGAAAAGAGTGGCCTCATTGTGCGCGAACGCAGCCAGACCGATCGCCGCCGGGTCAATCTGTCGCTGACAAAAAAAGGACATGAAACGATTGTCGGCATATTGAAGGAACTGGCTGTCCATGAAAACGTCATCGTCGGCGAAATTTCCCGTGAAAAGATGGCTGTTTTCAATGAGATTTATGCCGATATCGTGAGCCGGCTGAAAAGCAGGTTGATGCATGGCGACTGAGTGTCAGGAGTCGGATATGGCTTTGAGTGAGGAAAAAGCGGCTGGCACGACAACTGGCCACGGGCATGCGACACGATTCATTTTTCTGGCGCTGGGACTGGCGATTTCCGCATGGGCTGTGCTGGTACCCTATGCCAAGGCGCGTCTTGGTGTCAATGAAGCGGAACTGGGGTTGCTGCTCCTGCTCGTCGGAACGGGGGCGATCATATCGATGCCTTTTGCCGGATGGCTGACCGGCAAATACGGGTGCCGGAAAACACTGGTCGTATCGACGACGGTATTCATGCTGTCGCTGACCGGACTGGCCTGCGTCTCATCGTCCTGGGCATTCGGCCTTTCGCTTTTCCTGTTCGGCGCCTCGTCCGGAGTCGTTGACGTAGGGATGAATATTCAGGCCATTCTGGTCGAAAAGGAAAGAAACCGCAGCATGATGTCAGGCTTGCATGGCATGTACAGTGTAGGCGGTTTTTTCGGCGCGCTGATTATTTCCGCCCTGTTGAATCTGGGGTTGTCTCCCCTGTCAGCCATTCTGTGCCTGACCGTCAGCCTGATTGCTGGCCTGCTGGTGATGGCACGTTATCTGTTCCCATATGGTCATGAATCGAAAAACAGGAAATCCTTTTCCCTGCCGAAAGGCAGCATTCTCATGCTGGGTGTCCTGTGTTTCATCATGTATATGGGGGATGGCGTCGTTCTCGACTGGGGGGCGCTCTTCATGACGACGACCAAATCGATTCCGGCCGATACGGCGGGGCTGTCGTTCGCCATCTTTTCGGTTGCCATTTCGATAGGGCGGCTTCTCGGCGACCGGCTGGTCGAGTGGCTCGGTATCCGTAAAGTCATGACGGGAAGCGGCATGATCGCTGCCATCGGTTTCATTATCGTGATGGAAGCGCCTTCTGCATGGATTGCTTTTGCCGGTTTTGTCGTCGTCGGGCTCGGTGCGGCTAACCTGATCCCGCTCTTGTTCACCATTGCATCCAGACAGAAGAAAATGCCGGTTCCACAGGCCATTTCATCGGTGACGACGCTCGGGTATCTGGGTCTGTTGATCGGACCAGCCATGATGGGGTTCATTGCCCATGCGAGCAGCCTGTACGTTGTCTTCGGGATCGTCGCCGGGCTCATGATTTTCGTCAGTGTCACGTCGCGCTGGCTGCATGACTGACCGGAACAATCCGGCTGAGGCGATACCGCCACAATGCACGAAATTTTTGCCGGCAGCTGACAGTGCACAAACCCGAAATGTCCGAAAAATCAGGCTTACACGGTACAATAGCGCATCATGTTGACCATCATAGCTATAGATACTTCTTCCGACGTGGCTTCCGTTGCGCTTTCGCGTGGAGAAAAACTTCGTTCCCTGTCCAGTGAAGGTTTTTCCACGCATTCCTTGTCCACACTGCCGATGTTGCAGCAGTTGCTCAAAGAGGAAGGGATTGAAATAAAGGACATCGATGCCATCGCTTTCGGCTGCGGCCCGGGTTCGTTTACCGGTTTGCGCACGGCATGCGGCATCGCACAGGGCCTGTCCTTCGGTGCGTCAATTCCGGTTATTCCGGTGGTGACTCTGGAAGCGATGGCCGAAGCCTGCCGCCTGAAAAATGGTACCGATACGGTTCTGGCTCTGCTGGACGCCCGCATGCAGGAAGTATACTGGGGCGAATACCGGTATGAAAACGGACGCTGGAAAACGATTGCCGAACCGTCCCTTTCTGCCGCAGCTGACGTCATGCCGACCGGAAATCCTTCCTTTTGCGGCAATGGCCTGACCGCGTATGCCGGTGCTCTGGAAACAATTGTCGGGAAAAGCCCGCATTATCCCGATATCATCCCCCATGCAGAAGCGATAGCCAGCCTCGGCAAGGAACGCTTTTTACGCGGGGAAACGATCAGGGCCGCCGAAATCGAACCGCTTTACCTCAGGAACAAGGTGGCGTTGAAAACGGCCGAGCGGCTGGCCTTGAAGGAAAAAAGCGAATGAGCGGTGAAGGGAACCTTACGCCACCGGCTCCGGCTCATGACGGTGAAACCGTCGAATTGCTGAAGTTCGAGCCGATGCTGATCAAGGATCTGCACGAAGTCTATTACATCGAGCAGAGCGTGTTTTCCTATTACTGGAATTACCGCAATTTCCTGAGTTCGGTCGCTCAGCAAGACGATGGCTGGGTCATGCGCAACGAAGCAGGCAAACTGATCGGCTATTTCATCCTGCAGGAAATCGTCGATGAAATGCATTTGCTGAAAATCGCCGTCGATGAAAATTTTCATGGCAGGGGATACGGTCGGCTTCTGATGGACAAGGCGGTCGAAGTCGCGCGGGATGCGGAGATGGAATCGGTGTTGCTGGAAGTCCGGTCTTCCAACGAACCAGCCGTCGGACTGTACAAAAAAACGGGATTTACCACCATTGGCGTAAGGAAGGGATATTACGTCGATCCAAAAGAAGACGCCCTTGTCATGAGGCTGATGCTGTGAGGACTATGTGATGAGCGAACTGGACGAAACGACGCGCAGGAAATATCTGGAAGAGATGGGGATTACCGTCTGGTCGTCGCGTGCCTTGCAGGCAGGTGATGAATCTGTCGGGGCAACTGCTGAAAAGGCTGTGCCTGACCCTGTACGGAAAGCAATTCCGGTACCCGGGGTTTCGAATGTGGCTGTGGATAGTGCGGATATTCCCATTCCCGAACCGTTGCCGATGGAAGCGTTTGCAGATGATTTTTCATCCTTGCCTGCTGAAATGGATATCCCTTCGGATACAGGCCTTCCCACATCTTCTCCTGCATCCATCCCGCCCGGAGGCGATACATGGGAAGGGCTTCTGGACGAAATCAACCATTGCGAACGTTGCCATCTC
Organism: uncultured Oxalobacter sp.; assembly: GCA_905202055.1. Taxonomy (GTDB): domain Bacteria; phylum Pseudomonadota; class Gammaproteobacteria; order Burkholderiales; family Burkholderiaceae_D; genus Oxalobacter. The sequence goes on from CAJKQK010000013.1 coordinate 28,242, forward strand.
TGCAAGACACGCAATAAAATCGTTCCCGGAGTCGGGGATCGCAATGCGGGATGGCTCTTCGTCGGCGAAGGCCCGGGTTTTCATGAAGATCAGCAGGGCGAACCGTTTGTTGGCCGTTCCGGGAAATTGCTCGATTCCATGATGGCGGCCATGCACATGAAACGGGGAGACAATGTTTACATCGCCAACGTCGTCAAGTGCCGCGCCACGAATGAGTTCGCGAAAGATCGCCAGCCGACGGAAGAAGAAGCCGCTTTCTGTATGCCGTATCTGGAACGCCAGATCAGTCTGATCAAACCGAAAATCATGGTCGCACTCGGCAAGACCGCCGCGTGTGCCTTGTTGAATACCGGTCGTGAAGTGACGCTGGGGTCCCTGCGGAACAAGACGCATGTTTTCAGGGCAGGGGGTCGCGAGATTCCCCTCATCGTGACGTATCATCCTTCGTATCTGTTGCGCACTCCAGGTGGCAAGAAACAGGCATGGCAGGACTTGTGTACGGCAATGGACATTTACGATGGGGAAGTGAAAAAGGAAAACTGAGACAAAACCGGTCCGTTTTCAGGTATCAAAAGGCAGTCCGATATCCATTGGCTGCCTTTTCGTTTTCTATTCTTTAAACCGGAAACAATCTTTTGTGTGGTCATTTACCAGCCCGGTTGCCTGCATAAAGGCATACACAATCGTGGAACCCACAAAAGTCATTCCTCTTTTTTTCAAATCCTTCGATAATTTATCGCTTTCGGGAGATGTTGCCGGAACTTCAGAAATGGTTTGCCGGTTATGGCAAACAGGTGCTTCGCCAACTAAGCTCCGGATGTATCGGTCGAAACTGCCGAATTCCTTTTGTATGTCGATAAACACCCGGGCATTTTTTCTGACCGAGAAAACCTTCAACCGGTTTCTGATTATTTCCGGGTTCTGAAGTGTTTCCTCCAGTTCCTCATCGCTCATTTTCGCGCATTTTTCGACATCGAAGTCATGAAAGGTCTTTCGGTAGCCTTCTCTTTTCTTCAAAACGGTTTCCCAGCTCAATCCTGCCTGCGCGCCTTCCAGTATCAGAAACTCAAAATACGTCCTGTCCTCGTGCACAGGCACGCCCCATTCTTCATCGTGGTATCTTTGATAGAGCGGGTTGTTTTCAGGAACCCAGGCACAACGTTTGATTTTGTCCATATTTTTGTTCTCCCGGGTTTGTAAACCCTCTCTTGACGACGCTACACTTGCCACTCATGCGGAATTAAAGCGTTGTCGTGGTTTCCTGTCCCGATCTTCACCTGTTGAAAAGAAAGTATAAAACGCTATTTCTTTTCATTTGGGCTGAGGTCGGGTGACGAACCCGAGTTTTTCGATGCCGGCACGCTGCGCGGCAGCCATGATTTTCACGACTTCTTCATAAGCGACACGCCTGTCGCCGTAAAGACGGATTTCCGGTTGCTCTTCTTGTGCAGCTACTTCGGCAAGGGCATTTTCAAGTTGTGCATCATTGATGTGCTTGCCGTTCCAGTAAACCGAGCCGTCACCGGCGACCGAAATGGAAATGGATTTCGGATCGGTTGCTGTATTGAGCTTTTGTGTTTTGGGCAAATCGACCTTGACGGAGTGGGTCAGTACCGGGACCGTCAAAATGAAAATCACCAGCAGCACGAGCATGACGTCCACCAGCGGCGTGACGTTGATCTCGCTCATGACGTCTTCCTGATCGTTCAGGCCTCCACCGAAAGCCATTTTATGCCTCCTTGCCAGATGTTTTGGATGCGGTCGCCGTACCGGTCAGGAAATAAGCGTACAGCTGGCGTGCAAAACGGTTCAGTTGTCCTACTAGCCGGCGGTTGATCCGGATAAGGGCGTTGTATCCGAGTACGGCCGGAATGGCGACCGCCAGCCCGAGTGCTGTCATGATCAGCGATTCGCCGACGGGGCCGGCGATCTTGTCGATGGATGCCTGTCCGGAAATACCGATGGATACCAGCGCGTGATAAATCCCCCAGACCGTGCCGAACAGGCCGATAAACGGGGCCGTCGCGCCAATGGAAGCCAGCATGGAAAGGCCACTCTGCATTTTTGCCGTACTGTCGTCGATCGAACCTCTCAGGCTTTCGGTTAGCCATTCGGGCAGCCCGATTTTCGACTGCAAATTCCGTGCGCCAGCTTCATGCAGGCTGGCGGCTTGCCAGCCCTCTGCGGCAAGTGCATGAAAGGGATTGTCGTCCGGAACGGTTGTGAGACTTTCCAGCCCCTGTGCGAATGTGGGGGCATTCCAGAAGGCAGGCACCCGTTTCGAAAGGCCATAGAGTTTCCATGCCCGCCATGCCCGCGAGACGATGATTGTCCAGGATACCACCGACATGACGAGGAGCAGCAGGGCAACGAACTTGATGATCCAGCCTCCCTGATTCCAGAGTGCCATGATGCCGTAGGGATTGTTTTCCATTCTTGTCTTTTCCGTTCTTGTTCTATTCAGTCGTCCAGCGAGAACCGGATGGGTTGTGCGTACCAGTAAGGTATCGGTTTGCCGTTTCGTTTGGCTGGCACGTAGCGCCAGTGGCGTACTGTTTTCATGGCCGAGTCGTCCAGCCTCGGAAATCCGCTTGACCGTTTCAGTTTCACTTCATCTACCCGGCCATCCGCCTGAATGTGAACCGAGAGAAGGACGGTGCCTTCTTCGCTCATTCGGCGAGAAACGGCAGGATACGGCGGTTTGGGGTTGCTGAAGAAACCGGCATCCGTGTAGGGGCCCGAAAACCCGCTGCCGCCTTTTCCGGAACCTCCGGTTATATTGGTACCGTTGCCCGTTCCGTGTCCTGATCCATTGCCGGTACTGTTTGCCGGGGCCGGACGGCCTTTTGATGCGGCGGCCGGAGCCGGAATGGCTGTACCTGACGTGTCGGCTGCCTTTTTTTCAGGAGAGGAAAGGGGGGATGGAGCGGAATTATTTACCGGTTCTGTAACGGAAGCTGTTTCCGTTGGTCCGGTATGATGCCTTTTTTCTTTCCGGTTGAGAAATTCATGCATTTTCGTTTGTTTTTCCCTGCCGGGTGAACCACCGGCAGATTGCGGAGTACCCGTTTCGACGCCTTTTGTGCCCGTACCGGTTCCGGAGCCTTCAGCGAGCAGTATTCCCGTCATGGGGGGCGTGATATCGGATTCCGGCTTGCTTCCACCCAAACCGACCCAGCCAATCAAAAGAAGGTGGCAGGCCAGCACGGCACCCAGACTGGCTTTCACTTCCCTTGAGAAGGAAAAAGTCTGTGTTTGAATGGTAAACGAACGGGTCTGTCCTGAATTCATCGAAAAAAGTCTGCAAAAGAATACCGTGTCGGCGATAAAAATACCGGGCAATAACAACGGCTATTGTATCGTCGAAAGCCACCGAAGAATATACGATCGACCAAGCCACTTGCCAGAAAGCATTGCCACAGAGTATAAAGATTGTTTTTTCTCTCTTCACACGGAAATGGGTGAGCTTTTGAAAACGGATAAGCAGCTCAGGATGAATTCCCGGCTGTTTTTGCTGATCGCGATGGGCATGATGTCCGCGTTCGGGCCGTTTGTCACCGATTTTTATCTGCCCGGACTGCCAGCTCTGGCTGCCTGGTTCGGGACGACGACATCATGGGTACAGCTAAGCCTGACGACCAGTATGATCGGGCTCTCGGGTGGCCAGCTGATCATTGGCCCGCTGAGTGACAAATATGGCAGGAGAGGGATGTTGCTGATCTCGATGGCGCTTTTTATCGTGTCGACTGTCGCGTGCCTTTTTTCATGGAATATCGAATCATTCGTGTTTTTCCGTGTTTTTCAGGGAATTGCCGGTGCCGGTGGCGTCGTCATTTCCAAGTCGGTGGCAGCCGACCTCTATCAGGGCAAGGAACTGGCTGATTTTTTTTCGCTGTTGATGGTCATTAACGGGCTGGCGCCGATCATTGCGCCGGTTGTCGGCGGATTCGTCATGAAGTACACCAACTGGCAGGGAATTTTCGCCATTCTTCTGGGAATCGGCATTATCCTTTTCTTCGTTTCGCTTGTTTTCAGGGAATCCCTTCCGAAAGAGCGCCGCATTGCCGGCAGCATCTTCAATTCATTCGGCAATTTTATCCCGATCATGAAAAACGGCCGTTTCATGAACTACGTCTGGGTCCAGATGTTCGGCATGGGCGTCTTTTTCACTTATCTTGCTTCATCTCCATTCCTGATTCAGGAATATTTTCATCTCGACGCTTTCATGTACAGCCTGTGTTTTGCCATCAATGCCTCCGGCATGATTGTCGGAAGCCGTCTGGCATCACGCTTTACCAGTGTTTTCAGGGCGCTTTCGGCAGGCGTTTACGGTTTGGTGGTTTCGTGCCTGTTTTTCGTAGCCGTGCTCGTTTTCGGGTGGTCGTTCTACCTGCTGGAAATAATGCTTTTCCTGATTATGTTGGCGCTCGGCATGATATTGCCCACCTCGACGTCACTGGCCCTCACTCTGGAAAGGTCGAGGGCGGGAAGCGCTTCAGCCATTATCGGCTTTTTCCTGTTCATTTTCGGAGCCATTGTCTCGCCGTTGACCGGTTTTGCCGACATGATCATATCGGTCAGTGTCATGACGCTCATCTGTTGCGGACTTTCCCTGATCTTCCTCCTCGTTGCCGGAAAGCGATTTGACAGCACTCGTTAAGTGTCACTTTTTTGTTCGGGCATCAACGGAATTGAAAATTTTTTTATCGCTTTCAGAAGAATCATTTCAAGCCATAAAGTATTGTAAATCTGTCAGTTTCCAGATTTGCGGGTTTAATGCCCATCAAGTCAAAAAATGCCGATGTGGTCACCGGTCGGGCCGGTCTCGTCCCGGGCAGGAAATGGGAAATCAGCAAAAACCGGTATGTCCAGCCTTACGTGAAAAGGGGGATTATCCATGAATTCACCGGTGACGACAGGACCATCATCAATGCGGATAACGTGTTCAAGGAGAACATTTCCGGTACAGGTCCGTATTACGGTCTGGGAATCGACTGGAAATTCAACGAACAGGCTCGCCTTTATGGCGAATTCGAACGTCAGGATGGCGACCATGTCCGGTCACTCTGGAGTACCAATATCGGCCTGAGGATATCGTTCTGACCGTTTTCGTTTCATGAAAGCGATGGCTGAAACGCCATCCCGTTTTTTCGCTTTTCCTGTTGATCCGGAAAATCAGTGGCGCTTTTCTTCGCCGATCAGGTGGAGAGAATCCTGTTTTTTCTGGTTGCAGGCATGCCAGTACATGACGAGCAGCATCATGATGGTGACGAAACTGCCGAAGAGGATGATGATGGCGTTTGTGGACAGGTCGAGCGCGATCAGCAGTGAATATACGCCGAGCATCGACAGGATGGACAGGTTTTCGTTGAAATTCTGTACGGCAATGGAGCTACCGGCTGAAAGGAGTACGTGGCCGCGATGCTGGAGCAGGGCGTTCATCGGGACGACGAAAAAGCCTGCGAGACCGCCGACGAGTATGAGCAGCGGATAAGCGAGCCAGACGGAATGCACCATCGTCATCACCATGACGACGACGCCCATGGCAGCGCCAAGTTTCATGACCTTGAGGGAATTTTTCAGTTTGATGTATTTGGCCGCGGAGATGGCACCGAGAGCAATGCCGACGGCCACGATCCCCTGCAGGAAAGCTGCCTTGTCCAGTGGCAGGCCGAGGGCATGCTGCGCCCATTTCAGGACGATGAACTGGAGGGTTGCACCGGCACCCCAGAAGAGGGTGGTAACAGCCAGTGAAATCTGCCCGAGCCTGTCGTGCCAGAGGGTGGTGAAACTGTGATAGAAACTTTTCAGCAAGGCGACAGGGTTGAAAGACTGTTTGGCATATCGTGCGCCGGGATCGGGAATGCGCAGGTTGAAGAGCGCGGCCAGAATGTAAACCAGCATGATGACAGTGAGTGCGGCAATGGCCGGGGTGGCTTCCGCGAAATGGATCAGGCCGACCAGAAAGGCGGAAACGTGGGGGTTGATCAGTGCGCCGCCCAAAACGGTTCCGAGAACGATGGAACTCACTGTCAGACCTTCGATCCAGCCGTTGGCGACGACGAGTTTTTCAGCGGGCAGCATTTCCGTCAGGATGCCGTACTTGGCAGGGGAGTAGGCGGCAGCGCCAAGGCCGACGATAGCGTAAGAGATCAGTGGATGGACGCCGATGAAAATCAGGCCGCAACCGAAGAATTTGACCGTATTGGTGATGAACATGACCTTGCCTTTTGGCATCGAATCGGCAAAAGCGCCGACGAAAGCCGCCAGGCAGACGTATGACAGAACGAAGAAGAGTCTCAAAAGCGGCGTCATCCATGCCGGGGAATCCATTTGGGCCAGAATGGCGATGGCAACGATCAGAAGCGCATTGTCCGCCAGCGAGGAAAAGAATTCCGCTGCCATGACAGCATAAAAGCCACGATTCATATATTACGGTCTTCTATAAACGTCAAAACATCAAGTTTACAATATTAAGGATGGCAGGGTCAGATTTTTTTGTTTTATGGAAAACTTCCCGCATCATCTTCCGGATGAGTTTTCTCATATTGTTTTCCGGGCAAGATTGCCTCAGGCAAGGATGGGGGGTAATATGCTTTTATTTGCAGATAAGCCCAGTTCGCGGATGCCGGAATGACGTTGAACCGGATCGGATCACCCCTTAGCGACGCGGGTTTTATTTTTATTTGATTTTTCCCCATGACCAGACCTTTAGTAGCCAATATCGATATCGCTGCCATGCAGCACAATCTTTCCGTTGTCCGTTCCACTGTCCCGCGTGCCAGAATATGGGGTGTCGTCAAGGCGAATGCCTACGGTCATGGCCTGGAACGTTCCGTGCGGGCATTGAACGACGCGGACGGTTTTGCGTTGATTGAAATGGAGTCGGCCATTCACCTGCGGGAAATCGGCTGGAAAAAACCGATTCTGCTGCTGGAAGGTTTTTTCTATGCGCATGAATTGCCGATTCTGGCCCGCTATAACATCGCTTTTGCCGTCCATTGTGACGAACAGATCGACATGCTCGAAAAAGCACGGCTCGATTTGCCGGTGGACGTTCACCTGAAGATGAATACCGGCATGAACCGGCTCGGTTTTTTTCCTTCGGAATACGCCAAAGCGTATGACCGCCTGAAAAAAATCCCGAATGTCCGCGAAATTTCCCATATGACCCATTTCGCCAACTCCGAAGTGGCCGGACACAGGAAAATGTCCGTCGAAGAACAATTGAAACGTTTCGATTCCGGGTCGGCCGGATTGCCGGGCGTTCGCAACCTGTCCAATTCCGGTGCCATTTTGCTTCATCCACGATTGCGCACGGACTGGGTACGTCCCGGGGTCATGCTGTACGGGGGGACGCCGGGGGGCAAGACGGCGGAAGAATACGGCTTGAAGCCGGTAATGACCCTGTCCAGCGAAATCATCCAGATCCAGAACATCAAAGAGGGTGATTCCATCGGTTACGGCAGCATTTTCACCGCCACCGGCCCGATGAAAATCGGCGTCGTTGCCTGTGGCTATGCCGACGGGTACCCCCGTATGGCTCCCGAAGGCACACCGGTTATCGTCGATGGGGTGAAAACCCGCCTGGTCGGCCGGGTATCAATGGATATGATCACGGTCGATCTGACGCCCGTGAAGGACGCACACGTCGGCAGCAAGGTGACCTTGTGGGGCAATGAATTGCCGATCGACGAGGTCGCGGAAGCGGCAGGAACCGTCGGATACGAACTCATGTGCGCCTTGTCACTGCGCCCGAGAATCGTCGAATGCTGGTAATTTTTTATTGAACGGTGCATATGGCTAAAGCGAAAATACAGTATACCTGTACCGAATGTGGCAGCGTCAGCAGCAAATGGGCGGGCAAATGTCCGGCATGCGGGCAATGGAATACCCTGGTTGAAACGGTCGTTGAATCGTCCGCCAACCGCTTTTCAGCCAGCAGACAAGGTATTGCACAAACGGCGCCGGTTCTGTCCCTTGCCGACATCGATGCGACAGACGTCCCGCGTTTCCCGTCGGGCATCAGCGAGTTCGACCGTGTACTGGGAGGAGGGCTGGTTTCGGGCGGCGTTGTCCTGATCGGCGGAGATCCCGGTATCGGCAAATCGACTTTGCTTTTGCAAGCACTCGTCAATCTGGCACGGGTCAAAAACGTACTCTACGTCAGCGGTGAAGAATCGGGCGCTCAGGTCGCGCTTCGTGCCAAACGGCTTGGACTGACCGCTGAAAACCTGCAATTGCAGGCGGAAATCCAGCTGGAAAAGATCATCGGCACGCTGGACAAACTGAAACCGGAGGTTGCGGTCGTCGATTCCATCCAGACGATTTATTCCGATGCCCTGACATCCGCTCCGGGATCTGTTGCCCAAGTCAGGGAATGTGCCGCGCAGCTGACCCGTTTTGCCAAACAATCGGGCACGACCATTATCATGGTCGGGCATGTCACCAAGGAAGGGGCGCTGGCTGGCCCACGCGTACTGGAACACATCGTCGATACCGTCCTGTATTTCGAAGGGGACGCCCATTCCAGTTTCCGCCTGATCCGCGCGTTCAAAAACCGTTTCGGCGCTGTGAACGAGCTGGGTGTCTTTGCCATGACGGAAAAAGGTTTGAAGGGTGTTTCCAATCCTTCGGCACTGTTTTTGTCGCAGCATCAGCGCGAGATTGCCGGTTCCTGCGTCATGGCGACGCTGGAAGGCATGCGGCCTCTGCTGGTTGAAATTCAGGCACTGGTCGATACCTCCCCGACGCCCAACGCGCGACGTTTGTCCGTCGGGCTGGAACAGAACCGGCTGGCGATGCTGTTGGCGGTCATGCACCGGCATGCCAATATTTCCGCTTACGATCAGGATGTTTTCATCAATGCGGTCGGTGGTGTCAAAATCAGCGAGCCGGCTGCCGATCTGGCCGTTCTGCTGGCAATCAATTCTTCGCTGCGGAACAAGCCCTTGCCGAGAGGACTCGTTGTTTTCGGGGAAGTCGGGCTTGCCGGTGAAATCCGGCCTGCACCGAGAGGGCAGGATCGTCTGAAAGAAGCGGTCAAACTCGGTTTTTCGATGGCGATCATTCCAAAGGCCAATGCACCGAAACAGGCCTTTGAAGGGTTGACCGTTATCGGCGTCGAACGGATCGATGAAGCGTTCGACCGTTTGCGGGAGCTTCAGTAAAGGGATGGACGATAAAAAGCCGGATGCAACCGATCCGGCATTTTTTATTGGATTTTTTTGATTACTTTTGCCGGAACGCCTGCCACAATCGTGTCGGGAGGCACGTCTTTGGTCACGACAGCACCGGCGGCTACCACTGCGTTTTCACCGATCGTCACGCCCGGCAATATCGTCGCCGCGGCTCCGATCCAGACGTTTCGTTTGACGACGATCTTCTTCGAGATGAGTGTTCGCCGTTTTGCCGGGTCAAGATCGTGGTTTTCCGTGATCAGGTTGGCACGTGGCCCGATTTTCACGTCGTCTTCAAGCGTGATGCCGCCCCTGTCCATGAAAGTACAGGCATTGTTGACGAACACGTTTTTGCCGACTTCGATGAATTTGCCGAAATCGGTGTAAAAAGGTGTCCGGATCTCGGCTGAATCGTCGATTTTCGCACCCAGACGCCGCAACAGGCCGAGAATTTCTTCCGGTGTGTGATAAACCGTATTGATTTCTCCGGTTATCCGTCTTGCCAGTTCGAGGGCTTCTCTCATTTCCCCGTAATCTGCGTCGCCAATACTGACCGGTTCACCCGATCTGGATCGTTCAAAAATATTGTTCATGTTATTCCCGATAAATGTCCGTTGAGGTTTATTCCGTAATATTTGGTTTTTCATTCCTGAATATCGATGGTGATGGTGATCGAATCGGATTCCGACGGTTTCGACAGGCCGTCCCCGTCTGCTTTCCCCAATTGCACCAGGCCCGGTGAGTACCGGAAATCCCGATAGAAAATGCACAGATTTCCCCACGGGACGTAAAAGGCGATATCGCCTCTGTGCGGTGTATACCCGCCGGGCGTTCCGCTTGTGGAAAACCGCTTTGGCAATCCGGCGATTTTTTCCGTTTGGTTACCTTCAAGCGTTAACGTGATCGGCAACATGGCAATGAAATCCTTCGCGGCCGCATTATCGTACAGCCTTGCATGAATGATTTCTTTATCCGTCGTAATAATCAGTTTCATATCCGTTGACGTTTCTGAATGTTCGGGAGCCCGGGTTTGTTCAGGCGTATGAACAGGACGTTTTGTCGAAAAACGGGCGGTATCACCTGTGGGGGAGGAACAGGCACTTGAACGCAGCAGCAGCCCG
>CAJKQK010000014.1 GCA_905202055.1 uncultured Oxalobacter sp.
TGAAGGCGGCAGAACCGTCGGCGCTGGTGTCGTCGCTAAAATCACTGAGTAATTTGTTGTCTCGGTAATTTATTAAATGCTGCGAATGGTTCGACCGTTCGCAGCTCGTTCTTTGGAAAGATATTATGCAAAACCAAAAAATTCGCATCCGTCTGAAAGCGTTCGATTACAAACTGATCGACCAGTCCGCTCAGGAAATCATCGATACGGCCAAACGTACCGGTGCCGTTGTCAAGGGCCCGGTTCCACTGCCAACCCGTATTCAGCGTTTCGATATTCTGCGTTCCCCGCACGTTAACAAAACGTCCCGCGACCAGTTCGAAATCAGAACGCACCAGCGTCTGATGGACATTATTGATCCGACAGACAAGACGGTTGATGCATTGATGAAACTGGATTTGCCTGCCGGTGTAGATGTTGAAATTAAACTGCAATAATTGTCTTGCAGTTATTTAGTGGTTGTCTAAACGGCGCATGCGGGATATAATGCGCCGCTTAACATGGCAAGAGATTGTTTTTGCTCTTGTTTCAAGTATGTTGATAAACAGCCCTGCCCAATCGTAGGCAGGAATGGAGAAAAAAATGAGCCTAGGCCTTATCGGGCGTAAGGTTGGTATGATGCGTATCTTCACGGATGAGGGGGATTCTATTCCTGTCACCGTGGTGGACGTGTCTGACAACCGTGTTACGCAAGTCAAAACGACTGAAACCGACGGTTATACCGCCGTTCAGGTCGCATTTGGAAAACGCCGTCCTTCCCGCGTCAATAAAGCTGCAGCAGGTCACTTCGCGAAAGCAGGTGTCGAGGCTGGAACTGTTTTGCGCGAATTCACGGTGGATGAATCTAAAGCAGCAGAAGTCAAGGCTGGCGATGTCTTGCCTGCCACCATGTTCGAAGCTGGTCAGAAGATTGACGTTCAGGGTGTTTCGATTGGTAAAGGTTATGCCGGTACCATCAAACGTCATAATTTCGCTTCCGGTCGTGCTACCCACGGTAACTCTCTTTCCCACAATGTTCCGGGTTCCATTGGTATGAATCAGGATCCAGGTCGTGTTTTCCCGGGCAAGAAGATGACCGGTCACATGGGTGACGTCACCAAAACCATACAGAACCTGGAAATTGCACGAATCGACGCAGAACGCAATCTGCTGTTGGTTAAAGGTGCTGTTCCCGGTGCCAAGAATGCAGAGGTGATCGTTCGCCCTGCAGTCAAAACCAAAGTTAGCAAGGGGGCATAACAGATGGAATTGAAGCTCCTGAATGGAAATGACCAGGCCGCAGGCAAAGTCGATGCTCCGGATACCATTTTCGGACGTGATTACAACGAAGCGCTGATTCATCAGCTCGTCGTCGCTTTCCAGGCCAACGCAAGAACTGCTGACAGTCAGCAAAAAAACCGCGAAACGGTTGCGCATACCACCAAGAAACCGTGGCGTCAGAAAGGCACGGGTCGTGCCCGCGCCGGTATGTCTTCCTCCCCATTGTGGCGTGGAGGTGGTCGTGCTTTCCCGAATTCGCCTGACCAGAACTTTTCTCATAAAGTTAACAAGAAAATGTATCGTGCAGGCGTTTGTTCCATTTTGTCCCAGCTTGCACGCGAAGACAGACTGACCGTTATCGATCAGTTGGCAATTGATGCGCCAAAAACGAAAATGCTGGCTCAGAAACTCAAAGAGTTCGGCTTTGGCTCCGTGTTGGTCATTACAGATTCGTTCGACGAAAATCTTTATCTGGCCTCCCGCAATTTGCCTAATGTATTGGTGGTCGAACCACACCAGGCAGATCCTGTTTCTTTGGTACATTTCAAAGATGTACTGATCACCAAGGCAGCTCTGGGTAAGATTGAGGAGATGCTGGCATGAGCGCAGTCATGAAAATTAGTGAAGAACGCATCATGAAAGTATTGCTGGCTCCGGTTATTTCGGAAAAAGCGACTTTCGTTGCTGAAAAATACGAACAAGTCATTTTTCGTGTTATGAAATGTGCGACCAAGCCTGAAATCAAGGCTGCGGTTGAAAATTTGTTCAAAGTGGAAGTTGAATCTGTTCAGGTATTGAACCGTATGGGCAAGAAAAAACGTTCCGGCAGAACGATGGGACGTAAAAACAATCAGAAGCTGGCGTATGTCTGTCTGAAGCACGGTCAGGAGATTCACTTTACTGAGGAGGGTAAATAATGGCTCTCGTTAAAGTCAAACCGACTTCTCCTGCACGTCGGGGAATGGTCAAGCTGGTAAATCCTGATCTTTACAAAGGTCGTCCTTTTGCCGGTCTGATCGAAAAGAAATCCAAAAGTGCCGGTCGTAACAATAACGGTCATATCACGACCCGTCATCTCGGTGGTGGTCACAAGCAGCATTACCGTGTAATTGACTTCGTTCGCAACAAAGACGGCATCGTTGCCAAAGTCGAACGCATCGAATACGATCCAAACCGTACCGCAAATATTGCATTGCTCTGTTATGCCGATGGTGAACGCCGTTACATTCTGGCTCCAAGAGGATTGTCTGTCGGTGATCAGGTCATGAATGGTTCCGAAGCGCCGATCAAGGCCGGCAATTGCCTGCCATTGCGCAATATTCCTGTTGGTACCACGTTGCACTGCATCGAAATGTTGCCGGGCAAAGGTGCGCAGATGGCTCGTACAGCCGGTGCTGCCGTTGTTCTGATGGCTCGCGAAGGGTCTTACGCACAGATTCGTCTGCGTTCCGGTGAAGTCCGTCGTGTACACATCGAATGCCGTGCCACGGTCGGTGAGGTCGGCAATTCCGAACAGAATCTGCGTAAATTGGGTAAAGCGGGTGCAACGCGCTGGCGTGGTGTCCGTCCTACGGTTCGTGGTGTTGTTATGAATCCGGTCGATCACCCGCATGGTGGTGGTGAAGGCAGAACATCCGGTGGACGTCATCCAGTAACGCCTTGGGGTCAGAAGACTAAGGGTCTGAAAACGCGTAGTAACAAGCGTACGACTTCGATGATCGTTTCGCGCCGCAATAAGAAATAAGGGGTAGCATATGACACGTTCGTTGAAAAAAGGACCTTTCTGCGATGCTCACTTGGTAAACAAGGTTGAAGCCGCACAGGCATCCAAGGATAAACGGCCAATTAAAACATGGTCTCGTCGGTCAACAATTATGCCGGATTTTATCGGGCTGACAATTGCCGTCCATAACGGCAAACAACACGTCCCCGTCTATATTTCCGAAAATATGGTTGGTCACAAGTTGGGCGAATTTGCATTGACCAGAACGTTCAAGGGTCATGCCGCCGATAAAAAAGCTAAGAAATAGGACCAATGATGGAAACTAAAGCTTCTCTTCGTGGTGTGCATTTATCAGCGCAAAAAGGTCGTCTGGTTGCCGATCTGATTCGTGGCAAAAAAGTTGATCAGGCGCTTGATATTTTGGCTTTCACACCAAAAAAAGCTGCTGTCATTATCAAACAGGTTTTGGAATCCGCAATTGCCAATGCCGAGCATAATGACGGTGCTGATATTGATGAATTGAAAGTTTCTTCGATTTACGTCGAAAAGGGAACTTTTATGAAACGTTACTCGGCTCGTGCAAAAGGACGGGGTGACCGTATTTCTAAACAAACATGTCACATTTACGTGACTGTCGGTAATTAAGGGGGTCACGATGGGACAAAAGATACATCCAACAGGTTTCCGTCTGGCAGTAGCTCGTAACTGGTCTTCTCGCTGGTATGCTGGCAATACCAATTTTGCCGGCATGTTGAACGAAGATCTGAAAGCACGTGCTTATCTGAAGAAAAAACTGAAAAACGCATCCGTCGGCCAGGTCGTTATCGAACGTCCTGCCAAAAACGCCCGTTTTACCATTTACAGCTCGCGTCCAGGTGTTGTTATCGGTAAAAAAGGTGAAGATATTGAAGTATTGAAATCCGATCTGTCCAAAATCATGGGCGTACCGGTGCACGTCAATATCGAAGAAGTCCGCAAGCCTGAAATTCATGCTCAGCTGATCGCCGATTCGATCACCCAGCAGCTCGAAAAACGCATTATGTTCCGTCGCGCCATGAGACGTGCGATGCAAAATGCCATGCGTCTGGGTGCTGTCGGTATCAAGATCATGTCTTCCGGTCGTTTGAACGGTATCGAAATCGCCCGTAAGGAATGGTATCGCGAAGGCCGTGTGCCTCTGCATACCCTGCGTGCCGATATCGACTACGGTTTCTCCGAAGCTCAAACCACGTACGGTATTATCGGCGTTAAAGTCTGGGTCTATAAGGGTGATCGTCTGGAAAACGGCGAAGCTCCAAAGATTGAAGCTCCAGCTGAAGAAGACAAGAAACGTCGTGGTCCACGTCGTGAAGACGGCCGTCCGGGCGGAAGACAGCGTGTCAAAAAAGCTGATGGCGCCGCTTCTGAAGCTCCTTCGGCAGGCGCAAAACGGGTTCGTGCGAAAAAAGCTGACAATGCTGCAACAGCGACTGACGCTTCGTCGGTTGAAACAGCAGGAGAATAATTATGTTGCAACCATCACGTAGAAAATATAGAAAAGAGCAGAAAGGTCGCAATACCGGTATTTCTCATGAAAGAGGTACCAAGGTATCTTTCGGCGACTTCGGCCTGAAAGCAGTTGGACGGGGCCGTATTACGGCTCGCCAGATCGAAGCTGCACGTCGTGCCATGACCCGTCACATCAAGAGGGGTGGTCGTATCTGGATCCGCGTTTTCCCGGACAAGCCAATTTCTGAAAAACCGGCTGAAGTTCGTATGGGTAGCGGTAAAGGTAATCCGGAGTATTACGTTGCCGAAATCAGGCCTGGTAAAGTTCTTTATGAAATGGACGGAGTGGATGAAGCGCTGGCTCGTGAAGCGTTCCGTCTGGCTGCTGCCAAATTGCCTCTGGCAACGGTGTTCGTTACCCGCCAGATTGGCCAATAAGAGGAGTTAATATGAAAGCATCCGAACTGCGTTCCAAAGACCAGGCTGAGTTGAAAACTGAGTTGAATGATCTTTTGAAAGCCCAATTTGGTCTGCGCATGCAAATTGCAACCCAGCAACTGAACAATACTGCTCAGCTCAAAAAGGTGAGAAGAGACATTGCCCGGGTTAAGACAGTCATGAATTCTAAAGGTAAAGAATAATGAGCGATCAGGAAAAGTCCGCGTTGAAACGCACACTGATTGGTAAAGTTGTGTCCGACAAGATGGACAAGACGGTTTCCGTCTTGATCGAACGTCGAGTAAAACATCCGTTGTATGGAAAAATTATTCGTCGTTCGAAAAAATATCTGGCACATGACGAATCCAACCAGGCAAAAATTGGCGATACCGTTGAAATTCAGGAAGGTCGTCCAATTTCTAAAAATAAATCTTGGGTCCTTACCAAAGTTGTCCAGGTTGCACAAACTATATAAAAAAGATTGCATTTGCCCTGTGTTAATGCAATAATCCTATACTTCGCATCATCCTCATGAATTCTTTGCGGATTGATGCGAAGTTCTTATATATCACGCACCTAATCAGTTGCAAACCTTGCAGCTGGCAGGACCAAGACTGATCGCCAGGATTCTGGCGAATTAAGTTGGGAAAGAAAAATTATGATTCAGACTGAAAGTCGTTTAAAAGTGGCCGACAATACTGGTGCCAGAGAAGTTCTTTGCATCAAGGTGCTTGGTGGTTCCAAGCGTCGTTATGCTCAGATCGGTGACATCATTAAGGTAACGGTCAAGAGTGCTGCTCCGCGTGGAAGAGTCAAAAAAGGCGAAATTTACAATGCTGTTGTCGTACGCACTGCCAAAGGCGTTCGTCGTCAGGATGGTTCGCTTGTTAAGTTCGACGAAGGCGCTGCAGTTTTGCTCAACAGTAAATTGGAGCCAATCGGTACCCGTATTTTCGGGCCGGTAACTCGTGAGTTGCGTACGGAAAGATTTATGAAAATCGTTTCACTTGCGCCAGAAGTATTGTAAGGGGATCTTTATGAACAAAATACGTAAAGGCGATGAAGTGATTGTCCTGGTTGGCAAGGACAAGGGCAAGCGTGGGGCTGTGCAGCAATGTCTGGAAGACAGGGTTGTCGTTGCTGGCGTGAACGTTGCCAAGAAAACGACCAAGCCAAATCCAATGACAGGTGCGACAGGCGGTATCGTTGACAAGCTGATGCCTATCCATGTTTCCAACGTTGCTTTGTACAACGAAAAAACAGGTAAAGCTGATCGCGTGGGTTTTAAAGAGGTGGATGGTAAAAAAGTTCGCGTCTTTAAATCGAATGGTGAAGTTGTCGGGGCTAAATAATTATGGCGCGTCTACAGGAATTTTATAAGGAAAAAGTGGTTGCCGATCTGATGGCAAAATTTTCCTACAAGTCTGCGATGGAAGTTCCTCGCATTACCAAGATCACCTTGAATATGGGTTTGTCGGAAGCTGTTGCTGACAAAAAAGTTATCGACCATGCTACTAGCGATCTTTCCAAGATTGCCGGGCAGAAGCCGGTTGTAACCAAAGCGCGTAAATCCATTGCGGGTTTCAAGATTCGTGACGGTTACCCTATTGGCTGTATGGTTACTCTGCGTGGCGCAAAAATGTATGAGTTTCTGGATCGTCTGGTTACGATCGCGTTGCCGCGTGTCAGGGATTTTCGTGGTGTTTCCGGTCGTTCTTTTGATGGCAGGGGTAACTACAATCTTGGCATTAAAGAGCAGATCATATTCCCTGAAATCGAATATGAAAAAATCGATGCTCTGCGTGGTTTGAATATCAGCATTACCACAACAGCTAAGACCGATGAGGAGTCCAAAGCACTTCTCTCCGCATTTAAATTTCCGTTTAGAAATTGAGATAGCCATGGCAAAACTGGCATTAATTAATCGTGAATTGAAACGCGCAACGCTTGTCAAGAAATTTGCAGGCAAACGCGCTGAGCTCAAAGCTATTATCGACGATCAGAGCAAATCTGAAGAAGAACGTTTTGAAGCTCGTCTGAAATTGCAGGCGCTGCCTCGTAACGCCAACCCAACACGTCAACGTAATCGTTGCGCGCTGACTGGCCGTCCACGTGGTACCTATCGTAAATTCGGTTTGGGTCGTACCAAACTGAGGGAATACGCCATGAATGGTGAAATTCCCGGAATCACCAAAGCTAGCTGGTAGCAGGAGGAATAGTTATGAGTATGAGCGATCCTATCGCAGATATGCTGACTCGCATCCGAAATGCGCAGCAAGTTAAAAAGAGTGCGGTAAGCATGCCGTCTTCCAAGGTCAAAGTGGCAATCGCTACTGTGTTGAAAGATGAAGGGTATATTGATTCTTTCGATGTGAAGGAAGAAGCTGGCAAGGCTGAACTCAACATCGCACTGAAATATTATGTTGGCCGTCCTGTTATCGAAAGACTGGAGCGCGTTTCACGCCCGGGCCTTCGAATTTACAAGGGGCGTGACGATCTCCCTAGCGTCATGAACGGTTTGGGTGTTGCTATCGTCTCTACGCCAAAGGGTGTCATGACTGATCGTAAAGCGAGAGCAACGGGAGTCGGTGGCGAAGTTCTTTGCTATGTTGCCTAAGGAGTAAAGCATGTCTAGAGTTGGAAAAATGCCGATTGCGATTCCTGATGGTACAACCGCAACCATTGCAAATGGCCAAATTACCGTCAAGGGACCTTTGGGCGCCTTGTCACGTGATCTCTCTGATCTCGTTGTCGTAAAACAGGAAGACAAATCCCTGAAAATCGAAGCTGCAAACGATTCCCGTGAAGCTGCGGCAATGTGGGGTACCACCCGTGCATTGGTCAATAACATGGTTGTCGGTGTCAGCAAAGGGTTTGAAAAACGTCTGAATCTGATTGGCGTGGGTTTTCGCGCACAGGCTCAGGGCGACAAATTGAACATGGCTCTTGGTTTTTCTCATCCTGTCGTTCACCAGATGCCTGTCGGCGTCAAATGTGAAACGCCTTCGCAGACTGAAATCGTGATCAGGGGCATCGACAAGCATATGGTCGGACAGGTAGCGGCTGATGTTCGTGCATATCGTAAACCTGAACCTTATAAAGGCAAGGGCGTTCGCTATGTAGAAGAAGTCGTTAAGATCAAAGAAACTAAGAAGAAGTAATAGGGGCGATTGATGAACAAGAAACAATCACGTTTGCGCCGCGGACGTCAGACTCGAGCCAAGATTGCTGTTTTGAAAGCAACTCGCTTGTCGGTGCATCGTACCAATTTGCATATTTATGCAAATGTTATTGGACCAGATGCAAAAATACTGGCTTCTTCTTCAACACTGGAAGCCGATATTCGTCAGCAGCTGGAGGGTAAAAATGGCGGTAACGTCGCTGCTGCAACGCTCGTCGGAAAGAGGGTAGCTGAGAAAGCTCTGCAGGCTGGAGTAACTGAAGTTGCTTTCGATCGTTCCGGTTTTCGTTATCACGGCCGTGTCAAAGCATTGGCTGAAGCTGCTCGCGAAGCAGGTCTGAAGTTCTAAGGATATAACCATGGCAAAAATGCAACAAAAGACACAGGGTGATCGTCCGGATGATGGATTGCGTGAAAAAATGATCGCAATCAACCGCGTAACCAAGGTCGTCAAAGGTGGTCGTATTATGGGTTTTGCGGCCTTGACGGTTGTCGGTGACGGTGATGGTCGTATCGGTATGGGCAAAGGCAAGGCAAAAGAAGTTCCTGTAGCCGTACAAAAAGCAATGGAAGAAGCACGTCGAAACATGATCAAGGTATCGTTGAAAGACGGTACCCTGCAACACACCATCATCGGCAAGCATGGTGCATCCAAAGTGATGTTGAATCCGGCCAAACAGGGTACCGGTGTGATTGCTGGCGGTGCAATGCGCGCTATTTTTGACGTGATGGGTGTTACCAACGTTGTGGCCAAGTCTTTTGGCTCAAGCAATCCATACAACATGGTCAGAGCAACGTTAAACGCTTTGGCTTCGATGAATACTCCTGCTGATATCGCTGCCAAACGTGGCAAATCAGTCGAAGAAATCATTGGATAAGGTGATCGATTATGTCTAATCAAATTACAGTGAAATTGGTCAAGAGCCTGATCGGAACCCAGAAATCACATCGTGATACGGTTCGTGGTCTCGGTCTTCGCCGAATGAACTCCGTTTCCACGCTGGAGGATACCCCTGCAGTTCGTGGAATGATTAAAAAAGTATCGTATCTCGTTCAAGTCGTTGCTTGATAGAGACTGCTAACAGGATGAATTATGAACTTAAATAATTTGCAACCTGCTTTTGGCGCAAAACAGGCAAAACGTAGAGTTGGACGTGGTATTGGTTCCGGTCTGGGCAAGACAGCCGGACGTGGCCACAAAGGTCAGAAATCCAGAGCGGGCGGTTTTCATCGCGTTGGTTTTGAAGGCGGTCAGATGCCTTTGCAACGTCGTCTGCCAAAACGTGGCTTCAAGTCGCCTCTGGCTTTGACTCGTGCTGAAATCCGTTTGTCCGATCTGGAAAACCTGGGTGTGGCCGATGTTGATTTGCTGGTATTGAAACAGGCTGGTCTTGTTCCTGTATTGGCCAAGAACGTCAAGGTTATTCTTTCTGGCGAAATCACCAAAAGCGTTAACGTGACCGGTTTGTCCGTTACCAAAGGCGCCAAAGCTGCTATTGAAAGCAAGGGCGGCAAAGTCGCTTAAAGTATAAATACACAGAGGTATACACTTGGCTACGTCATCAAATTCAGCAAAAGGTGCTACAGCAGGTTTTCCCTGGAGGCGGTTATTCTTTTTGTTGGGAGCATTGGTAGTATTCCGCATCGGCGCGCATATCCCGGTTCCTGGTATTGATTCTGAACAGCTTGCTTTGCTGTTCAATCAGAACCAGGGGGGTATTCTGGGCATGTTCAACATGTTCTCTGGTGGCGCGCTCTCGCGTTTTACAATCTTCGCCCTTGGCATTATGCCGTACATTTCAGCTTCGATTATCATGCAGATGCTGGGCATTGTATCGCCTCAGATCGATGCATTGAAAAAAGAAGGTGAGGCCGGCAGAAGAAAGATGACGCAATATACCCGCTATGGAACGCTTGTTCTGGCAGCATTCCAGGGGCTTGGTATAGCCGTGGCGCTCGAATCCCAGCCTGGTCTGGTGATTGACCCGGGCATGGCTTTCCGGTTTACAGCAGTTGTCACGCTGGTTACCGGTACCATGTTTTTGATGTGGCTTGGCGAACAAATCACGGAAAGAGGTCTCGGAAATGGTATTTCGATGATCATCTTTGCGGGTATTGCTGCCGGATTGCCAAATGCCATCGGTGGGCTTATCGAGCTGGTTCGTACCGGTTCCATGAACACGCTGACCGCTATCATCATCTGTGTGATTGTCGCTCTGGTCACGTATCTGGTTGTCTTTATTGAAAGTGGACAGCGCCGGATTCTGGTCAACTATGCCAAACGTCAGGTCGGTAACAAAATATATGGCGGACAAAGCAGTTTCCTGCCTTTGAAAGTGAATATGGCCGGTGTTATTCCGCCGATCTTCGCTTCGTCTATTATTTTGTTCCCCGCCACGATTGCGGGCTGGTTCGCTACCGGTTCGGAATCGGATAACGTGTTTATCCGTTTTCTGAAAGATCTGTCGGCGTCACTGGCTCCAGGTGAACCGGTTCATGCGATTTTGTATGCTGCAGCGATCATATTTTTCTGTTTCTTCTATACGGCGCTGGTTTTCAACAGCCGTGAAACGGCAGATAACCTGAAAAAAAGTGGTGCTTTCATTCCAGGTATCCGTCCGGGGGAACAAACAGCGCGATATGTCGACAAAATTTTAATGAGATTGACACTTGCAGGCGCGATTTATGTTACATTAGTCTGTTTACTGCCGGAATTTCTGGTTGCGCGTTGGCAGGTTCCATTTTACTTTGGTGGTACTTCTCTCTTGATTATTGTTGTTGTGACGATGGACTTCATGGCTCAAATCCAGAATTATGTCATGTCACAGCAGTATGATTCGCTTCTCCGGAAGTCGAATTTCAAGAGCAACAACTAACCGCCAAGCTAATAATTACATAAAAGAAATCGGATTTTATGGCTAAAGATGACGTTATCCAGATGCAGGGCGAGATTATCGATAACTTGCCCAATGCGACTTTTCGCGTGAAACTGGAAAATGGACATGTGGTTCTTGGGCATATCTCTGGAAAAATGCGCATGAATTATATTCGCATTCTCCCGGGAGATAAGGTAACGGTCGAGTTGACCCCTTATGATTTAAGTAGGGCTCGTATTGTCTTCAGAACGAAGTAACTGAAACAATAGTTTGGAAGAAAGAGGGAAAAAATGAAGGTTCAGGCATCAGTCAAGCGGATTTGCCGCAACTGTAAAATCATCAAGAGAAAGGGCGTCGTTCGTGTCATTTGCACGGAAGCACGCCACAAACAAAGACAAGGTTAATTAACGTCAATTTAGGACAGAACGAATGGCACGTATTGCAGGGGTAAACATTCCCAACCATCAACACATTGTCATTGGCCTGACGGCTATTTTTGGTATTGGACGTCCACGCGCAGAAGAAATTTGTGCTGCGACCGGTGTCGATCCAACCAAAAAAGTCAAGGACTTGGATGACAACGATCTCGAAAAACTCCGTGATGAAATCGGTAAATTCGTAATCGAAGGCGATTTGCGTCGCGAAGTTTCCATGAGCATCAAGCGATTGATGGACCTGGGTTGTTATCGTGGTTTGCGTCATCGCAGAGGGTTGCCTGTCAGAGGTCAACGTACCCGTACAAATGCGCGAACCAGAAAAGGTCCACGTAAGGCCGCTCAATCATTGAAGAAATAATAGTAGACGGATCGAGGAAATTTTATGGCAAAAGCATCAAATAGTGCAGCAGCTCGCGTGCGCAAGAAGGTGAAGAGAAACATTGCAGAAGGTGTTGTACATGTGCATGCTTCCTTTAATAACACCATCATCACCATTACCGATCGCCAGGGCAATGCCTTGACATGGGCAACTTCCGGTGGAGCAGGTTTCAAGGGTTCCCGTAAATCCACTCCATTTGCCGCTCAGGTCGCTGCAGAAGCTGCAGGCAAGGTAGCTCAGGAATATGGTATCAAAACTCTGGAAGTTAAAATCAAGGGACCAGGCCCAGGCCGTGAATCGGCAGTTCGTGCCCTGAACAATTTGGGAATCCGTATTACCCAGATTCAGGACATCACACCAATTCCACACAATGGTTGTCGTCCTCCAAAACGTCGTCGTATTTAATTTTCAGAATTAAATGAAGACCACTGTCATGCTTTATGGCATGACTTGCGCCTGAATCTTGAGGCGTCAATTAACGAATAAAAGGAAATATTGTGGCACGCTATATCGGACCCAAAGCAAAGCTTTCCCGTCGTGAAGGCACAGATTTATTCCTGAAGAGCGCAAGACGTTCTCTGGACTCCAAATGCAAACTGGATACCAAACCCGGCCAGCATGGCATGAAATCGGGCGCCCGTACCTCTGACTACGGCAACCAGTTGCGCGAAAAACAAAAAGTCAAACGCATGTATGGAATTCTCGAAAGACAGTTCCGTCGTTATTTCGCTGAAGCTGAACGTCGCAAGGGTAACACCGGTGACAACCTGATGCAGTTGCTCGAATCCCGTCTTGACAACGTCGTCTATCGTATGGGTTTCGGCTCTACCCGTGCTGAAAGCCGTCAGCTGGTCAGTCACCAGGCTTTGATGGTTAACGGCAAGGTCGTCAATATCCCATCTTATCTGGTCAAACCGGAAGATGTCATCACGATTCGTGAAAAATCCAAAAAACAGAATCGTATCGTCGAATCCCTGTCCCTGGCAGAACAGATTGGTCTGGCCGACTGGGTATCCGTCGATTCGAAGAAAATGGAAGGCGTTTTCAAACGTATTCCCGACCGTAGCGAATTCGCAAACGATGTCAATGAATCGCTGATCATCGAATTGTATTCACGTTAATTTCGGCATTATCCGTACCATCAGCCTTATTGGTGTAACGAGCCAAGGGTATTGAAAAGGACAAATTATGCAAAACACTTTCCTCAAACCGCGTATTATCAACGTAGAATCACTCGGAGCGGGTCGTTCTGTCGTCGAAATGGAACCGTTCGAACGCGGTTATGGACACACACTGGGCAATGCTTTAAGACGCGTATTGCTGTCTTCGATGGTCGGCTATGCACCGACTGAAGTTACCATTGCCGGCGTTGTTCATGAATATTCCACTCTGGATGGCGTTCAGGAAGACGTTGTTGATCTTCTCCTGAACCTGAAGGGGGTTGTATTCAAGTTGCACAATCGTGATTCAATTACATTGACATTGAAGAAATCGGGTGCAGGTGTCGTTCTGGCATCCGATATCGAATTGCCTCATGACGTTGAAATCATCAATCCTGAACATGTCATCGCCAATCTGACCGACAACGGCAAGCTGGATATGCAGATCAAGGTTGAAAAAGGCCGTGGTTACGTACCGGGTAATGTCAGAAGACTGTCTGAAGATGCGAACAAGACCATTGGCCGCATTATTCTGGACGCTTCCTTTTCTCCTGTCCGCCGTGTTTCCTATGCCGTTGAATCCGCTCGTGTCGAACAACGTACCGATCTGGACAAGCTGATTATCAATATCGAAACCAATGGTGTTATTTCGGCTGAAGAAGCCATTCGCCAGTCCGCCCGAATTCTTGTTGATCAGCTGAGCGTTTTCGCCGCTCTTGAAGGAACCGAAACGACTTCCGAAGCACTGACTCAGGTTCCGGCTGTTGATCCTATCCTTCTGCGTCCGGTTGACGATCTGGAACTGACAGTACGTTCGGCCAACTGCCTGAAAGCGGAAAACATCAATTATATTGGCGATCTGATTCAACGCAGTGAAAATGAATTGCTGAAAACACCGAATCTGGGCCGTAAGTCCCTGAATGAAATCAAGGAAGTGCTGGCATCCCGTGGCCTGACTCTGGGCATGCGTCTGGATAACTGGCCGCCAGCCGGATTCGAAAAATAATTTATTAATAAAACCGGCCCGCAGTTTCGACTGATAGAAGAGCCGGATCGACAAGATTTAAAAGGAAAACATCATGCGTCATCGTCATGGTTTAAGAAAATTAAACAGAACTTCGTCTCACCGTCTCGCAATGCTCCGCAACATGACCGTATCCCTGCTGCGTCATGAAGCGATCAAAACCACTCTGCCGAAAGCAAAAGAATTGCGTCGGGTCGTTGAACCGATCATCACACTGGGCAAGACCAATTCCGTTGCCAACAAACGTCTGGCTTTCAACAGACTGCGTGACCGTGAAATCGTCGTCAAGCTGTTTAACGAATTGGGACCGAGATTTGCCAACCGTAACGGCGGCTATCTGCGTATCCTGAAAATGGGTTTCCGTGTCGGTGATAATGCCCCGATGGCATATGTCGAACTGCTCGACAGACCGGAACAGCCAGAAGAAAAGGCTGAAACAGCGAAATAATAGCTTGCTGTTTCAGATAGCTTCAAAAAGGCCGGTTATTCCGGCCTTTTTTATTGCCAGAAAAAACGGGTATGATGAGATTAATACTCATTCGTCGAAAGGGAAAGGGCATGCAACAATCGGTTTTTATCTATTGCACGGTTCCGGACAAGGATACGGCTGCCGCTATCGGAAGAAAACTCGTTGAAGGCCGTCTGGCGGCCTGCGTCAGTGTCGGTTCACCTGTCCGGTCGATCTATCGCTGGCAGGGAGTGATTGAGGAAACGACAGAGCTTGAGATGATCATCAAGACGGCTCAGGAAAACTATTTAAAGGTCGAAGAGCTGATTCTTTCCATGCATCCATACGAAGTACCGGAAATCGTGATGGTGGAATTGGACAAGGGCCTGAAACCTTATCTGGACTGGATTGAGTCTGAAACAGAATAAAAGACAGGGTACCGGCCCCGTCAGGCCAGACTGAGGAACAGTCCCATGACAAGAGGGATCGAGAAATTGTCGTCGATCCGGATCCTGTTTTCATAAATTTCCGCAAACATCGCTGCAGTTATGCCCAGGATGCCATACAGATAGAACCAGATGGGCTGACAATACACCAGTCCGAAAAAGAGAAGGATGAAGAAAGAGGATATCCAGAAAGCAAGGCTTCCCTCGACGCTTTTCCTGTTCTGGTTGATGAGGCGTTTTCCATATTTCCGGCCGATCAGTGCCGCTGCCGTATCCCCTATGAGCATGGTGGAAAGTGCCGTCATGGCGACGACGTCCGAAAACAGGATCGTTACCATCAAAGCAGCCGCAATCACGTAGGGCGCTCCGCTGAATCTGAATTTTTCCTGTGTCTCCTGTTCACGCAATATCCTGTTGAACAGCCTTCCGTATGTTTCAGCGAAGAGTGGCCATTTCTTGTGGTTTCCGTATTCGATAAAGCAAATGGCGAAAAGAAGAAACGAGAACAGAAGGATGTTCAAAACGGCTGGAAAAACTCCGATGAAAACGACCATCCACAGGGAACTCAGATGGATGGATTTGCGCAGAATTTCATACAAATAGGAAATTTGCCGGTTTACGTTTAAGACTGGATGGGACAAGGTACACTCGCTACACACTTGAAAATTAGCAATATTATGCCGCTAAAGTGTTTGAAAAGGGCAAATTATTATTCGGGTAAATCAGGAGTTTCGGGAGGCTCGTTTCCGGATACAAGTTGCAGGATAGTGTCAGTCGCTTCGTCAAGACCGATCCGTTTCGTCGAAGAAAAAAGTTGTGCGGAGAACGGAAACGGATTTCCTTCTTCATCGACATAGCTTTTCAGGATGGTATCGACCTGTTTCAAGGCATTGGTCGATTCGCTGCGATTCAGTTTGTCCGCTTTCGTCAGAAGGCAATGAACGGGTTTTCCGGTGACGGCAAACCATTCGAGAAGCTGGACATCCAACGGCTGGAACGGATGCCTGGAATCCATAACAAGCACGAGGCCTGCCAATTGTTGCCGATGAATCAGATAGTCGCTCAACAGTTTCTGCCAGTGTTCCTTGGCTGAGCCGGAGACCTGTGCGAAGCCATATCCGGGCAGATCGACCAGGAACATGTCGATTTCGCTTTCCCTGACCGGATCGTGCCGGTGTTGGCCGACATGCGCGCCACCGATGGAAAAGAAATTGATATGCTGTGTTCTTCCCGGTGTTTTGGAAGCGAAAGCCAGGCTTTTCTGATTGCAAAGGGTATTGATCGCCGAGGATTTCCCTGCGTTGGAACGGCCGACAAAAGCGACTTCGGGAACGTCCAGTTTCGGCAAATCACGCAAATGATTGACCGTTGTGTAAAATCTGGCTTGCCATAGTTTGGACATGATGCGTTCCCGATTGCTTTTGGATGATGGAGGTGAGGTCAGGGCAAAATGCTTTCCAGCGCGAACAGTTCTTCCGGTGTTTCGCGGCGACGAACCAGATAAGCGTTGCCGTTATCGACCAGCACTTCGGCTGCGCGGCCACGGGTATTGTAGTTGGATGCCATGACCATGCCATACGCGCCAGCGCTCATGATGGCGAGAATGTCGTCTGCCTGTATGACCAGTTCCCTCTGTTTGGCCAACCAGTCACCCGATTCGCATACCGGTCCCACGATATCGTAAGCAGTCGCTTCTCCGCTACGATTGGTTACCGGCAGCACCTTGTGCCAGGCTTCGTACAAGGACGGGCGCATCAGGTCGTTCATCGCCGCATCGACAATGGCGAAATTCTTGTCCGAATTGGTTTTCAGGTATTGGACCTGAGTCAAAAGCAATCCGGCATTTCCGGAAATCGAACGGCCCGGCTCGAACATCATTCCGATCGTCCGGGCAGGATACTTTTGTTTTCTCCAGTTTTCGACCCGGGTGAAAAGTCGTGTCAGGTAGTCTGATATGGCGACCGGCTTTTCATTGTCATATGTGATGCCGATGCCACCACCGATATCGATGTGTTTCAGGACAATGCCTGCTTTTGAGAGCTCGTCGACCAGATACAATAATTTGTCCAGCGCTTCCAGCAAAGGTGCGTCGTCGAGCAATTGTGAACCGATATGGCAGTCGATGCCTGTGACGTCGATATTCGTCATGGAAGCTGCCGCCTTGTAGCAGGCAAGCGCTTCTTCATAGGGAATGCCGAATTTGTTTTCTTTCAACCCTGTTGAAATATAGGGATGAGTCTTTGGGTCGACGTTCGGATTGACGCGGAAAGACACTCGCGCCTGTTTGCCAGTTTCCTGCGCGACCTGATTGATACGGTGCAGTTCGGCGAACGATTCGATATTGAAACAGTGAATGTCGTGTTTCAAGGCCAGTTCGATTTCACTGGCGGTTTTTCCGACTCCGGAGAAGATGACTTTGCGAGGATCACAGCCGGCAGCAATCACTCTTTGCAATTCGCCACCTGAAACAATGTCAAATCCGGCGCCTTGCTGCCCCAGAATGTTCAGAATGGCCAGATTGGAATTGGATTTGACCGAATAGCAAACGAGAGAATGAATTTTGTCTGATTCAAATCGGTTGCAGGTATCGGCGTATTGCCTGAAATTTTCGACAAGCGCTTTTTTGGAATAGACGTAGAGAGGCGTGCCATATTCAATGGCAAGTTCTTTGAGGGAAACACCATCTATGGTCAGGGTATCGTCCTGATAGGAAAAATGCTGTGTCATATTATTGTCTACGGTAATGTCGGATCACTGCCAGGAAGAATGCCCAAGGGAGCTCTTTCTGACTCTGGTTTATCGGTTTCCGGTTCTGGCAGGGTCTGTGGTGTGACAGGCATTCTTTCCGAATCAGAAGGAGGAAGAAACAGGGGACCTTTCTGGCCACATGCAGAAAGCGTTCCACACAGCAAAACCATGAGGGAAACTGCCAGTATGCCCTTCAAATAACGGATAGTATGCATTTTATATTCCTGTAGCCGGAAACTGGAAAATTCAGCTGAAAAAAGAGTTTAACACGACGCGATGCCGGAACTGAAATGCCGGTTCCTGAATAGGAGGATACCGGCATGTGCTGATCAGTTTTTGCACTTGAGGACGTCAGTCTTCGAAAATTTCATCCTTGACGCTGTTGTTTTCGGTTTCATGCATTTTATCGAGATCTTTTTGTCCTACGCCCACGTTGGTAACGATTTTTCCGGCAGGCGCTTCAGCGTAGTACCAGTCCCCGCCTTCGAAGATGACTCCCGGTGGGACTGGCCTTTCTTCTACCGGTATACCGGCAAGTGCCTTTTGCATGTAATTGATCCAGACCGGGAGTGCCAGACCACTACCGGTTTCGTGACCACCCATGTTTTTGGGTTGATCGAAACCGAGCCATGCCACGCCGACAAGTTGAGGCTGATATCCGGCGAACCAGGCATCGACCGAGTCGTTCGTTGTACCGGTTTTACCGGCCAGATCGGATCGGCCCAGGGAATTGGCTCTTGCCGCAGTCCCCCCCCTGACCACGTCTTTCAACATGGTCGTCATGATAAATGCATTCCGGGCGTCGATAACCCGGATGCTTTCATCTCCGGCTCTTTCCGGTCTTGCCTGAGACAGAACTTTTCCTTCCGAATCGGTGAGGTGGGAAATGAGGTAAGGCTTGACCAGATAACCGCCATTGGCGAAGACAGAATAAGCCGTTGCCATTTGCAGAGGCGTGACAGAGCCTGCACCCAGTGCCAGAGTCAGATAAGGCGGGTTCTTTGCAGCGTCGAATCCGAATTTGGTGACATGTTCCTGACCGAACTGTGCGCCGATTTTGTCCAGGACACGAATCGAAATCATGTTTTTGGATTTCATCAGGCCACGCCGCATGGTCATCGGGCCTTCATAGCGGGAATCGAAGTTTTTCGGGTCCCATGATTGTCCTCCTGCCTGTCCGGCAAAAGACACCGGCGAATCATTAATGACGCTGGCCGGAGCCAGACCTTTTTCAAGACCTGCCGAATAAATGAACGGTTTGAAAGAAGAACCCGGCTGTCGCCATGCCTGAGTCACGTGGTTGAATTTCTTTTGTGTGAAATCGAATCCTCCGACCAGTGATTTGATGGCGCCGTCGTTCGGATTCATGGAAACGAAGGCCGCTTCAAGCTGTGGCATCTGGGAAACGCTCCAGTTATTGTTGCTGTCCTTGATGACCCGGATAATCGAACCACGCCTGATCTGTTTGCCGGAGGAAGCATTGGAGTTCAGTCCGGCAGCCGCGAAATTGAGTCCATTGCCGGTGATCGTAACCTGTTCACCGGATGATACGACAGCCTTGACCTGTTTTGGAGACGCTTCAAGTACGACAGCGGCAAGCAGGTCGTCACTGTCCGGATAACGTGACAATTCGTCTTCAATCGCGTCTGCAACGGCTTCGGCATTGGCCGGGATGTCCATCGAGCCTTCCGGTCCCCGATAGCCATGCCGCCTGTCATAATCCATCACGCCGCGACGGACCGCCTGATAAGCCGCTTCCTGGTCTTTCTGGGTGATTGTCGTGTAGACGTTCAGGCCACGGGTATAGGTTTCATCCTGATACTGGTCATACACCATCATCCTGACCATTTCAGCGACGTATCTGGCATGAACGTTGAATTCGTTTCGGCTTGTTTTCACCTTGATGGGTTCATTTTTGGCCTGTTCGTATTGCTGGTCAGTGATGTAACCCAGCTGTTTCATGCGAAGGAGAATATATTGTTGTCGCTGTTTTGCCCGGGTCGGGTTGGTGATGGGATTATTCGCCGAGGGCGCTTTGGGCAAACCGGCCAGCATGGCCGCTTCCGCCAGAGTGATGTCTTCAAGCGGTTTGCCGAAATAAACCTGTGCCGCTGCCGCGAAACCGAAAGCACGCTGTCCCAGATAAATCTGGTTGAGATAAATTTCGAAAATCTGGTCTTTGGTCAGGGCCTTTTCGATTTTCCAGGCGAGGAGGACTTCATAAATTTTGCGTTTGAACGTCTGTTCGCTGGTCAAAAAGAAATTACGCGCAACCTGTTGTGTAATCGTTGAGGCTCCCTGACGGTTGCTGCTGACAAGATTGTGTAGCGCCGCCCGCAAAATACCGATGTAGTCGACGCCGCCATGCTGGTAAAAACGGTCATCCTCGATGGCCAGCACGGCTTTTTTCATGACCTCGGGGACTTTGTTGATGCGGACGAGGCTCCGGCGTTCTTCCCCGAATTCCCCCATCAAAACATGGTCCGCTGTGTAAATGCGTAGCGGCATTTTGGGATGGTAGTCGGTTAACTGGTCCATTGGCGGCAGATTCGGATAAATCAGGGCCATGGATAAAATAATGATCAATGCCCCGATCAACGTGATACCCGTTCCGATGGCGGCGCCGGTGATCAACAGACGTTTGATGAGCGTTTTCCGGGATTGATTTCCATCCCGGGGGGATGGAGTCTGATTTTTGGTAAACATGCTAGCCAGCAAAAAAATGCAATATGCGCATTATCCTTTAATCCGGGTTTTTACGCACACAAAGTTGTAAGTATCTGTTTCTGATTGTGAACTGCCGTTACAGGAAAAGAATTGTCGCTGAAAAAGGGTTCATTGTCTTCTTATCTGATATATTCGGCAGTATAACGGTGACATATTATATTTCTTATGCAACAAAATATCTTTTTGGTCGGTCTGATGGGGTCTGGGAAAACGACAGTCGGACGTTTGCTGGCAAAAAAGTTGGGGATGCGCTTTGTCGATTCCGATCATGAAATCGAGGCCCGGACGGGGGCCACGGTTTCATGGATTTTCGAAATCGAGGGAGAAGACAGTTTCCGGCGTCGCGAAGTCGAGACAATTGACGATTTGACCTCCCAGAAAGGGGTCGTTCTGGCAACGGGGGGTGGCGCTGTCGTTCATCCTGAAAACAGGAAAAATCTGAAAGCACGGGGCACAGTCATTTATTTGAGGGCTTCTGTCAACAATATCCTCCAGCGGACGATGCACGATAAAAGCCGTCCATTGCTCCAGACCGAAAACCGGCGGCAGAAAATCGAGGAGCTGGCACGGCAGCGCGAAAAGTTTTACAGTGAAGTGGCGGATATTATTATCGATACGGGGCGCCCGAATGTGCATGCCATGGTCCAGACGATCATGAGTCAGCTGGCGAATCCGGACAGGAAGAAAAATTCCTTCGACAGACAGAAAAAACGACCGAACCGGAATAATAAAAACAATATGAATACACAATCGAATAACATTCATTTGAAAGTCGATCTTGGGGAACGTTCTTATCCGATTGAAATCGGAACGGAGCTGTTAAAGGACGTCAGGTTATTATCCAGGACGATTCGGGGAAAACGGCTTGCCATTATTACCAATGACGTTGTTGCACCGCTGTATCTGGAAAAATTGACAGCATCGCTCAAACAGGCAGGGAAACAGGTCATTTCAATCGTTTTGCCGGATGGTGAACAGGAAAAGAACTGGGAAAGCCTGATGAAGATTTTCGACTTTCTCATGCAAAACAAATGCGACAGAAAAACGACACTGGTTGCATTGGGCGGTGGCGTCATCGGCGATATGACAGGTTATGCTGCTGCCAGTTTCATGAGGGGTGTGCCTTTCGTCCAGGTGCCGACAACGCTACTGGCGGAAGTGGATTCTTCCGTCGGAGGCAAGACGGGCATCAACCATCCCCTCGGCAAAAACATGATCGGTGCGTTTTATCAGCCAGAAGCGGTGCTGGCCGATACATCGACACTGAATACTTTGCCTGACAAGGAACTGGTTGCCGGACTGGCGGAAGTCATCAAATACGGTGCAATCATCGATGCGAAATTCTTTGACTGGATCGAGGGAAATGTCGGCAAGCTGTTGCTCAGGGACAGTACAGCTCTCGCTTATGCCATCAAACGTTCGTGTGAAATCAAGGCGGATATTGTCCGTCAGGATGAACGGGAAAGCGGCATCAGGGCACTTCTCAATTTCGGGCATACCTTCGGGCATGCCATCGAAGCCGGGCTCGGATATGGAAAATGGCTGCATGGCGAAGCAGTCGGGTGCGGTATGGTCATGGCAGCCGATCTGTCCTGCCGGATGGGGTTTCTGGATGAAGAATCGCGGGACCGTATCAGAAATCTGGTCGGAAAGGCAGGCTTGCCGACGGTAGCTCCTGACCTTGGAAACGACCGCTGGATCGGATTGATGGAAGTAGACAAGAAAAATATCGGCGGTGAAATCCGGTTTGTTCTGCTGAAAACCATGGGTAGCGCTTTCGTGGCCCGAGTGCCGGAAGATCTGCTTCGTGAAACTTTGGAAGCCTGTACCGTTCAAAAGTGATTTGATGTCATTGTTGTGGGAGAGTGAATGAGTTCGTTGCCATTGGCTGCGTATGCCTGTGATCCGGGATTTTCGAAGGGGCGCCGTTATGAAGAACAGAAAGATTCCTCACGGACGGAATACCAGCGTGATCGGGACCGGATTGTCCATTCAGGGGCATTCAGGCGCCTGGAATACAAAACCCAGGTTTTCGTCAATCACGAGGGCGATCTGTTCAGGACCCGCCTGACACACAGTATCGAAGTGGCGCAGATTGGCCGTTCGGTGGCGCGCAATCTCCGGGTCAATGAGGATTTGACTGAAGCCATCTCGTTGGCACACGATCTCGGCCATACGCCTTTCGGACACGCGGGACAGGATGCCCTGAATGAATGTATGAAAGATTATGGCGGTTTCGAGCATAATCTGCAGAGCCTCCGGGTGGTCGATGTGCTGGAAGAACGTTATGGAACGTTTGACGGGTTGAACCTGACGTTCGAAACGCGTGAAGGCATTTTGAAGCATTGCGCGAAAGAAGATGCCGCAAAACTGGGTGATGTCGGGGAGCGTTTTCTGCAAGACAGGCGGCCTTCCCTTGAAGCGCAACTGGCCAATGTCGCGGATGAAATCGCGTATAACAATCATGATGTCGACGATGGATTACGCTCCGGTTTGCTGACAATCGGGCAGCTGACCGAAATCGACCTTTTTGCAAAATACTGGTTCGAGGTTCAGAAACTGATGCCGGGAATCAACGAAAGGCGTGCAATATATGAAACTATCCGCCGGATGATCGGTGCGCTGATCGTCGATTTGACCAAAACGTCCCTGAAACGGATTGAAGAGGTCAATCCGCAATCGGTTGAGGATGTTCGGAACGCTCCGTTGCTGATCGCTTTTTCAGATGAGATGGGCGAAAAATCCCGTTCACTGAAGCAGTTTCTTTTCCAGAACCTGTATCGCCATTATCAGGTCAACCGCATGAGCAGCAAGGCTCGCCGTATTGTCCAGCGTCTGTTTACGATTTTTATGGCCGAGCCCCAATTGCTGGCTCCGGAACACCGGGCGAATTCCAGTGATAAATATGAACAGGCGCGGAAAATCGCAGACTACATAGCCGGTATGACAGACCGGTATGCGATGCGGCAATACCGGAAACTCTACGAGATCGAGGAAGTCTGATTTTATTCGAGTTCAGGCTGGACGGTTTCAATGCTGATCTGTGCACTGCCAGCCGCCAGCTGGACTGAAACCGGCTTGCGAACAGGCAGTTGTGACGGAGACCGGATGACATGCCCGTTCCTGTCTGTAATGATGGCGTAGCCACGTTCAAGCGTCCGTTTCGCGCTCAGCAGTTCAAGCTGTTGCGCCAGCGACGATATTTCCTGTTTTTGCTGTTTTATCAGGTTATCAATTCCTGTTTTCATCTGCCGCGAGCAGGTTTTTAGCTGTAAACGGTAAGGCACGGTATCCGGCAATTGTGCTTTCAGTCGGGTACCCAGATGGTTAAGCCGGTAATGTGTAGATGCCAGTATCGAATCGTTTGTATGAGTCAGTTTGGCGGCAAGTGATTGCAGACGGATTTTTTCACGTTCGATATAAGACGATGGGCTGATGAGCCTGCGGGCCAGCAAATCGGTATGCTGGGAAGCGTTTCGCAAAAGCCGTTCCATTGCCGTTTGCAGATGGGCTGCCAGTGTTTCCAGATTGTCCATCCAGTCCTGATATGCTCTGGACGCCATTTCAGCGGCACCGGTCGGCGTCGGTGCGCGAACGTCCGCAGCAAAGTCGGCTATGGTGAAATCCGTTTCGTGTCCGACTCCGGAGATCGTTGGAATGGTACAGGCGGCTATGGCGCGTGCGACGATTTCTTCATTGAAGCTCCATAAGTCCTCGATACTGCCACCACCACGGCAAATAAGCAGCACGTCGCATTCGGCGCGAGCCGAGGCCAGTGTAATGGCAGACGCTATTTTCCCTGCAGCGTCCTCGCCCTGAACCGGCGTGGGATACAAAATCACGTTGACGTGGGGAGCCCGTCGTGAAAGCGTGGTCAGAATATCCCGCAAGGCTGCTGCCTGTGGACTGGTGACGATTCCGATCGTACGCGCGAATACCGGCAAATTCCGTTTTCTTTCTTCATCAAACAGGCCTTCCGATCCCAGTTTTGCCTTCAAACGCAAAAAAGCTTCATACAAGTTCCCCAAGCCGGCATGTCTCATCGCCTCGACGTTCAGCTGGAATTCGCCTCTTGCCGTATAAAGCGTAACGATTGCACGAACCTCGACTTTATCACCATCTTTCGGAATGAACCCGATCGATTGCGCTTTTCCGCGAAACATGACGGATCTCACTTGTGCATTATTGTCTTTCAGCGTGAAATACCAATGACCAGAGGCGGCTTTCGTAAGGTTGGATATTTCACCTGAAACCCACAAGAGGGGAAAACTGTGTTCCAGTATTTTCGCCACCGTGCTATTGAGTTCCGATACGGTCAGGACAGGTGTGGGTTGATCCATAGAGATGTTTTCAAAGAGCCGGCGAATTAGGTGTAAGTGTAGTAATTCCTACTGAACAGGTAAGGAATTTAATGGTAACTAACTGAAGTATAAGTATTTTCTTTCAAAGAATAATCTAATTCACCGATTTGTTCACAAAGTTATCCACAGAATGTGACCCTGTTGGATAACGCAACGAATGATGGTGGTGATTTTATTTTTTCTCTTCCGGTTTGATGGACCAGGCCGGATAAAATTTCTCGACAGCCGGACCGGCTGCATTCATGGTATGGCAGCCATCCATATGAAATGGCCTTTCTCCTTTTTTCTGGAAAGCGGCCTTGACCCGTGCTTCTTCTTCCCCGAAAACGAAAACCTGCATCGCAACCGATGGGACGGCCTCTGCCAGTTCGTTCATGTGTGTACAACCGTTGATTCCGGCAAACCGGTCTTTCAGTTCGTGACGGAAATGATGCAGGATATTCAAACCGATCAGTTGCTTGTATCGGGAATGAATGGTTTCGCAGAAGCCTTCAAAAGGCACTTCATCGAAAACAACGATGGCATCCACGATGGTAGCCTGGGCATTGATGGTGAGACGCAGCCAGAAATCATGCAATGCCCGTTTTGCAGGGATGACAATCGATGTCAGAAACAGATCATGCGTTTTGATGTCGGTGAAAC
The DNA here is from genome assembly GCA_905202055.1 of uncultured Oxalobacter sp. Classification (GTDB taxonomy): domain Bacteria; phylum Pseudomonadota; class Gammaproteobacteria; order Burkholderiales; family Burkholderiaceae_D; genus Oxalobacter. Next base: position 25,339 of record CAJKQK010000014.1, read on the forward strand.
GTGCGTCAATATCCCAGAGCTCATCGTCTCTATGGAAAAACTGAACCTGAATGTTTCTCGTGTGTTTTAAAACACGCGGGTTGGTCGGAGGTGGAAGTGGCATAGGTACCTGTTCTTGGTGTACAGTTTACCGATAAGGCAAAACAGCTGCCAACACTCATGCAGATCAACAACCGTTTGTCCCATGGTGTTAGCGTTATTATAGCCAAATTGCCCTTCGATTAAAAGAATCGGGCTGGATAATAATTTTGACGATATCGGTAAAATATTAAATTATTTTCTCAAAAATACTGTTAATATATACAGCAACATGATTTTGAATTTTTTCTGCGCTATTTAAATTGAAAGAATCTTATGGACGATAATAAAAACGCATCCAATCAGGAGAAAAACAAGGCACTCGCAGCTGCGTTGGCTCAAATTGAAAAGCAATTCGGCAAAGGTTCCGTTATGCGGATGGCGCCCGGCGTTGTTGTGGAAGAAATTCCTTCTGTTTCGACGGGTTCTCTGGGACTGGACATCGCCCTGGGTGTTGGCGGTTTGCCTAGAGGCAGAGTTATCGAAATTTATGGCCCTGAATCGTCCGGGAAAACAACCCTGACCTTGCAGGTTATCGCAGAAATGCAGAAACTGGGTGGAACCTGTGCTTTCATTGACGCCGAACATGCTCTCGACGTGGGTTATGCACAGAAACTGGGCGTCCGCTTGCAGGATTTGCTGATTTCCCAGCCGGATACCGGTGAGCAGGCCCTTGAAATTACGGATGCGCTGGTTCGTTCCGGAGGTGTCGATCTGATCGTTATCGATTCAGTCGCCGCATTGACGCCGAAAGCCGAAATCGAAGGCGATATGGGGGATTCGCTGCCGGGTCTGCAGGCGCGTTTGATGTCACAGGCATTGCGCAAATTGACAGGCAGTATCAACAAAACCAATACCTCCGTTATTTTCATTAACCAGATCCGTATGAAAATCGGCGTCATGTTCGGCAATCCCGAAACGACGACGGGTGGGAATGCATTGAAATTCTATTCATCAGTCCGTCTGGACATTCGCCGTACCGGTTCCATCAAGTCAGGTGATGAAGTCATCGGCAGTGAAACCCGGGTCAAGGTTGTCAAGAACAAAACGGCACCTCCATTCAAGGAAGCATATTTCGACATCCTTTATGGTGAAGGCACGTCCCGTGAAGGGGAAATTCTAGATCTGGGCTCCGAAGCCAAGATTGTCGACAAGGCGGGGGCATGGTACAGCTACAATGGCGAGAAGATCGGGCAGGGCAAGGACAATGCACGCAACTACCTGCGCGCCAATCCGAAACTGGCCCGTGAAATCGAAAACAAGGTCCGAGCATCGTATGGCGTCCGGGAATTGCCTCCGATAAAAGATACGGAAGAAAGCGCCGTTGAGACAAAATGACCGGATATGTCCGTGAAGAGTCGTTTTTTGGGTAATCGGGAGTGAGAATCGATGAAACCGAAAGCGACTCTGAAAGCGCGGGCATTGCGGTATTTGTCCATACGCGAATATAGCCCGAAAGAGCTTGCAAGAAAATTATCGCCTTATGTGGAAGAAGGGGATGATCTGGCCGCGCTGATGGAGTGGTTGCAAAAGCAGGGATTTCTTTCCGAAGAACGTTTTGCCGAAGCTTTTGTCAGGCGGCGTTGCTCGCGTTATGGCAGCGGGCGTGTCCTGCGCGAACTGGAAATGCATGGCGTGGATGAAAAAACGCTGGACGAAGCAAAAAGCGTGATGTCTGAAAATGAGTTTGACAGGGCGCTCGGTATCTGGCGAAAAAAATTTGGCAGCAAACCTGTTGATGCTTCGGAAAAAGCGAAACAGATCCGTTTTCTGACGCAGAGGGGATTTTCCGGCGATATCGTTCGCCGTGTCCTGAATTGCGAAGAACATGACTAGCGTTCTTCCCTTTTCGTTTTTATGTTACCGGAAAATTTTCTTTTTTGCCGTGTGCCGGATAATCAGTACCCATACCACAAGGCCGAATACAATCATGGGAAGCGAAAGCATCTGCCCGGCAGAGATCGTTATGCCGAAGAAGCTTACTTCATAGTCCGGAACCCGAAAGTATTCAGTGAAGAATCTGGCGGAACCGTATAAAAATACATACATGGCGCTGACAGCTCCAAGAGGGCGTTTTTTGCGAGCATATAACCACAAAAGAATGAACATTAGCAATCCATCGACCAGCGCCTGATAGATAGGGGACGGATGGCGCGGCAACATGTCGACGTTCGGCCAGATCATTGCCCAGGGTAAGGATGGATCGGCTAGGCGCCCCGGTAGTTCCCCGTTGATGAAGTTTCCGATACGGCCAGCAGCGTAACCGAGTGGTACCAGTGGTGAAATGAAATCAAATGTTTCGACGAGATTTCTTTTTTTTCTGTAGCACCAGATCGAAATGGACGCAATAACACCGAGGAGACCTCCGTGATAAGACATGCCTCCATGCCAGACGGCAAAAATCTGAAGGGGGTGCGACAGAAAATATGCAGCATTGTAGAAAAAAACCTCGCCAAGCCTGCCGCCGATGATCACGCCCAAAACACCGTAAAACAACATATCTTCCAGGTCGGTTTTTTTCCAGCCTTCCTGTTCGATGTGCGGTTGTTTCAGGCGTACTCTGCCGAGCACAATAAATTGCACAAATGCAAACAGATACATGAGGCCGTACCAGTGTACAGGGAGTGGGCCGATTGAAAAAGCGACCGGATCGGGTAATGGATGTATGAGCATAATTTTCAAGGGCGCATCGAAGAATGACGCCTGATCTGTTTCTCCAAGGTGGCAATTGTGTCACATGTTTTTTTATATGACACAGCTGTAGAACAAATAAAGTGCGAGTTTAACGCTATTGTTTGTAGGGTGCACGTTTAATAAAGATGTTTCATTTTGCATTTCGTGTCAAAATATTCCGTTATCGCAAAAATAAACTGGAGATTTCAAATGCCTCAATATCGTTCCTGGACTTCCACTCATGGAAGGAATATGGCAGGGGCGCGTGCGCTCTGGCGTGCAACCGGTGTGAAAGATGGCGATTTCGACAAGCCGATTATCGCTGTCGTCAATTCCTTTACCCAGTTCGTTCCCGGTCATGTCCATCTTAAAGATCTCGGTCAGATGGTGGCGCGTGAAATTGAAGCGGCGGGCGGTATTGCCAAAGAATTCAACACGATTGCCGTAGATGACGGTATTGCTATGGGTCACGGCGGTATGCTGTATTCGCTGCCATCCCGGGAATTGATTGCCGATTCCGTTGAATATATGGTGAACGCCCATTGTGCCGATGCAATGGTGTGTATTTCCAACTGCGACAAAATCACTCCGGGAATGTTGATGGCCGCCATGCGTCTGAATATTCCAAGCATTTTCGTGTCCGGCGGTCCGATGGAAGCGGGCAAGATTCTGGGTGCTTTCCATGGACAGAGCGACAAGAAAGTCATCAAGGTCGATTTGATCGATACCATGATTCAGGCAGGTAATCCGAATATCACCGATGAACAGGTGGCGGACTATGAACGGTCGGCCTGCCCGACTTGCGGTTCCTGTTCAGGTATGTTTACCGCCAATTCGATGAACTGTCTGACGGAAGCGCTGGGTATGTCGCTTCCCGGAAACGGCACCTTGCTGGCAACGCATGCCGACCGCAAGGAATTGTTTTTGAAAGCGGGCAGAACGATCGTCGAAATCACCAAACGTTACTATGAACAGAACGATGATTCCGTTTTGCCGAGAAGTATTGTGACCAAGGCCGCACTTGAAAATGCGATGGCTCTCGACGTTGCCATGGGTGGTTCGACCAATACGGTTTTGCATTTGCTGGCGGTGGCCAATGAAGGTGAAGTGCCTTTCGTGATGGCTGACATCGATCAGGTATCGCGCCGTGTACCCTGTGTTTGCAAGGTATCGCCGGCTACCCATGATTATTTCGTCGAAGACGTTCATCGTGCGGGCGGCATTCTAGGCATTATGGCTGAATTGAATCGGGCCGGTCTGATCGATCCGAATACCTCGACGGTTCACAGCAAAACATTGGGCGATGCGATCAAACAGTACGATGTCATGACGACATCCGATGAAAATGTCAAAACTTTCTATAAGGCAGCTCCGGGCGGTGTCAGAACTGTTCAGGCATTCTCCCAGAATTCCCGTTTTAAGGAACTGGATACGGATCGCGTTTCCGGTTGTATTCGCGACAAGGCTCATGCCTATTCGCAGGATGGCGGTCTTGCCGTGCTTTACGGCAATATCGCTGAAAAGGGGAGTATCGTCAAAACGGCAGGTGTCGATTCCAGTATTCTGAAATTCACCGGCAAGGCACGGATTTTCGAAAGCCAGGAAGATGCCGTTGACGCGATTTTGGGCGACAAGGTACATGCAGGCGACGTCATCATCATTCGTTACGAAGGCCCTAAAGGCGGTCCGGGCATGCAGGAAATGCTGTATCCGACGTCGTATATCAAGTCCAAGGGACTGGGCACGTCTTGCGCCCTGTTTACGGATGGCCGTTTTTCCGGTGGTTCGTCCGGTCTTGTGATCGGCCATGCTTCCCCTGAAGCGGCTTCCGGTGGCGCCATCGGCCTGATCGAGGAAGGCGATATGATCGATATTGATATCCCGGCACGCAGCATTCAGTTGAGAGTGTCCGATGACGAATTGAAAGCCCGTCGCCAGAAAATGGAAGCCAGAGGTGCCGATGCATGGAAGCCGGTCAACCGTGACCGTCAGGTTTCCAGAGCATTGAAAGCTTACGCGGCGACGGCTGCTTCGGCTGACCGTGGCGCGGTAAGGGATATTTCCTGATTTATCTCAATTAAATGAAAATCCCCGCGAGTCTGCGGGGATTTTTTTATCAGGCTTTATTTTTGACGGGTTTCGTTGTTTGGGGCAGCTTGTTCTATAATCCTGCCTATTCAACAGGATTTTATTATGAGCGATCAATCTTCAACAAAAAGCGATGTATGGTCCGGGCGGTTTTCCGAACCGGTGGACGAACTGGTCCAACGTTATACGGCGTCAGTGACATTCGACAAGCGAATGGCCGCTTTCGATATTCAGGGCTCCCTTGCCCATGCTGAAATGCTATGTGCACAGAAAATCATCAGTCCGCAGGATCTTGCCGATATCATGCGCGGCCTGAAACAGATTTCCGAAGAAATCGCGGATGGCCGCTTCGACTGGCAAATCGCACTGGAAGACGTTCATATGAATATCGAGCGTCGTCTGACCGATTTGATCGGGGATGCCGGAAAGCGTCTGCATACCGGCCGTTCCAGAAACGATCAGGTAGCGACCGATATCCGTCTGTACCTGCGCAGTGCCATCGACGATATCGATCATTTATTGCACCGTCTGTGTGAATCATTGCTTAATCTGGCAGAAAAGCATTTCGACACGATTTTGCCCGGTTTCACGCATATGCAGGTAGCGCAGCCCGTCACCTTCGGCCACCATCTGCTGGCTTATGCTGAAATGTTCAACCGGGACATCGAACGTTTGCGGGATTGCAGAAAGCGTGTCAACCGTCTTCCTCTCGGCGCTGCTGCGCTGGCTGGCACGACGTTTCCGATCGACCGTGAAAGAGTGGCGAAAACGCTGGAATTCGAAGAAGTGTGCCGCAATTCGCTGGACGCGGTTTCCGACAGGGATTTCGCAATCGAATTCTGCGCCGATGCTGCCCTGATCATGACGCATATTTCGAGAATGTCTGAAGAGCTGATTATATGGATGAGCCCGAGAGTCGGTTTTATCGATATTGCAGACCGTTTCTGTACCGGTTCCTCGATCATGCCCCAGAAGAAAAATCCGGATGTTCCGGAACTGGCGAGAGGAAAAACCGGTCGTGTTAACGGTCATCTGATAGGGCTGCTGATGCTGATGAAAGGCCAGCCGCTGGCGTATAACAAGGACAATCAGGAAGACAAGGAACCGCTTTTCGATACCGTGGATACGGTATCCGATACCTTGCGTATTTTTGCGGATATGGTCAGCGCGATCACGGTCAAACCGGAAATGATGCGTCAGGCGGCGTTTCAGGGGTATGCGACGGCAACCGATCTGGCCGATTATCTGGTCAAAAAAGGTTTGCCTTTCCGTGATGCGCATGAAGCGGTTGCGAGAGCAGTCCGTTTCTGCGTAGAAAAGGGCTGTGATTTGAGTGAAATGAGACTGGATCAAATGAGGGAATTCTCGACTCTGATCGAATCGGATGTCATGGAGATCCTGACACTCGAAGGATCGGTCAAGGCACGGGATCACATCGGGGGAACGGCGCCTGCACAGGTCAAAAATGCCATCGCCCATATGAGAGACCGGCTAGGGTTATAAGAAGCAGGCTGACTGATAAACAAGTTTCGATTTTCGTCTGGAGGCTTTTGTGTTTTCTATCATTCAAGCGGCAGGATGGCCGATCTGGTTTTTGCTCATTGCCTCTGTCATTGCATTGGCCCTGATTATCGAACGTCTCATTTATCTGAGACGTCGCAAGATTCTGCCTCCGGGTTTGCTGGAACAGGTGATACGGGATTACCGGGAAGGCTGTGTGGATGCGGTGCTGGTCGACCGGCTGGAAAAGGGTTCGCCTCTGGGAGCGGTGCTGGCAACCGGCCTCCAGCATTCCGACGTCTCCCGTGACAATATGAAGGAGGCAATGGAAGAAACCGGCCGCAGTGTCGCTCTCCAGATGGAGCGCTTTCTGACGACGATCGGGACGATTGCGACGCTGGCGCCGCTGATGGGCCTGTTCGGCACGGTTGTCGGGATGATCGAGATTTTCGGTTCGCAGAATGCCGGAGGTGCCAATCCTGCGGAACTGGCCCATGGGATTTCGGTGGCACTTTACAATACCGGTTTCGGTTTGCTGATCGCCATGCCGACTCTCGTTTTTTATCGTCATTTCCGGGCACTTGTCGACAGTTTTCTGATCGAGATGGAAAGACAGTCGGCAAGGCTTGTCGATGTGATCTGTTCATTGCGCCAGTCCGGATAAAGTGAGGTCAGCATGAATTTTCGACGCGGAAAAAACCATGAGCAGCCTGAAATCAACCTGATCCCGTTTATCGATGTGCTTCTGGTCATTTTGATTTTTCTGATGGTGACCACGACATATAGCAAGTTTTCCGAATTGCAGATCACGTTGCCAACGGCCAATGCCGAAAAATTGCCGCAGCGTTTGCTGGAGTTGAATGTGTCGGTTGACGCCAGAGGTGATTTTGCCATCAACAACGAGCGTATCCCTTATGTCAGCCCTTCCCAGTTTGCATCAGAAATGCAGAAACGGGTGCCGAAGACGGTTGATGGAAAAGGACCGGTTGTCATCATTTCGGCCGATGGTGGCGCCCGACATCAGAATGTCATCCACATTCTCGAGGCGGCACGGCTTGCAGGCCTGGACAGGTTGACGTTTGCGACACAGGTTCAATCTGAATGATGGTCTTCAGTGCGGGTTAAGAAATCGAAAGGATCTTTTTGAGCCAGCAAAACAGCAAACAAAGTGGATGGATGAACATCTGGACAAAGCGTGGATTGTTTTCCGCGTTGCTGTGGCCGTTTTCCCTGCTCTTCAGGCTGGTTGTCGTTTTCCGCCGTTATGCCTATAAAAACAACTGGTTCAAGTCGTTTCGTCTACCTGTTCCGGTGGTTATCGTCGGGAATGTCTTTGTGGGGGGGACGGGAAAAACCCCTCTGGTCATCTGGCTGGTCGGCATTCTCAGGAAAGCCGGGTTCACTCCCGGCGTCATTTCAAGAGGGTATGGTACGTCGAACGTTGATCCTGTATTGGTGACGGACCATTCAAAATCGGATCAGGCCGGTGATGAACCATTGCTGATCGTTTCCCAAACCGGATGCCCCCTCGTTGTTTGCAGAAAACGGGTAAAAGCCGCAGAGTTTCTTTTGAACCGGCATCCTGAAGTGGACATCATTATTTCAGACGATGGGATGCAGCACTACGCCCTGGCGCGAAATGTGGAAATCATGCTGTTTGACGGCCGTGGTAGTGGAAATGGCTGGATGTTGCCTGCAGGTCCTTTGCGTGAACCGGTTTCGCGACGCCGTGATTTTACGGTCATCAACGGAAATAACAGCCCGGCTCCGGGCAATCCCATTTATGTTGATGACATGTTTCTTATGCGAATGGTCACCGACAGGGCAGAACAGTTGAAAGACCGGACACATGTTAAAAAACTTCAGGAAATCCAGACCGGTTCTTCAGGGGAAATGCTGAAAACAGTCGCGGCGGCCGGAATCGGCAATCCATCCCGTTTTTTCGCTTCCTTGCGGATGGCAAGACTGAATTTTACGGAATTGCCTTTGCCGGATCATTTCGCTTTTACATCGAATCCATTTGGGACACTGGATGCCGATATTATTCTGATCACTGAAAAAGATGCCGTGAAATGTGCACAAATTGAGGAAATAGTGTCGGATGATCGTATATGGGTTGTTCCTGCCCGTGTCGAAATCGATAATAATGATGAGCTGGAACGCCGGATTGTGGAGAAATGCCGTGAATGCAGATTTGCTTGAGATACTGGTTTGCCCCTTATGCAAGGGCAAATTGCAATATGACAAGGATAAACAGGAGCTGATCTGCCGGGCAGACAGGCTGGCTTACCCGATACGGGATGGCATTCCCATTATGTGGGAAGATCAGGCGCGCGTGCTGGATGACATGCCTGGCAAATACTGAATTTCACTTTTATTCCTGAATTGATTATGTCTTTTTATGTCGTTATTCCCGCACGGCTGGCATCGACCCGTTTGCCGAACAAGCCGCTTGCTGATATTGGCGGAAAACCTATGGTGGTCAGGGTGGCGGAAAGGGCTGTCCTGGCTGGAGCGAAAGATATCATTGTTGCCACAGACGATCAATCAATTGTCGATGCCTGTGAAAAACATGCAGTGAACGCCGTGCTGACGAGAAAAGATCACGTATCGGGTACAGATCGTATTGCCGAAGTAGCGGCAAAGATGAATTGGTCGGCTTCCGATGTGGTAGTAAACGTGCAGGGGGATGAACCACTGATCGACCCTGAACTGATTTCGGCGACGGCGGCGCTTGTTTCAGAAAACGTACCGATGGCGACGGCGGCACACCGGATGGAACAGCCTGACGAAATCTTCAATCCGAATTTTGTCAAAGTCGTTCTGGACAGGTTCAACAAGGCATTGTATTTTTCGCGGGCGGCCATACCGTGGTACCGGGATGGTTATTCAAAACCGGACAAGGTCTTTCCCAATCCATTCAGTGCCTTGCGTCATATCGGTCTGTATGCATTCCGCAACGATTTCCTGCAGAAGTATTCTTCTCTCTCTATTTCCCCGATAGAGCAGACTGAATCCCTTGAGCAGTTGCGGGTACTCTGGCACGGTTATTCGATTGCGGTTCACGTGACGGAGACGATTCCGGAAGCGGGTGTCGATACCCTGGAAGATCTGGAACGTGTCAGGCACTCTTTTTAATTGCAACACTGCTTATTGACAATTGTCGAATTTGTTTGGATTCCAAGGTAGAATCAGTTATTTCAAAGATGGCTTGTCGTATATTGGCGTGAGTTGACCGCGAGCAGCGAACAGGCCGTCATTTTTTATTCATATTTTTAGGAATTTTGTAATGCGTCTAATATTGTTGGGAGCTCCGGGTGCAGGCAAAGGCACTCAGGCGGCTTTTATCCGTGAACAATACGGTATTCCACAGATTTCAACCGGTGACATGTTGCGTGCAGCTGTCGCTGCCGGCACCCCCCTTGGTCTCGAAGCGAAAAAAATCATGGAGTCCGGCGGACTGGTTTCCGATGAGCTGATTATCAATCTGGTCAAGGATCGTTTGAAGCAGCCGGATTGTGAAAAGGGTTATCTGTTCGATGGATTCCCTCGCACGATTGGTCAGGCTGAAGCGATGAAAGAGGCGGGTATCGCCATTGATTACGTTGTCGAAATCGATGTACCGGATGAAACGATTGTTGCCCGCATGAGCGGCAGACGTGTCCATCCCGGTTCTGGAAGAACGTACCACGTCGAATTCTATCCTCCGAAAGTGGAGGGCAAGGATGACCTGACGGGAGAAGACCTCATTATTCGTGATGACGACAAGGAAGAAACAGTCAAGAAGAGGCTGGCTGTTTATCATGACCAGACTGAAGTGCTTGTTGGCTATTACAGCAAATGGGCCCAGTCCGGCGCGCCGGGTGCCCCCCAGTATCGCAAGCTCTCTGGCGTCGGACCGATTGAGCAGATCCGCGCAGGTATTATCGACGCGCTGAAGAATTGATCTCATTCGTGGGCAACCAACATTCCCGTTAAACTGAAGAAGTAGAACGTCAATCTGATAAAGGAGTCATTATGGCTGTAGGTTTGTGGTTTGCCGTTGCATGTGGTGTGCTGGCCGTTATTTACGGTCTGGTCACACGAAGCTGGATTCTGGCAAAGGACGCCGGAAACGAAAGGATGCAGGAGATTGCCCACGCAATTCAACAAGGCGCTGCCGCGTATCTGACTCGGCAATACCGGACAATCGGTATAGTTGGCGTTGTCCTGTTTATCATCATCGGCTTTATTCCCGGACTGGGCTGGGCAACGGCAATCGGTTTTCTCGTCGGCGCGGTTCTGTCCGGAGCCTGCGGTTTCATCGGAATGAACGTTTCCGTTCGTGCCAATGTCCGTACGGCACAGGCAGCCGTCAATGGGATGCAAAGCGCGCTTAACGTTGCGTTTCGCGGGGGGGCGATTACCGGTATGCTCGTCGCCGGTCTGGGACTTTTGGGTGTTTCCCTTTTTTATATAGTCCTTTCGTATCTGCCTTCGGCAGCAAACCTTTCCCCTCACGATATGATCAAGCCTCTGGTCGGTCTGGCTTTTGGCGCTTCCCTGATTTCCATTTTCGCCCGTCTGGGTGGTGGTATCTTCACCAAGGGCGCTGATGTCGGCGCCGATCTGGTCGGTAAAGTCGAAGCCGGTATTCCTGAAGACGATCCACGCAATCCGGCCGTTATTGCCGATAATGTCGGTGACAATGTCGGTGACTGCGCAGGGATGGCGGCTGACCTTTTCGAAACCTATGTCGTGACGCTGATCGCAACGATGCTTCTGGGCGCTCTCCTGATTACGAACGCGACGACTCAGGCAATCATTTATCCTTTGTTGCTCGGCGGCGTTTCGATTATCGGTTCGATCATCGGTTGTTCGATGGTCAAGGCCGATCCCAACAAGAAAGTCATGTCTGCCCTTTACAAGGGCTTGTGGTGGTCCGCGATCCTGTCGCTTATCGGTTTCGTTGGCGTCACATGGTGGATCATGCCGGAAGACATGCGCTATCAGATGATCGGCGCTTCGGTTGTCGGTATCGTTCTGACAGGTTTGATGGTTTACATCACGGAATACTATACCGGTACGGATTTCAAACCGGTCAAGCATATCGCTGAAGCATCCACGACAGGTCATGGCACTAACATCATTGCCGGTCTGGGCGTTTCCATGAAATCGACCGCTTATCCTGTTCTCGCCGTATGTGCCGCCATTTACGTCACTTATCAGTTCTGTGGCGGATTGTACGGTGTCGCGATTGCTGCAACGTCCATGTTGTCCATGGCCGGTATCATTGTCGCACTCGATGCATACGGTCCGATTACCGATAACGCCGGCGGTATCGCCGAAATGGCCGGTATGCCGGAATCAGTCCGTGCCGTGACCGATCCTCTGGATGCTGTCGGCAATACAACCAAGGCAGTGACGAAAGGCTATGCGATCGGTTCGGCCGGTCTGGCGGCACTTGTTCTGTTTGCCGACTATACTCATGCGCTGGATTCCATCGGTTTGTCGACATCCTTTGATTTGTCCAATCCGAGAGTCATTATCGGCCTGATTATCGGTGGCCTCATTCCTTATCTGTTCGGCGCAATGGCGATGGAAGCGGTCGGCCGTGCAGCCGGTTCCGTTGTCGTTGAAGTTCGCAGACAGTTCAAGGAAATCCCCGGCATTATGGAAGGCACCGCGAAGCCACAGTATGACAAGGCTGTCGATATGCTGACTTCTGCCGCTATCAGGGAAATGATCATTCCTTCCCTGTTGCCGGTCATCGTTCCGATCGTTGTCGGTCTGGCTCTGGGCCCCGCAGCTTTGGGTGGTGTGTTGATGGGGACAATTGTGACTGGTCTGTTCGTCGCCATTTCGATGACGACGGGCGGTGGCGCCTGGGATAATGCCAAGAAATATATCGAAGACGGTTTCTTCGGTGGCAAGGGTTCCGAAGCCCACAAGGCAGCCGTCACAGGTGACACCGTTGGCGATCCATACAAGGATACGGCAGGCCCTGCGGTCAACCCGTTGATCAAGATCATCAATATCGTTGCCTTGCTGATCGTTCCGATGTTGCCGATGACAGCAGGTTATGTCGCTCCGGTGGAAAAACCGGCGGCTGTTGTCGCTCCTGCTGCCGGGGACGCGGTAAAACCACCGAGCGTTATCATTATTGAAAACGATTGTAACGCTCAATCCAAAGATGTAAAAGTTGATAAAAAGTAACAAAAACAGGCTTGGTTTGAAAAAGGCAGCGAAAGCTGCCTTTTTTGTTGTGCTTTTATCAAATATTGCATTATGGAATTATTTTAAATGTTTTTTTATAGCAAAAAATTATAAAAGTGATATTCTCTATGGAAAAACTAGGAATTATGTTTTTTTTTAACAAGTGGCCGCCTTGTTGCTAGCGATTGAATGATAAAAGGCATCTTTGTATTTGTGTTGTGGAGAATTTATGTACCAGTGCAAACTCGCCATAAAAATTTTCAGTCGTGACGATATATGGTTGTCACCTATCCG
>CAJKQK010000015.1 GCA_905202055.1 uncultured Oxalobacter sp.
CAACAGTACATCAAATGAAGTCAATCACGGTTATGGTACCGACGGCAAAGCCGGGCTGTCCCTGCTGGCTCATGACAACGGCATGATGGTGACCAATGACGGTCATACACTCATGGATGCGTTTACCGGCAACCGGAACCAGAAAGATGCCAGCGGCAATGAGGTCGTCGCAAACGGAAATGGATATTACAACGGTCAGGTACTTTATCTTGCCGTCAACAGCGGCAAAAACACGGGCAAGGACATTCATGCCGTCGATATCAATTTCAGCAAGATCGAAGAATTCCGTTCCAAAAACGATCAGGACATCAAGGCATTCGGAAACACCCAGATCGGTATTTCAATACATGGACGCGATATGATCCATGCCAGTGTTCCGATTGGCGATGGCAATACAACCGAACAACTGGATCATCTGACGTTCGATGTCGATGGTTTCGACATTATGCAAGGCAGTAACGGAAAGGTTGCCAATGCCACCTATTCCTTTTACAAATACCTGCATTTTGATGGTTCTTATGACAAGGACAATCGTACGATCAAGACTGTCGAAGGCGCGGAAGGCGGTGCCGGTATTGCCTACTGGCTGAAAAGTCTGAACGTATTGGACGGCAAACAGGTCGTTCTGAATGGCCGGACCGATCCCGGCGACACAACCGATCCGGATAACTATACCTTGTCCGCACAGGTAACCGGTAAGGGCGGCGTTTTCATTCCCGAAGGAAATACCGTCATCATGGGTGACGAAAACAGCCGGTACTATCGGGAAGATCAGAAAAAGGATGAAAAAAACCGGACCTGGTTCAATACCTATCGTGGTGAAACCACCGTTGCAACAGGCGCCACCCTTCAGCAGGGAGCAAACCAGGCATTGGGTTACACCAGAAATCTGGCACTGGGTGAAAACACCACTTATGCCCTGAACGGCAAGACCCAGTCCATCGGCGGCCTGCAACAGGAAAAGGATTCCACCATCGATTTCAACACTCTGAACAGTTCGCCAGACCAATCCGGGCAGTTGACCATTACCGGAGGTCTCTCCCAAAATCTGAATGGCATTGCCTCTGCCTCGATCAAAGGCACACTTACGGGTAACAGCCATGCCGTTCTCAATGCAGAATACAGCAACCTGAGCATCCATACCGACAATATGGGATATGAAGGCGCTGTCAACCTGACCAATTCCATTGCCAAACTGGAAAGTGCCAAAGCGCTTGCCGCTGCCTCGACAACCGCCGGTACCGGTTCGCACCTGTATCTGAATGGCGCTGACGGTTCCGGTAACCACTATCTCAACAATCTGACCAATGCCGGTACTGTCTATCTTTCCAGACAGGCAACGGCTTCGACCGATACGTTAAACATGGTCAATATCACGGGCGATTACAAGGGAGAAGGCGGAACACTGGTTTATAACACCCGTTTGAATGGAGATCATGATTCCCCGACCGACTTTGTATCCATCGCCGGAGCGGCTACAGGCACCAGTCCTGTACGTGTCAATGCACTTCCCGGAAGCAATGGCGCACAAACAGAGCAGGGGATTCACATTCTGCATGCCGAAAATGCAGACAGCGGTTTTGCCCTGAAGGAAGGCGGCCCGATTGTAGGCGGGGCTTATTATTACGGTCTTGAAGGCCGTAATGAAGGAACCTCTGGCGGAAAACAGGACTGGTATCTGGTCAATTCCGGCGAGATTCGCTCCGAAGCAGGCAGTTACGTCAACAATTCGCTGGCGCTGACACAAATGCATATGCGTCTTCATGACCGTATGGGACAGGCATACTACAGCGATCCATTTACCGGAGAAGTGAAAGAACAGGCGGCATGGGGCAGGGTAGTCGGCAATCATACGCATTACCGTATGGAAAACGGCGCTACCAAAACGCATGCGGAAACGTACGTAACCCAGATCGGTGGAGATCTTTTCCGCAAGACCATCAATGACGACTGGAAGTACACAATCGGTGCATTCGGCGGTGCGCTCGACGGCCGTTCCCATACGCATGGCCGGTATCATGCCAAATCTGAAGTGGATGGCTTTGCATTGGGTGTTTACGGCACGCTTTATACGGGCAATTCACCGGATAAGGGCTTCTATCTGGACAGCTGGCTGATGTGGGGAAAATATGATAACGAGATTTACGGTTCCCTTCCGAAATTCACCTATGATTCCAATGGCTGGGTCGCTTCACTGGAAGTCGGCAAGACACTTCCGATTGGTGAAACGGGCAACGCAGGAATCGATCGTGTCGTCTGGAGCTGGCAACCGCAGGCTCAGGTCATCTGGGACGGAGTGAAAGCCGACAGGGCGGAGGACAGCAACCACACCATCTATCGCCAGCTGGGCAACGATAACATCATATTCCGGCTCGGTGCCCGGCTTCATGCCAACCGTGAAGACAAGGGACTCGGGTTCATCGAAGCGAACTGGATTCACAATTCCAGAAAACGGGGCGTTTCGATGAATGGCGACCGGGTTTATCAGGACGGTGCACGCGATAGCGGTGAAATACGTATCGGTGCAGAAGGACATCTGAAGAAAAACCTGCTCGGATGGATCACACTGGGCGTCCGTGCAGGCAAGGGCGGCTATCATGAAGAAGCCGCTCAGGCCGGTATCAAATATCTATTTGAATGACCCGGCACATCAATTCGTCCAGAAACATTTTGTTCAGGTGACGCTCTCTCAACTCCCGCCTGCGTTAACCGGCATGGCGGGAGTTTTTCAGCAAGAAATCCGGTCAGTGATTTTTCCCCGACATCCTGAATCCCTGCAAAAGGAAAAGTGCACGGTACTCTTGCGGGAACAATCAGCAAAACAAGCGACTTTGCATCGACCGATTCCTGTGGATACCGACTCTTCACGATATTCCCGGCGAAAAGAGATGAAGTACGTATTGCCACAAAAAAACGTTGCATATATGAAGCAAAAAACAAATTCAGTATTTTATTAAATATTTAATTTAAGTTATTGATAATAAATGATTATCTACCCCCCCCCCCGCATTTTATCCACAAAATCCCTTATTCCCAAAAAAATGTGTTTTTAATAACATTTACTTCAGAGCAAGGGATTGACAAGGTTATGCGTTATCTCTTCCTGAAACAAGGGTTTCCCCAAAATGAAATAACAGGTTTTAACGCACTTTCCAACTCACGATTTCAGCCTTGACGGCTCCTTTCGTTACAACATATCCCTTTCTTGCGGTGCTCTGACCGGCTAACCCCCTCAGAGGATTTGCTTACTACATCAGGATACGTTATGAATGAAAAATTTATTTTGCCAGTATGGAAAGTAAAACCGACTATTCTGGCAAGGACACTCTTTTTGGCATCCGGCATGACAGGGACAGAAGTTCGGGCAAATGACTCGACCGGACTTTTCGATCTGGACGATTCCTGAACCTCCAAAAAAATCACACTTGGCGATAGGTAAAGGGTATACGTCCAGAGAATCTGCGTGAATATCCAGTGTTCTTATAAGGAACAACAACCCGTGCAGGTGTATCCGCACAGTGCGCTCAAGCTGACATCGCCAGTCTTGAAAAACGGCACAGCAGCGGCGGATTCATCCCGTTGAATTCAATACGACAACAACGATGGCAGATCAACTGCCAGCGTCAGGATTGTGTTCGCCTGCATATGGGAAACGTCTGGAAAATGCCTTCTTCCATAGCCGCATGCAGACCGGGAATTGACCGGTTTCAAGACCTGCAATTCTGCCGTTTTTTCCGGAAACATCCATTGAAACGAATTTATCCATATTGGCGAATAAAGAAAGCTTGTAATGAAAACTCCTTTTCCAAAACATCGTTTAACGCTTTTGGCTGCTGCGCTTTGTCTTGCTTTTCCCGTCATTCATGCCGAGGAATTAAGCGGGAATACGGGAACCAGCCAATATACAGGAACAGAGTATGAACTGGCAGGGAATATCACATCCACATTCGCAGTTAATGCAGCCGCAAAACCCATTATCTCTTCCGCAAACAATGCCCAAACCGTCAGCAGTACAGACAATAATCTGAGTATCACTGCCGGAGGTGGACAGGTCTTTTATGCCCAGAATAATAATCAGACCATCGATCTTGCCCATGTCGTAAAGATTTCAGCTGGTTCCGGAAAAATTTTCTGGACAAGAGGGAATCTCACGGAAATGAATCCTGATAATCAGCCCCATCAGAAAGTAACCGGTTACTTTGATGAGTTGAATGCCAATACTCAAAGTGCCCGCATGGGAGTCATCATGAAGTCCGATGGCGTCATTCACAATAATTCCGGTGTCCAGATTTTCGGAAACTCGATTGAAGATCCAGCCGGAGCGATTGGAAAAATCACCGTCAACAGTACATCAACCGGTTTGCAAACGAATCGTGGCACAGCCATCGCAAATATCGGAAGCGGCAATCGGGGTACGGCGGATGCCAGCGGAAATGTCCCGCATGCAGCATCAGTCCAGAGAATCTACATGCCAATTGGACAAATAGGGGAGTCGAGTAGCCGGTTTTTCTATGGCGTATTCAGTCAATACGGAACAGAACAATATATCCATCAAATCGGCAATATCTATGCAATGAATATAGGCATTGCTGCAGGGGATAACACGGTCACATCCGATTGCGGATGGCAATACATCAATTCAGTCGATTCAATCAATATCGACAATACAAACAATAATGGGTTCGCCTGGGGGATTCATGGCTGGACAGACGATGGTGTTAAAGGCGATGTCGGTTCCCAGTATGTGGGGGTCAAAAAAGACATCGTCGTCAACAGTTCATCTGCAAGTGCTAATGCTGTCGGAATCAACAACTGGGGCGGGGAACAGGTTATCGAAGCCAAACCGGATGATCCAAATGGAAGTGTCACGATCAGGGTCAGTTCACCATCTCAAAACAACGCTTCATCTCTCAAGCTGTCGACTTATTATAACGACAACGGAGCAGACGTTTCCACTACCCTGAAAGGCAGTTTTACCCTTGCAGCAGGGGACATTCGTGTTCAGGATAGTCAGAGAAATCCTGATTTCAACGCTTCCCTGAATCTGGTGCAAAGAACAGTTTCCTATGGAAATGACGATTCGAACGCAATCATATCCAATACCATGACTCTCGGTGATGGCGTAAACATCCGCGTTACGACAGAAACAGATACCCCCAGGTCATTCCTGATCCTTGGTGATGATCGCAACGCCAAAGACAAAGGTTATAACATTGTCATGGGTGAAAACAGTTTCATCAATGTACAAGGGGTTTTCAAAGGAACAGGAACCATTACCGCACATACCAATGGCACGGCTATCGACAGCAATGGGGTACTTCTGAAACATGTCCAGAAAACCCCAGGCGGTAACAAATCCCTTCTGAATGTCAGCATTGACAAGAACTCGGACGACTTCGATGAGAATTCTGCCATGCTGTTGATGAAATCTGCTGTCAACAATATTTTTGTCGATGAAGGGAAAGCTAATATCACTGCCGGAACGGTCTCCCTCAATGAGGGACTTGTCAACAATTTCTCATCCAGCTTTTATTATGCCGATTCAGAAACTGTCGGAAATCCTAACGACATCAAGGAAACCCTTGCGGGAAAAACGACGCTTATGCTGAAAACAAGCGGAAATGCCATTGCCGATGAAGAAGGCAAATTGCTCGTTACGGACTCCCGCGGAAGAACGCTGTCTCTGGCAAAAAACGAATTCAGCGAGCTGAAAGACAGTGCAGGCAATGCTATCACCTATCATGATGATGGAACCCTCACATATACTGACACAAACAAGCCCATATCAGTAAATTCGGATGGAAAACTGGTAGACGAAGATGGCAATGAAATTTCCGTATCCGCCCTTACAGACAATGCAAAAGCCTTTTACGCATGGGAAGGCGAACTGGGTGTTGAACCTGTTAACGAGAGTACATCCACGATGGATACGATAGATTCGGTTGGCATGACGAATTATTTCCTGTGGCGACAGGAAAACGAGACACTCTACCAGCGTATGGGCGAAGTCCGCGACCGTCCCGATCTGGAAGGTGGATGGGTCAGAATACTGCATGGAAGAAACAGCTATGACAAAAAGGGCGGTTATTTCCGCAATGACTATACCGGTATCCAGCTCGGCTTTGACCACTTCGACAAGGAAAATGACGGCAAATGGACCTAGGGTGGCGCATTCACGTACACAAAAGGCGACAGCAAGCTTACCAACGGCGGTTCGGCAGACAACTGGCTTGGCAGCCTGTCTTTCTACGGAACCCGAAAATATGAAAACGGCGGCTATCTTGACCTTATCGTCAAGGGCACCCACATGCACAATGACTTCACCGCCATCAGTGACCAGTTCCGCTACGTCACCAAAGGAGGCTACCACACGAATGCATGGCAGGCCAGTGCGGAATACGGCCGCAAATTCCATATGGACAAAAAGAAGGAATGGTATCTGGACCCCCAGCTTCAACTGACCCTGGGTCATATTAACGGAGTGAAATACCGGACAGACAACAACCTGAACGTCAGGATCAAGGGTACTGACAGCGTGATCGGACGGATCGGCATGGCACTTGGACGGGAATGGAAACAAGGGAGTGCCTTCGTCAAACTGGACGGTTTGCGGGAATTCGCCGCCAGATACAAGGCGCATTACAGTCTGGACAACGGCGTTGAAAACCGGAGCCGCATCAGCATGAAAGATACCTGGGGAGAAATCTCTGCAGGGGGCTCTTATAACTTCAACAAGGATACCTTCGGATTCATTCAGGTCAAACGATCTTTTGCTGCCGATATCCAGACGGACTATCGCTTCGATATCGGATTGAGGTATCAGTTCTAGTCTGGCACGACATTCCTGAAACAAGCTCGATTGCGGGATATGAGTCTTTCTCATGTCCCGTTTTTTATATCACGATAATTTCCGGAAGGGTTTCACAGACAAATAAATACCAAAAGCAAGCGGGTCTGAATATTACATTCCGATTTCGCATAATTTTTATTATGTAAAATTGTGGCTTCTAAGCCACCGACACGGCTTACAAAATTAACATTTTCACAAATGGTCAGTTTTTTGGTGAAGATGAATATTCAGCCAGATACGACGGCTGTACCCATGTCATATGCGAGTTCTGCGGAGAACTTCGTCGGAAAAACGCGCTCAATTGCGAAGGATGTGAACAGCTACGGATAAAACAGCGTTGGGATGAAGCCGAAAAAACAGACTGGGCTGATGGCGATACCGTCTATTCTGCCAAAGCAAAAAAATTCTACAGCGACAAGGAAATTTATAAAAAGAATTGTCTCGAAATGAAGTGTTCAGCGGAAGATATGCTTCTGTTCGCCTGCAATCCGATCTACCCGTCCAATATCTCCGAAAGTGCCATTCCTGGACAAGATCTACGCTATACCATTCTGCCTGCCGCGATCATCGAAAAACTGAACGACCTGAATACCGCCATCGAAGCATGCGAGCCACTTGCATTTTCAGTCAATGAACAGATTGGTATTCTACCGTTCCAATCGGAATAATCTTAACGAGGCTGAAACAGGGACAACCATCAAAAAGCTCAGCAATATCTCCTTGACCGGAACAAACAAGGCTAGCCATAATAGGTTAGCTTTTTTTTATGATGAAATGATGAAAACCATTCTCAAAGCCCTCCTCTTGTCCTTCTTTCTGATCGGTTCCACTCCGGCGTTCGCCGGCAATATCGAAGAAGGCAACCGCCTGTACAATGCCGGCAACTATCAGGAAGCCATGACTCACTTCATGAAACCGGATGCTGCCACAAACCCGGCCACCATGAATCGGATTGGATATATGTACGATGAAGGCCAGGGTGTCAAAAAAGATCCAAAGGAAGCCTATAAATGGTACAAAAAAGCAGCAGAAGCCGGGTTTGCTGCAGCCCAGTTCAATCTTGGATTGCTGTATCTTGAAGGGCTTGGCGCCCCCAAAAGCTCGAACGAAGCTTCGAAGTGGTTTCTAAAAGCAGCCGAACAAAATGATTCTGAAGCCGAAATGAAAATGGGCTATCTTACCTACATGGGTTTGGGTGTCAAACAGGATTTCAAGAAAGCCATGCACTGGTTTCTTCGTGCAGCCGAACATGGTGATAATCAGGCATACGCCAACATCGGCATCCTTTACGCTAGAGGAGAAGGAGTTAAAAAAGACCAGAACCGAGCTGTCCAGTATTACATCATTGGAGCTCAAAAAGGAGAGCCCAAAGCACAGAGTTTATTGGGAACAGCCTACGCTTTTGGAAAAGGAATTTCCAAAGATACCGAAAAAGCCCTCTACTGGTACAGGACAGCAGCACAAAACGGAAACATCAATGCCATGAAAGAACTCGGTTCCATCTACACAAAAGGCCGTCTCGGTGTCAAGCCAGACCAGCAAGAAGCAAAACGATGGAACGACATGGCTAAAAAAGCTGAACAGAAAAATTAATTTACCTGATTTTCAAACAAATAAGCCGGAAAAATTTTCCGGCTTTTTTGTTCCCGTAACTATCAAGCTTAAAGAAATCTTATGATCGACGAACAATATCTATCCAGGGTAATAGGCATTCTGGTTCTGTGCAGGATGCTTTTGCCGCTTAAAAAAGAAATGAACTCAGACGCATGGAACCAGTTCACGGCAGATTTCGACAAGCTTTGTTGCGCTGGTTGAAGAATAATGCAAAGCCGAACAAGCGCAGGAAGACTTATCATTAAATTCTCTCATGACGATTTTCCATTGGAGAGACTGGAATTGCCCGGTTCAACTCAACGTCAGATTCACCCATCAATTCGCTAGTGTGATTTTAATGACAACAGGATGAATTTTTATTCAGTTTTTTTTCGTGGATAATTGTTTCAATATCACACCGGACAAGTAATATTTATATAAATAGCTGATTTTTATAATAATTTACATGTATTGGTGTGCATATATGTAAAATAAGGAGATGATATTTATGGCTTGTCGTAGAAAAGGCAATAGCATCATGTTCTGCCTGACTTTTTTTCCAGACATGCATAATGATGGAACAGCTTGCCTGCACCATCATCTTTTTATCTGATTCCCCTGACCGATCCCGACATCCGGTGATTTATTGAAAACCCCGTTCACCATATCCCATGCACTGACCAGAACGATATCCGACAGGGTGCACAGTGCTCCGGCAATGAAGCGAATGCCAACGGATTCGTTTAACAGCGTCATGCCGAAGATCACCCCGAAAACAGGCGTCAGAAACGACAGGACTCCAAGCCGGGAAGCGAGATAGACACGAAGTAGCCAGAACCAGACCAGAAAACTGAAAAAGCAGACGATCACGGTCTGATAACCGAGACTGACCCAGAGTATCCCTGTCGGGTTGATCGTGGTATCACCGAAAAGGACGCATACGGCCAGCAAAATGACAACGGCACACATCAGCTGGATCATGACCGTCTGCGCGGAAGGAACATCCGCCAGTTTCGATGTACGGATGACGACGGTGGTCGCTCCCCATGACATGGCCGCCAGCAAACCGAGAAAATCGCCCCGGAGCATATCGCCGGCAGAAGGTCCAGCCGATGCAGGCTCGTAAAACATGATGACGACTCCACCGAAGGCGACAAGAATGCCGCTCCACTGGATCGGGTTCAGGCGTTCTTCCGGAAGCCGCAAATGAAGTCCGAGTGCGGCGAAAACAGGGGCGGTATAGAGCATGACGGACATATGCGCTGCGCTGGTATGCCGCAAGCCCTCTCCTGCCAGCAGGTATTCGAGCGAAAAAAGCAGTCCGGCCAGCAAACCGGCAGGCAAGGCACTCCTTTCCGGCAAAAGGGACAGTCCCCTGAAACGGAGGAAAAGCCCGACCAGTATGGCGGCGACACCGGATCGCAAGCCGATTTGCAGGACGGGCGCCATATCGGGCGCAGCCGCCTTGAGGGCAATCTGCTGAAGCCCCCAGATCGTACATAAAAGCAGCATCAATACGGTCGCTTTGCCGTCCAGTGGAATCCGCCGGTTCATCCTGTTTCTCCAGACAATTTTTCACTTTACTCTTTCCGGAAAGAAAGAACCAGATTGCCGGAGAAAATCTGTTTTGGAAAAACGACAGGATACCTGTCTGCCGATGACATCGGTTTTCAGCGGGCAATATTCCCGTCCCATTCCCTGCAAAAACGCATCCATTTTTCCAGTGTGGGCGACAGGTATTTGTCCGGGTGATAGCAGAGCATGAACTTGCGCAAAAAGCGTTGTTCTGTACGCAACTGGACAAAATGGCCTGCATAAAGCGGCTGCGACAGCATTCTGCCGGAAATAAAGGTGAGGCCCAGATTGTGATATACACACAAGAGAATGGCGTCCGATGCATTGAGCGACAAAACCACCTCCGGATTATCGAGATGAAGGGCCAGCTGGTTGTCAAAAAAGGCCCGGCTGCTTGACCCTTCCTCGCGCAACAGCCAACGCTGGCGTGAAAGAGTTTCGAAAGAAACCGTTTCTTCTCCGGCGAGCGGATGATTTTTTCCCGCAACGACGATCATTTCGTCTTCCATCCACGTCTCGCTGACCAGACGGGAATCGTCCGGCAATCCTTCCAGCAAGGCGATATCGATTTCGAAACGGTTCAGCATCCCGCAGATTTCCTGTGTATTGGCAATGACCGCTCGGGGCAACCAGCCGTTATTTTCCTCGAATTCCCTCTGCATATCCGGCAAGAGATAACTGCCGATCGTTCGGGTACATCCCAGACGGAGCTGTCTGTCGGCGCTGTCATCGCCGAAAAGCTGTCCGACTCCCTGCATCCGCATCAACAGTTCATCGGCAACCGGCAAGAGTCTTTGTCCTTCATGATTGATGAAAAGACGGGCATGTTGGCGGTCGAAAAGACGAACGCCCAGCTGGTTTTCGAGTTCAGCCAGTGTCTGTGAAACGGCTCCCTTTGTCATGAACAGGGCATCGGCCGCCGCGGTCATGCTACCATGTCTCGCAATCGATACGAAAACGGACAATTGTCGGAAAGTGATATTCATCGTTTAGTTTTTCTAAACATTATGTCAATAATAATTCGATTTTTTAAATGATAACCTCTGGCTATAGTGATTGCCATAGCAACATCAGAAAATCGGGGTGATAAGGTGTTTATATATTTGAATAACAAGGTTCGTGGATTGCCGACACCGGTTGCCGGTCTGGCACTGGGGATCGCAAGCATGGGCTGGTGCCTTGAAAATGTCCTTCCGCTTCACGGTGCAGGACAGGATATCGGTGCCCTTGTTGCCGCCGTCCTGCTCGGCATTCTGGTCGTGCGTTTCGTCCTTCATCCCGACACCCTGAATGAAGATATCCGACATCCTGTCGCGGGCAGCATCGTCCCGACATTCGCGATGGCTGCCATGGTCATTTCCAAAGCGCTGGGCGATTATTTTCCGGTTGCAGGACAGGCGCTCTGGCTCGGTGCGGTGGCAATCCATCTTCTCGCGCTGGTTTTCTTCATCTGGTACAGGGCGAGAGACCTGAAAATGCATCACATGGTGCCGAGCTGGTTCGTTCCCCCTGTCGGGATTATTGTTGCCGACGTGACCTGTCCCGGCAGCGCTTACACTGAATTCGCACTGGTTCTGCTGGCCATCGGCATGGTGAGTTATCTGCTGATGCTGCCGCTCATGATTTACCGCCTTATTTTCCTCAGTGAAGTGCCAGACGCGGCGAAACCGACGATAGCCATCATGGCCGCCCCCGCAAGCCTCTCTCTGGCCGGTTACCTGACTGTCGTCGAAGAACCTTCGACGCTTGTCTGCTCGATATTGCTCGGTATCTCCCTGCTGATGACGCTGGTCATATACTTCTCGTTTTTCCATCTGCTGAGATTGCCGTTCACGCCGGGATATGCCGCCTACACTTTCCCGATGGCGATCAGTGCGACGGCTTTGTACAAAATGGCCCATTTCATCAGCCAGAATCCCCTGGCATCCGAATATGCCAGCCAGTTGCATCTGATGGCGACAGTACAGGCCGTCATCGCCACAGCGATCATCGCCTACGTATCCATACGGTTCATCCACAACTACCTGATACCGCGTCGCCTCGGCAGCGTCGGCGCCACAACGGCAGAATAAGGCGATGCAAAGACGTACCGCCAAAAACGGAAGCAACCGCAGAAACACCAAAATAAGAAAACGGACTGAAGGATGTTTCCTCTTCAGCCCGTTTTTTCGATACGACAACCCTGTTTTTCAGACTGTCTTTGCCGTCAGGAGCGGAAACGATCCCCAGTTCAGACGGTTTTGCAGCATCCGTTCGGTTGCCTGTGCCAGTACCGGCCCCGACGGGAGATAAATCGCGGTGGAAATCCGGATGTCTTCAAGTGGGAGTGCATTTGCCGCCTTCAGCAGTTCAGCCGGGGTAATCCACTCTGCCCCGTCAAAAGCGCTCCCCGCCTTGCGGCCTTTTTTCCACCAGAGCAGGCTGTTCCTGTTCAACAGGCCAATGGCTATCCGTTCTCCGGCGACCCGTACGGCCTCGGCAAGAGCGCTTTTCCAGTCCGATGTAAAACACACTGCCGTAATGGACAGGACATGACTGAAGCTTACGCCTTCAAAAGGCAAAGACAGGGCATTCGCCACGCAATAACGGGACGTCGAATCCCGGCTGCGGGCATATTCCAGCCAGTTTTCATCGATATCGGCACCGGTGACACAAGCTCCGGTCAACTCGCCCGGTTGTCGCGTAAACCAGCCCGTACCGCAACCGATGTCGAGAATGCCGTCCCCTTCAGCCGGTTCGAGCGCGTCGATGACAAGCCCGAGTTCCACCCTGCCCGTCCAGTTTCCCGGGGGCGTTTCATACCATGCGTCATGCAACTCCGGAGGGACGGGTTTAAAATGTGAGGACTTTGTCACTGTCGATCACCCATTCGGACAAGGCCTGCATGGTCGATTTTTCCGCCCCCTCAAAATACGGCTGACTGGCATGGATGCCGCAGCGCGCCATGCACGTGCCGCAAACCCTGACCGTCGCGCCATCGGCAATCAGTTCTTTCAGCATCTCTGCACCAGATCCTGATCATAGCCGTCAGGCGGTCTGCAAACGTCCCGAGCCATATCGACAGCATCGTTCATCAGGAATATCCGGATGTCATGACCGTTCTTCAGCAGTGTCTTCGCCAGTCTCAGGCCATTCCAAGACACGTCCGTCATGTCATACGGTTCGAGGTTGAAAACGATCAGCACTTTCATGATGACTCCCTTCAAAAGAAAAATGTCCGGCCTGCAAACCGACAGGCTGCAATCCATCGACAACACCGCAAACCCGGGCACTCAATATATCATATTCTGCTTTAAATAACATTTATAAGATAATAATAATTATATGTTTATTATCGTATCATTCACTTTACAAACTTGACAGGAACTTCCGGAAAAAGACTCACAAACCTGATGAAACAGCAATCTTTCCATTATCCCGACAGCCGTTTTGTCCAGGCCATTTTTCATAAGCCATGCGCTTTCCCCTCTGGAAACGTATGTCCCCACAATATGTGAACCCCAGCTTCTCCAGCACTTTCCGCATCGAAACATTATCGAAATTGGTATCGACACTGAAACTCGTCACCCCTTTTTTCAGGCTCTTTTTTCCACTTCCTTCATGAAAGCGGTGGCGATCCCCTTGCCTTTCATCCCGTCCGCCACGGCCAGCCGGTGGACGACCACAAAAGGATTTTCACCGGGCCATTTTCCTTCAATGTGGCTCTCCGTCACAAGACAAGGCTCCGCAAGCAAGCGGTTTCAATTCCCGGCACAGTACATAAGCGTGAGCGTAGCTGATGTCGGTGGCAATCTGCTCAGGTGCCGGATAAGATTCATTCCATTGCTGCCTCTTTTCGGCCGCCATTTTCGCCCTGGCCTGATGAATGATTTCCCATATACTGGAAAAATCGTCGTTCGTTGCGGGTCTGAACGTATCAAGCCTGTTGGTGTACGATGTCGGTTCTGGCATTTTTCCTGTTTTCCGGATTGAATTCCTGCAAATAGCTGGCCTGTATTCGAAAAACAGAACAGGCGGAATTTGAAACCGTCATATCATTTCTTCAGACGTTACGACATGACGCCCCGGTTTTGCGAGAATGGCCGCTTCAAGCAATTTATCGGCAATTTTATCCGCCGGGTTTGTCCTCATACGCTTTGGTAAAACAGGATCGAGGATCGCCTTGGCCATCCCGAGTGCCGTTTCAATCGGCCTGTCCTGATCCCGCTTTCCGCCGATGAGGCCGGGACGGACGAACGTCAGGGATGTAAAACCGGATTCGGCAAGATCCCTTTCCACTTCCCCTTTTACCCGGTTGTAAAAGAAACGGGAATCGGTGCTGGCACCGATTGCCGAGGTAAGGACGAAAGCCGGTGTTCCATGCTGTGCGGCAAGCCGTGCAGTTGCCATGACGTAATCGTGATCGACACGCCGGAAAGCATCCTGCGATCCGGCCACTTTTATGGTCGTTCCCAGCGTGCAGATGACGGCATCGGCCTTCCACCACTCTTGCGCTTCGGGCAGCTGGCCGAAGTCCACAATCGGCGAGAAAAGCTTCGGATGCGATACCAGCGCCCGTCTTCCCGGCGCGACGATGGATTCGATTCCAGTGTTGGCCAGGGCCTTTTCAAGAACGTGACGCCCGATTAGACCGGTCGCGCCGACAATCAGCAGTTTCATCCGTCTTTCCTTGCAATTTTCCGGTTACAGGCAATCCCTCTTCCAGGGCCGTCACATTCTCAACCTGTTTTTTGAAAGTGTCAGGCTCGTAAACGGCTTTGTCAACCGGTATGGATACCGGACTGGTCAATGAGGCCGGCGATGTGCGCAGAAAATCCAGTGAGGGTGCATGAAAACCTGCCCTGATTTCCCTGCCGGTTCCCGCCTTCTGCCAGAGTTCAAACGTCAGGAAACTGCCCGGTATGACAGGATCGTTTCCCAGTTCCGGAACGGACCAGTGGATGTCGAGCAATCCGCTGACGTAGGCGATGTTGGTATCGTGTCCGACCAGTATCGTCAGGGGCGGCGATTTTTCGGAAAGAAGCGTTTGGTGGATATATTCAAGCATATGTATGCCGCCCGCCTTTGCCAGTGACTGTGCCCGGTGAGTGGCGTTGAATACGGCATTGTGCACCGGGATAATCTGCCTTAAAACCCTTGCATCCACCTCTCCCCATCCCGCTTCCTTTTCCGGCCACTGGGCAAATTCGAGCAGCATGATTTCCGCCAGTGTGGAAGCGATGTGCCATTTTCCCTCTATATCGAGTCGGGGTTTTCGGGGATCGATACTCATGCGGTTCGGCAAGCCCTGCAACGTGCAGGAAGATGTACCACCCAGCGCCCCGCACAGTGAAGGACGACAGCATTTCGTGATGTCCTGCAACAGATTCAATGCATTGCCGATCACAGGATCAAAATCCAGTGGATCAAGCAGTGCCTGCACTTCGGCAAGCGCTTTCTGGCCCATTGCACGATACATGGAACTGTCCGGATGAAAAAGCAGATCGTAACGGCTGCCGTACTGCGGCCTGATGTGGCAACCGGGAAAAAGGCCGTCAAACAGGGCAATCGCGGACATGCGCGTCCGCTGGTCTTCATCGGCAATCAGCGCATAGTCGCCAGCCTTCGGCAAGCCGTTTTCCGGAACCAAACCGTTCCTGACGAGAAAAGGTTTCAGGGCCGACCACTGTGCCCTGATCAGCTCTTTTCCCCTTTCGGTCAGGTCTCCCGGCTTACCCGGCCATGTCGGCCAGGCTCTTGTCGACCACTGCCCGAGTGCCGTATCGCTGTCCTTCGGTGAACGGATACCGTGCCGAACCAGAAAAACCGATCGGATCGGCTTGCCGGATGTCATTCTGTCATCGCCGATTGGGGGCATATGAACGGAAGTGTTGTTTGCAGGCACATTTACTGACATCAATCCACCTTTTTTTTCAGACGTCTTTTCCATTTTCACATCATCGGAAAAGAATACCTTGTTTTTGTTCAATCTACTCCAGTGTCATGTTTAAAGAATTGCTTTCAATAGTGATGATGTCCGTGAAAATCCTTTAAATAAGATGGATAAATTTCTGTTTACTGTCCTGGTATTTCCATCCCGACGATCCAAAAAGTTTGTCTGTATGCCATGTTTTCATCCTGAAAATAGTACCAAAGAACAATATTTTTGATCACGACAAAGGACTATTCTTGCTTTAAGGCAAGTTAATACGGCGTCAGGTGTCTCATGTCCGGACGGTTTGACATGTCAATGATTAACGGAAATGAGGTGAAATCATGGCTACAGGAATAGTCAGAGGCTTGATTGGTTCGGTCAGTGTAACCAGTCGCGAAGGCATCACACGGGAATTGCGTATTAGTGATACGGTAGAAATGAATGATACCGTACAGGCTGCCAGTGGCAGTACCGTACATATTGCATTCGATAACGGCAATTTCGCCACGGTCGGCAGTAACGAAAAACTGGTTCTGGACGCGTCCGTCATCGATCCGATGGCCGGATCGGATAACAAAACTGCCACCGACCAGAACGTGGCCGACATTCAGGCAATGATCGCAGCAGGGGCTGATCCGACGGAAATCGCCGAAGCGACTGCGGCAGGCGGAGATTCCGGAACACGCGGAGATCCTGATCATTCCGGTTCCCACTCCTTTGTGGTAGTCGATCAGGCTGCCGCACGGGGTGAAGTCACTCCCGGTTTTGAAACCGGTACGTTTTCCAGTCCGGTGCCGGAAACCGAAAATGATGACGGACGAATCGATACTTTCCTTGCCGATCATGATACCGATGCCAATCCGGACAGTCCGGACGTTTTATCGCCCGCTCCGGACATACCATCCCCCACCCCGGACATTCCCCCTTCCAATAGCAACCCTGTCATTACAGACGAAGGCCAGGGCCTTCTGGTGAAAGAATCGGGAGTCAGCACGACAGATCAGGGAGGGAAACCCGGCTGGGCCATCGGCGACCATAACCATGCCATTGCCGGGAAACCCGTCGATGAAGGGTCTTTCAAGGTCACTGATGCGGACGGAGACACTCTGACGACGACCCTGCTGGACAAGAACGGGGTTCCGGTGAAGGGAGTGGTAACGGACGATTCCGGCACGATGACTGTCCAGACCGAATACGGTACCCTGACGGTGACGCCCACAGAAGGCGCGGATGGTTCCGTTACCTATACCTATCATTATGAACTGGACAACACACTGGCCGATTCGTTAAACGAAGGCGACGATCCTGTTCAGGAACACTTCCAGATCGAGGTATCCGACGGTCATGGCGGAACCGTTACGCAACCGGTCGATATCACCATCGAGGGCACGAACGATGCCCCGACTTTCAATGGCCACGGCCAGAACATCCAGCTGAAGGAAGAAGGCGTTTATAACGGCAACCATGAAACGACTGACGACCACAAGGATAACGGTTTCGTTTTCGAACAGAACGACCGTCCTAAAGTTCAGGGAGATCTCTCGACTTATGTGACCGATGCGGACAAGGGAGCCGACCTGACCTATACGGTCGATCATTTCAATGTCAAAAACTCCGCTGCTGATTCTGTCGAAACGACGCTTTATACCGCCAACAATACGGCGGTTATCGATGAAACGACAGGAAAACCGGTCCAGATAACAGTCGAAATGGTCGGAACACCGACGATCGATGCCAGTGGAATCCAGACGATCCATACCAATTACGGCACTCTGACGGTCGACACCAAAACAGGCCACTATACGTTCGAGCTCGGGGGAAGCGAGGAAGCTGACAAACTCGTCAACAGCATGGCCGCCGGTGAAAAATTCACCTTCCAGTTCGAAACCCTTGTTACCGACCAGTTCGGAGCCATCGGCAAACATGTCCTTAGTGTCGTCATTGAAGGGGCAAATGACATTCCGACCCTGACGGTAGACAAGCTTGTGCTGGATGTCACCGAACAGGGAGAGAACGTCAGTCCCGAATACGCCGGTACCGATTCCGGTCATGCACAGGGTACGGACATCGATCGCGGTGCAGAGCTCCATTACAGCCTGATCGATGAAAACGGCAGGGAAACCACGATTATCAAAACTGACTACGGTACCCTGACCATCGATGCAGACGGCAAATACCACTTTACCATTGACAATACTTCCGATGCCGTCAAAGCGCTGGGTGAAGGCGATACCCGATCCGCAGGCCCGTTTACCATTCGTGTGACCGACGAACACGGTGCCTATACCGAACAGGAAATCGAGGTCAACGTCCACGGTGCCAAAGACGCCCCGGTCATCAGCGATCATCTCGTCGTCAACGAACATGGTCTTGACAATGCCTCCGACGCTTCCGAAACGGCAGCCATCAAGGCACCGGACGGCTACCGAATCATCGATGCCGAGAATGGTCAACACGGTACCGTATCGCAGGACGCCGACGGCAACTGGCATTACACTCTGTCTGGCGCGATCGATTCGGGCAACCATCCCGGAACCAATACCGTCACCGGTGCCGATACCGTCAACATGACGGTGGAAGACGCTAACGGCAACCGCTTTACCATCGACGTCAAGGTCGACATCGTCGACGACGTTCCTGTCATCGATCTGGGCGGACACGATTATCAGAACATCCATGTCGATTCAGGTTCAACCATTCATGAAGCGACTGGCTCCATTCACTATGACTTCGGTGCGGATGACGGCCAGGGCAAATCCCTGACGGTTTCCATTGGTGAAAGAACCGTCGACGCCTCCGGTATACTCGAAAACGGTTCACAAACCATACAGGGTGAATTCGGCAAATTGACCATCAATGCTGACGGCAGCTACAGTTATCAGGCCAATCCGAACATTCACGGTGGTGCCCAGGACAGTTTTGTCATTACTATTACCGATGCCGATGGCGATACGAAAGACGTCAAGCTGGATATAGATGTCACACCGTCCGGCATCACGGCCGGAAATGCTTCAGCCATCGTTTCCGAACACGATATTGCCGGTAACGATCATGCCAATACCGGTTCCGATGCCTTGCATGGTCAGGACAATGTGCCCGGCAACCCCGCTGTTGACGAATCCGTGTTTTCCGGCCATCTTGATCTCGATTACGGCGTCAATGGCGCCGCGCACGATGACGCGTTTGTCTGGAACATCCCTTCCGGCAATGGAGTCCAGGCGATGATAGACGGATCATGGCAATCGGTTACCTGGAGTGTGAACGGGACTACGCTTACCGGCACGGCTGGAGGTGAAACGGTCTTTACGCTGACGATCGATCCTGCCACCGGAGATTATCAGGCTGCGCTGAATGCCGCACTGCAACACAATGCACCGGACGGGACGGACATGTCGGACAGCAATGTCGACTTTTCCGGACAGACAGACGCCTCTTCAGGATTGTATTTCGGATATACCATTACCGACGCATCCGGCAATACGGCAAAGGGCGGTCTCGATGTGGACGTTCAGGATGATATACCTGTGTTCAGCCAGTCATCCGATTCGGTGACCGTCACGGATCACCATTACTATACGGATAATTCAGAACTGAAGTTTTCCGCCGATAATATTGGAGAAGGTAACCATTCCGTTTCGTTCGGCGACAATCTGTCCATTTCGGCGGGTACCGTTCATTACGGTAATGACGGAAACATTTCGACAATTGATTCATCCGACGGAACGTTGTACTACAAAAATCCTGCCGATAGCAAATTTGCAGGTCTCGGTGTTCAGGATACGGTTATCGACGATGCACTGATGAATGGGCAAGACTATAATGGAAAAGGACGTTTTCCGGAGATCAATTACAGCCAGGGCGATAACTCCTCCGAAGCGATTGTGATTGACCTGAACGGCAAAATCGCTTACGGCATGAATATCGACCTCAGCAATTTCTTTGGCGGCAAAGGTGAAGGAGCGGAAAAAGCCCTTTTCACGTTCTACCTGAACGGTGAAATTGTCGACGTCAAGGAACTGACGTCTGCCCAGAACTCCGGTCTGGTAAATGGCACGTTCAATTCAGTCACGGCAGGTTTCGACAAAGTCGTGATTTCAGCGATCGACAATGGCATATCGCAAGGCCCGCTAAAGGACAACAGCGATTTCTCCATCTCATCCATCCAGTTCATCACGGCCAGCGGGCAACCACTTGTCACAGCTGAAGGACATGTCGAAGCCACCAGCGCAGACGGTATCAAATCGTATGACTTCGGCGACATGGCTTTCGAAATGGCTGACGGTGAAAAAATCAGTCTTACCCATACCACTACGTCCAACGGCGACATCATTACCGGAACGCTGGCTGATGGTACGGTCGTACTGCAGGGCTTTTTGAGCGACAACGGGACATGGTCTCTTCACCAATATGTCTCCGGTATCCACAATGTCGGCAGTAATAACCTAACGATTGATTTCGTTGCCACAGACAATGACGGCGACCGGACGACACATGACACGGTTATTCCGGCAACCCCTGACATCGCTCATGTCGAAGTGAACGAACACGGCCTCGACAATGTAGCTGACACGCTTGTCGATCCCGGCATGGCAAGCAGCCAGAACGATTTGCTCATCGGAGGAACCGGACACGATATTCTTGTCGGTCAGGGTGGCAACGATCTTCTGATCGGCGACGGCGACAATAGTTTGACACACGATGGCAGTCTGGATCATCTCCATGATCTGTTGGGTACGCATGCGCAAGGGGATGATCTGGCTGCAGGAATCCATCATCTGTTCGATCATGGGACCGCACAGGAAATCCATGATTTCACGCATGGCATTGAAAACCTGAACGTCGAAAACAGCCACGACGGCAATGACCATCTCTACGGCGGAACAGGCGATGACATTCTGATCGGCATGGGTGGAAACGACCACCTGTATGGAGGTGAAGGTCATGATATCCTGCTCGGCGGCAGCGGCAACGATGTGCTGGTCGGTGGCAAGGGCGACGATATCCTGTCCGGAGGAACCGGTAACGACATATTCAAATATATGACTGGCGATCTGGATGGTGTCACGCACGGCGATACCATTACGGATTTCCATCTGGGCAATCTGAATGAGTCGAACGGCCAGCTCGACGCGAATGCCGACGTGCTCGACATCAGCGAACTGATCTCGGGCCACGACAAGCCGACCAGTCTGGAATCCCTTGTCAACGGTGGATATCTCAGCTTTGACGATGTCAGCGAAAACGCAGACGGCACCCTGACTGTCAAACTGTCGATCGATGTAGACGGCAAGGACGGGGACGCCCACATGACGAATCTGGCGACGATAACGATGACCGGTTTCGAGCATCATGCAGGTATCGATATCGTACAGGACCTGATGGATCAGCTGGTTCACAACCAGAACATCAAATTCTAGTCTTTACGCTTGCCCTTTCAGGGAATGCCGGGTCGGCATTCCCTTGTTTATTGAACAGGACTGTTCGAAAACAACCGTTTTTGCACAGGTTGTTTAACATGTCCGTTCGTTTGTGTTTATGCCAATCGCGGCGTCATTCAATTCCTGTCAGTTGATGTAAGATGATTATTTTTCTTCCCGCTCCTGAGATACCATGACTCCATCAACGTCCGCCAAAGGTTATTTGCTGGCCCTGTCGGCAACGGTTTTATGGAGTACGACGTTCCCGCTGGCCCGGCTGATCGCTTTTTCCATGTCTCCGGTCGAACTGGCTTTCTGGCGCTGGCTCTTTACGTTTTCCTGCATACTGCCTTTCGGCTTTGTCGCCGTGAAAAACAACTTGCCAGCTCTCAAAAAGAACTGGAAATGGATTCTGGTCGCCGGCGTGCTCGGCTTTTCCATGTACAGTATCCTGATGTTCGAGGCAGGCCGGACGACCGATGCCACCAACATGTCATTGATCGCCGCGACCGCACCGGTTTTCATGGCTTTTTTTGCCGTCGCGTTTCTCCATGAGCGCCTGTCGTTCCTCCAGATTTCAGGACTCGTCATTGCCGTTACCGGCGTTCTGGTACTGGTGTTGAAAGGGGAATTCCATCGTATCGTCGACCTGTCCTTTACCATCGGCGACCTCTGGATGGTGCTGGCTGCCTCGCTCTTTGCCGTTTACAGCATTCTGGTTCGCAGGCGTCCTGCCGCCATGCCGCAAAAAGCCCTCATGACGTCGATGCTGGCCTTCGGTTTTTTCGCACTCTGCCCTTTCATGGCAGCTGAAGCCCTGTCTCCCGGCTATCATCCTCCCGACAGCCAGACCATCTGGATCATCCTGTATATCGCCGTTATCCCGACCCTGATCGGTTATCTCCTGTGGAACCGGTCGGTAGAACACATCGGCACGGCCCGTGCCGGTATCGTTTATTACAGCATCCCCCTCTTTTCCAGTCTGGAAGCGGTCATTCTCCTGCATGAAACGATTTCGATGCCCCAGATTGTCGGCGGACTGCTTATTATCGGCGGCATTCTCCTCTCGTCCCTGAACGTGTTAAGAGCGCTGATTCGCCACTGAAAATCCCGGTATCGGGAGAATCAGGCAATAAAAAGGCGGTTTTCAATCTGTGCCGTCAGGGTGTCGCGGGCTATATTGACTCATTGAAAAACAGTCTTCCTTATGAAGCCAATAAACGGAGGAAACCATGCCAAAGAACCTGATTGCTTACTATTCCCGCCGGGGGAACAATTATTTCGACGGAAAAATTGTCGATTTGCCTGTCGGCAATACGGAAGTGGTCGCCGGAAAAATAGCTCGCATGACCGGTGGCGACCTTTTTCGCATCGAAGCGGTCAACCCCTACCCTGCCGATTATGATGAATCGACTGAAGTGGCGAAAATCGAACTCGGCGAAAACGCCCGTCCCGAACTGACGGCGACCATTCCGGATATCGATGACTACGACGTGATTTATCTGGGCTATCCCATCTGGTGGGGTGTGATGCCCATGCCGGTGATGACTTTTCTCGAGTCCTGCGACTTTAAAGGCAAGACCATTGTCCCGTTCTGCACGCACGAAGGCAGCGGGCTGGGGATGAGTGAACGCTATATCCGGCAAGCCTGTCCAAAAGCATCGGTTCTGCCGGGTCTGGCGATCATCGGTCATCTGCGGGACAAGGCTGACAGTCATATTGAACACTGGATGAGAAAAAACGGCCTGTTTCTGAAACCGGCGGCCTCCGGAAACGGGCACAATCCGGTTTGAAGGAAAACCGGCACATATAAAAGCAAAAGCGGTAAAAACCTTCTGAAACGCTTTTTCTTCTCCAGGATGATCTGCCGCGATTTCGCCTCACAAGCGACAATCGCGGCCCTTCTCTGTTGCATTGCCTTTACCCGTGAACTATATTGACAGTACAAGAG
Source organism: uncultured Oxalobacter sp. (assembly GCA_905202055.1). Taxonomy (GTDB): domain Bacteria; phylum Pseudomonadota; class Gammaproteobacteria; order Burkholderiales; family Burkholderiaceae_D; genus Oxalobacter. The sequence goes on from CAJKQK010000015.1 coordinate 23,301, forward strand.
TTTGTTTCGGCAAGCAGGAGACAATATGGCAAAAAGTCTGGTCGCTTATTTTTCACGCGGGGAAAACAATCGTTTGGGCGGTGAAACCGTTGGCCTGCCGGCTGGCAATACGGAAATCGTCGCAAAAGAAATCGCCCGCCAGGTCGATGGCGAACTCTTCCGGATCGAAAGACGGGAACCATATCCGGACGATTACGGACAAACGACAAAAGTCGCGTCAGGGGAACTCATTGAAAACGCCCGTCCCGAATTGACTGCAACGGTCAGGGACTTCGATTCCTGCGACGTCATTTACCTTTGTTTCCCGATCTGGTGGGACGCGATGCCCATGCCGGTGCTGACCTTTCTGGACACGTACGATTTTTCCGGAAAAACAGTGATCCCGTTCTGTACACATGAAGGCAGCGGGTTCGGCAGAAGCGGTCTTTATATTGAAAAAGCGTGCCGCAACGCCAACATAATCCAGGGGCTGGCTATCAGGATGGACCGATGCAACGATGATGCAAGGCAGGTCATTACCGACTGGATAACGAATCAGGCAAAGCAGGCCTGAAACCTAAAGGCTTTTGAAGCGCTCGCAAGCCGATTTGAAAGAAAAACCGGCGCGTTCGGAGCCGTGTGCATAAAGCTCGTCCAGAAACGCTTTCTCTTCAGCCAGTTCTTCTTCCGCGATGTCTTTCCACCAGTGCCGGTTGGGACCGGTCGTGCCGTCGTGCCACCGGTAGCCACGGGCTTTCAGGCCGTCTTTCGCCTCGAAAGGCGCACCGAACGCCTGCACTGTCACGGTTTTTTTCGCGGCCTGTTCAAGCAGGCTGGCGAACGCGTCAGGTTGGCAATGGAGCAGCCATGCCAGTGCCAGACAATCGATGGATGCCCGGTGCGCTTCGTAAAAATAACCCGATTTCAACAGCAATTCTTCCTGTTTCAGGTTTTTGAAACCCAGTTCATTCCAGCCAATGCCCGTCAGCGAACAGGCCCATTTTTTCTCGTCGAACCCCTTGAAGCGTTTCTCGAAAAAGGGGCGGTCGAAAGCGGCATTGTGCGCAACGACCAGAACGGCATCCGAAAGAATGTCGGCGACCAGTTTTTCATCGATCCGTTTGCCGCGAACCATGTCGTCCGTAATGCCTGTCAGCTCTGTAATGAAAGGTGTGATCGGCTTGCCCGGATCTTCATAGGCACTGACGACGCGTTCGATGGATACCAGACGCCGTGCGGACGGGGAAAACAGCACTTTCACGAGTCCCAGCTCGATAATGACGTCCATATCGGACGACAGGCCGGTCGTTTCGGTATCTAAAATGACGATGGCGATTTCATCGCCTTTGTTGCCGGACAGGGAATACGGCAAGGCGATATCGGGCTTTGTGACCGGAATGCGTTCGAGGATTCTGAAATCGTCCGAACCGGCCAGCAGTTTGTCCAGACGTTTTTTTAGTGTCTGACGGTCATTTTTGACAATTTCCGGTTTCGGCTCGTTGTCCGGCTCGGCAAACAGATCCGCCTGTGATGACGGGAACAGGGATTCTTTCATTGGCAGTCGGGCTTCGTTAAACAATTCACAATAATCGCGCTTCCAGACTGAATGATACCGCGAGACGTCCCTGAAAGCGAACGTAAAAAGAACCGGCCTTCTCTTCTTGACACTCCCGACCGGCATTTCATTTGCCGGACTGATTCTTTTTTATCCAGAAAAGAAGAATGGATACCACACCGATATGGGCGTGTTGGCACTTATGATGAATCGGGCAAAAACCGTCCGTAAACAGGTTTTTCCATCACATCCCCTCCTGTTCTTTCCTTTTTTTCCACAACTGCCATGCATTGAATCCGTTTTGCCAGACAATGTATGAACTCGCCGCAACGGCTGTTATGGGCGAAAGATACGTCTGCGACAGCCATGCCGCCAGTATGGCGTTTTTCTGTCCCATTGCCTGTCCGGCAGTCACCCGTTCATCAAAGAACGAACCGACCCATTTCCCGCACGTAAAGAGCACAAGGCAGATGAGCGCGGCGGAAATCATCAGCCAGAAGGCCATCATGCCGTCGTTCGGTTCGGTGACCAGTGTATGGATCGTCTTGCCGATAACGATCATAAGCGTAATACCCCAGAGATAGAAAGCCCATTCCTGCCATTTGGCCAGCTTCTGTCCAAGAGACGGAACAAAATGCCTTATGGCCATTGCCATGATGAAAGGCAGGATCAAAAGCGGGAATACTTTTTGCAAAATGAAGAAAAACGCTTCCCAAAAACCGACACCGCCTGTCATCGGATGAATGAACGGGAAAAGCAATGGCGCGGTAATTGCCGTCGCCAGGTTGGACACGATCATGTAACTGGTCAGGCTGGCGGCGTTGCCACCGAGTTTTTGTGTCACTACGGCAGTAGCCGTACCGGTCGGCGTCATGATGACGACCATAGCCGCCTCGGCGATGATGACATTGACGGGCCGTAAAGCGGCATAAACGGCAACACTTCCGACCAGTTGCGCCGCGACCATCAGAAAATGGAAAGGCCCGAATTTGAGACTGGAAAGCGGGATTTTCGAAAACGTCAGAAGCAACATGGTGAAAATGAGATACGGCACCAGAAAATTGAAGTGCCACAGGACCGGAAACCCGATTGCCCCAAGCACGATACCCAGAGGCAATGTCCAGTTTTTGACAAAGGCGATGGCGGTTTTCATGGAAACACCTGACTATGCTGACTGATTTGGAAAACGGAATATGAATATCGGCAATGTCAGTTTATTCTTTTGAAATCCATATAAAAAATACTTTTTTTATTTGATATTCATATGTTTTTCATATGAGTGACGAAAGAGGCTACTTGCGGGAAATACCACCTGTTTGACTGGAGTGTGCCAGCCGGACACGACATGCAGTTTTGATCGGGGCCAAAGGATGACATCGGCTCGAATACGCTGTTCTTGCGACGGTACGCCGCAAAATTTTTTCAGGAGAACGTCGAGTCAAAAGGCAATCACGGCAACCATTTGAAATCCATCTGGCGCCACAGGGCGTTCAGCCTTTTCATGGCCAGAGCAGGTTTCATTGCATCCTCATCCGGAGGGTTTTGTACGGAAGGATCGACGGCATTGACCATCAATTCGATTGAATAGCAGCGGTTCTGATGAACGGTACGGTACGCTTCGACATCAATGCTTTTGCTCATGGCAGCGTCTTTTGCGGCGAAATAGGTGTAGACAATATCGTTGTTTTTGAAAGTCTTCAGGCTTTTCGGGTCGGCATTGGCCGGCAGCTCACGACATTGCGACACCACGGCGGGATCCGTGCTGACGCCTATCCGGATATCGGCAACGGTCGTCTTTTGGGGAGTCGTCGGCAGTTCAATCGAAACCAGACGACGGCCATTGTCTTTCGTACCGAAATAACTCCAGTTGCCGGATTGCAGGTAAGTGACTTCGAACAGATGCGAAGGTCTCAGCCCGGACGGATAGACGAACTGGAAACCATAAGTGCTGTCGATCCATGTGCCTGTTTTTCTGGGGGTCGCGGCAATCCGCTTGCGCAAGGTACTGACATCGATGACAGCCCCGTTCTTTTTATTGCATTCGGAAGGAACGTCATCCGGATTCAGGGGGGTATCTCCTGCGAACGACATGGAAGCCAGCGGCATCATGCCGCATAAGACAAGCAAGATTTTGGCAATATCCTGTTTTCTCATAGTTTCCCTGATAATTTACCCTCTTCCAGTCAAATAGACTGGCGGATATAACTTTCCGACCGTGTAATATCGGCGGCAAACGAAACTGCGCGGCCATTTCTCGGATTCAGCTGGCAGGAAAATTTGAAGTAATGCCAGGTTCCACCTGCCCTGACCTGCCCCGTTCCGGTCAACAACTCGTTACTTTCAAGTTTCAGGCTGTCACGTTGTGCATCACCCAGAAAAACCCTGTCTGCATTCCTGTACTGTTTCCGGAAATACCGCAGCGCGGCCGGACGGCACATGGTTTCTGACACTTTTTTGGCATCACTCCAGTCCATTGCCATCTGGCGTTCTGATGGGGACTGGATCTTGGAAAATTCATTCCGGATAACCTGTTGCTGCCTGTATGACAAAACGCTTTTTCCCGAACCGGCGACATTCTGCGCGTTGGCCATAGCGAACAATGCCAGTACAGCGGCGCTTCCAGCCAATCCTTGCATCAGGATTCGTTTCGACATTTTCAGCCTCCATCGGGTCCGTAAAACAGCTTATCTGCATCTATCTGCCAGTAATCCGGCAAATCGTCCTTAATAGTAACAGCAAAATGCAAAAAAAATAAATGCCCTGCTTCAATTTTACATGAATGCCGGGCATATAAAAAAATGAATCAGCGCAAGGGAACGGGATTGATGTCCAGACCGGCCTGAACCGCGCCGTAACCGACCGATGCACCGAATTTCTTCAGGAAACGGTCAGAGAGTTTTTCCTGTTCGGTGTAATCGACGATGACCGGTTCACCGATCACGTCCCGCGAGACGCTTTCGACAGTACCCAGTTCGTCAGCCAGCCCCAGCTTGATCGCTTCAGGCCCAAGAAATACGAGCCCGCTGTAGATTTCCCTGTTTTCTTTAAGCCTGTCGCCCCTGCCCTGACGGACGACGTCGATGAATTGCTGGTGAATCTGGTTCAACATGGATTGCGCATACTGGACCTGCTGTGGCGTCTGCGGGCTGAACGGGTCAAGGAACCCCTTGTATTCACCCGCTGTCAACAGGCGGCGCTCGACACCGAGTTTCTGCATCAGGCCGGTGACGCCGAAACCATTGATCATGACGCCGATGGAACCGACCATACTCGCCTTGTCGACAAATATCCTGTCAGCGGCGGCGGCGACATAATAGCCGCCGGAAGCGCACAATTCCTCAACGACAACATAAAGGGGCTTGTCCGGATGGGCCTGTCGCAAGCGCCGGATTTCATCGTAAATCATGCCTGCCTGAACGGGGCTCCCGCCCGGACTGTTGATTTTCAGGATAACTCCCGTTGCCAATGGTTCGTCATAAGCCCTGTCCAGTGCCTTGATGATATTGGCTGCCGACGAATTGCCCGAAGATTCGATCGTTCCGCGGATTTCAACCATCGCCGTATGTTTCTGGACAGGAACCGTTTCCTTGCTGGAAAAAGAAAGGCTTCTGATCGACAAAATCACGAAAATGACCAGAATGATGGTCGTCAGCTTGAAAAAGATACCCCAGCGGCGGCGTGCGCGCTGCTCTTTGAGGGTTTGCAGCATCAGTTTTTCAAGAACTTCGCGTTCCAGGCCGTTTTCACTCATTTTTAGACCACTCCGGATGAACTGTTTGGCAGAATTGCCCTTTTACTTCCCTTTACTTCCTTTGGCTCCTGTCCGATAGCGGACAACAGCCGATGAAGCGCCGGATCGACGGGCTACAGGAAGGGAATTATAGGCACAAACAGGCAAAAGATGGAATTTTTGTCCCGTCTGCATGGATAAACATCAATATGCGAAAATAGCCGGGACCTGACTGAAACGCTCATCCCGGACCTGTTTTCTCCGGCTGAATATCATAAAGCTCCTCGTCAGGCCAGTTCAGGCAAGGTCATGTTTGACACAATCGTACTTGCTTTCGGCATCATCCATCGTATATTGGCTTTGCAGCATCAGACAGTATGAAGCAATCTGTTTCCATTTTATCCGGAGCGAGACATCAATGAAAAAAATCGAATTGATCAAGGGAGCCTTCATTCCCCGTGAAAAAATCGGATACGCCAGGGGAAGCGTCGTGAGCCAGCAGCTCGTTTCCAGTAGCGCCGGCAATATTACCCTGTTTTCCTTCGACGAGGGCCAGCAGTTAAGTGAACATACAGCCCCGTTTGACGCCGTTTGCCAGATTCTGGAAGGCAAGGCTGAAATTCATGTCGCCAGGGATGTCTATCAGATGGGTGAAGGAGAAATGATCATCATGCCCGCGAATGTTCCCCACGCGCTTTATGCCGTCGAGTCATTCAAGATGATGCTCATCATGATCAAGGGACAACCGGCATAAGCATCCGGTCACTTCCGTTTGCCGGATGCGACAGGGAAAAACGGCAATCCGCTTTCCCTGCCGTCCCTGTGTTTGCTTTTCGCCCCGGCAATTAGCGGCAGAGGGTTGCACGACAGCCGGTTCCGGCCAGTGCCGGATTAAGCATGTTCATTCAGCCAGCGATGCAATTCTTCGACACTATCGGCTGAATACACCGGATGCAACCGTTGCAGTTCTTTCGGGGGATGGGCTCCATACTGTACTGCGATACCGGAAGCACCAGCATTGTTCGCCATCAGCAGATCGTGGGTCGTATCGCCGATCATGACCGTCCGCTTCATCGGTTCGCCCAATTGTCCGGTCAATTCGAGCAACATGGCCGGATGAGGCTTGGAATGGGTTTCATCTGCCGTACGGCTGGCGTCGAAATATCCCTGCAAACCCACTTCGTCGATGGCGCGATTCAAGCCCGCCCGGCTCTTTCCCGTGGCGACGGCCAGAAGGTAATCCTGATTTTTCAGGTCATCGAGCATTTCCCGGACTCCGTCGAACAGGGACAGCGACACACTGTTTTTCAGGAAATGGGTACGATAGCGTTCGACGAGCTTCGGATAATATTCCGGGCTCACGTCCGGCAGGACGGTTTCCAGCGCTTCGCGAAGTCCGAGCCCGATCACGTGCGCCGCCTTTTTCCTGTCGGGTGTCGGCAATCCCAGGTCGACCGCCGAATCCTGAAGGCTTTTGACGATGGCGGACGTGCTGTCCATCAGTGTCCCGTCCCAGTCGAAAACGATCAGATTGAATTGTTGTTTGGACATATCGAATGAATCCTTATCCGGTCATTTCCGGTTTGACAAAACCGGATTTTACCGTAAATACCTCATGCGTTTTTGTCGTTTTCGGCCTCGAGGCCTTTCAGGTATCCGGAACATTCGTCAGGCAACGGAGCTGAAACGGTAAGAGGCTTGCCGGTTTCAGGATGCGTGAACGTGATTTTGTATGCGTGCAGGAACATGCGCTTCAAGGCGTCCTCGCCTTTTTTGCCCTTCTGGATTTCCCGGTTCAGTTCAAAATCGCCATATTTGTCGTCACCGGCAATGACATGTCCGGATGAAGCCAGATGAACACGAATCTGGTGCGTGCGTCCCGTCTTCAGTTCGGCCTCTAAAAGCGTGAATTCCGGAAAACGCTTCAATACATTGAAAACGGTATGGGAGGCCAGTCCACCGGCGTCGACCCTGACCCGTCTCTCGCCGTCGGCCGTATGGTACTTCAACAGAGGGAGTTTGACATGCTGCCGCTGATTCTTCCAGTTGCCTTTCACAAGTGCCTGATAGCGCTTGTCGATCGTGCCTTCACGAATTTGTTCATGCAGTTTGACCAGGGCACTCCTTTTTTTCGCCAGAACGAGAATACCGGACGTCTCCTTGTCCAGCCGGTGCACCAGTTCCAGAAATTTCGCATCGGGCCGTGCGGCACGCAACTGCTCGATGACGCCATAGGAAACGCCGGAACCGCCATGAACGGCCACGCCTGCCGGTTTGTTGATGACCAGAATGCTGTCGTCCTCATACAGAATATCGAAGCTGGCGCCGGGTACGTGTTTTTCTTCCCGTTCGGCCACCTTGATGGGGGGGATACGGATCGTATCCCCTTTTTGCAGGCGGTAGGTCTGGTCGATCCGTTTTTTGTTCACGCGGACTTCACCGGAACGCAATATCCGGTAAATATGGCTTTTCGGGACACCCTTGCAGGTACGGAACAGGTAATTGTCGATTCGCTGCCCGTCATCGTTTTCCGATACGATGACCTGCCGAACCTGCTGCAATGATGAAATATCCGCAGTAGCGACCTGTTTTTTAACACTTTTACTGATATTTCCTCTATGAGTTTGGGCCATTTGAATATATAATCCGGCATCAGCCAATTTAATATATGGCTGTCTGTGTACAATAATAATAAGCATTCTACACAGTTGGGGCTTCCATTGGCCCCCGTAATTGATAAATTTAATGGAAAAGATGTGTACGCACCATTCCCGTGCAAACCTGGGTTGCGCCATAGCGTCAACCGGGCAGGATACGAAAATGTGGATTTTGCGTCTGGATACAGAGAATTTGATGACAGGCAGAAACAGTTTGCTGCCCGTCGATGATGTGTTTGATAACTGAAGATTTTTTTAAGTTCGGCTTTGATTTGCTCTTTTCAGGATAAATACTTTTCTTGATGAATGAAATGCATATTGCAGGCGTAATCGCTGACCTCGAAACCAATCAGACCCATCCCTGCCCAAGGGACGGCATGGACGGCTTGCGCCGTTTTGCCCTGTTTCTGGCATCTCTTTTCAATCCCGACCCCTATTCCCTGCGTACACCCCGACAAAATTGATGAAGCGATTTCAAGGCGCTTCAATTAAAGGACCGTTGGCCGCAAGGCCACGGGGTGAGCATATATGAAACGTATGTTGTTTAACGCGACGCAGCAGGAAGAATTGCGCGTTGCGATCGTCGATGGACAAAAACTCATCGATATCGATATCGAATCGAATTCCCGCGAACTGCACAAATCCAATATTTACAAGGCAGTCATCACCCGTATCGAACCTTCTCTCGAAGCCTGTTTCGTGAACTACGGTGAAGAACGCCACGGCTTCCTGCCGTTCAAGGAAGTGGCCCGTTCCCTCTTCAGGGACGGAGTGGACATCAGAAGCGCCGCCATCAAGGACGCGATGACCGAAGGCCAGGAAATCATGGTCCAGGTCGAAAAGGAAGAACGCGGCAACAAGGGTGCCGCACTGACCACTTTCATTTCACTGGCGGGCCGCTATCTTGTCCTGATGCCGAACAATCCCCGCGGAGGCGGTGTTTCCCGCCGTGTCGAAGGTGAAGAACGCCAGGAACTTCGCGAAGCGATGGACAAGCTTGACGTCCCGCCGGGAATGTCCATCATTGCCCGTACTGCCGGTATCGGCCGCAGTGTCGAGGAGTTGCAATGGGATCTGAACTACCTGCTGCAACTCTGGAATGCCATCGAAGGCGCAGGCAACTCCGCTCCGGGCGCCTTTCTGATCTATCATGAATCATCCCTCGTCATCCGGGCCATCCGCGATTACTTCCAGCCGGACATCGGCGAAATCCTGATCGATACCGACGAAATTTACGAACAGGCACGCCAGTTCATGAGCCATGTCATGCCAGACATGGTCAATCGCGTCAAACGCTATCGAGACGACGTCCCCCTGTTTTCCCGTTTCCAGATCGAACACCAGATCGAAACGGCCTATTCCCGTGTCGTTTCCCTGCCGTCCGGCGGTTCCATCGTCATCGACCATACCGAAGCGCTGGTCGCCGTTGACGTCAACTCTGCCCGTTCCACCCGTGGAACCGATATCGAAACCACCGCATTCAACACCAACTGCGAGGCGGCGGAAGAAGTCGCACGCCAGTTGCGCCTGCGTGACCTTGGCGGCCTGATCGTCATCGACTTCATCGATATGGAATCGGCGAAAAACCGCCGCGAAATCGAAAACCGCCTGAAAGAAGCGCTGCATTACGACCGCGCCCGCGTCCAGATGGACAAGATCACCCGTTTCGGCCTGATGGAACTGTCGCGCCAGCGCCTGCGCCCTTCCCTGTCCGAAGGCAGCCACATCACCTGTCCGCGCTGCAACGGCACCGGCCATATCCGCGATACGGAATCTTCCGCATTGCAGGTCTTGCGCATCATCGAGGAAGAATCGATGAAGGAAAGCTCGGCCGTCATCCATGTCCAGATTCCGGTCGACGTCGCCGCATTCCTTCTGAACGAAAAACGCGGCGAAATCATGAAGGTCGAAAACCGTCACAAGGTCGAAATCGTCCTCATCCCGAATACCCATCTGGAAACGCCTCATTACAAGCTTGAACGCATCAAGCACGACGATCCGAGACTGGAAGAACCGCAGGTCAGCTACAAACTGGCGGAACAGGCCGACGACGACATGAGCTTTGCCAAACGCCAGAAAGAACCGGTCAAACCGGTTCAGGAAGCGATGGTCAAGAACATTCCCGAAGGCATGCCTGCCCCGGTCGTCGAACGCAAACCGGCAGAAGAAGAAAAGGGTTTCTTCAGCAAGCTCCTGGGTATTTTCGGCATCGGCAAGGAAGAAACGCCAGCGGAACCGGCTGAAAAACCGGCGAAAAACAATCCACGCAAAGGCAGAAACAACGATCGCAACCGTAACCGCAACCGTAACCGTGGCGAACGCGAAGACAAGGCTCGCACCCCGGCTTCCCCGGCAACTCCGGTCGCCGCAGCTCCGGAAGCGGACGAGGCAGAAAACGCGAATGCCAGCCAGAAACGTGGTCGTCGTTCGAGAAACGGTGACAGAAACGACCGGCAGCGTGAAGACAGGAAACCGGCCAGAAGTGAAGAAAATGCCGATTCGGCAGAAGCAACGACGACAGCCGTTGCCAGGCCGGGCGCAAGAGCACTCGTCCCTGTTTCGGAAGCGGTTCAGGTCGTTGCTGCCGAAACGGAAACCGTCATCGAAACCGAAACGACTGAACGCACAGGTGGAGAAGAGGAAACCCGCCGCCGTCGCCGTCGCGGAGGACGCAACCGCAACCGTCGCGATCCGAATGCAGAAACAATGGAACAGGCGGATGAAACAGCATCGGCTGAAACCGCTGTTGAACCGTCAGCCGCACCTGCCGACGCATCCGCCGCAAAAGAAACGCCTGCTGATGTTGCTGAAGGTGCAGAGTCTGAAGCGGCCCCGTCCGGTGATGAAGCTCCTGCACGCCGCGAAGGCCGCAGATCCCACCCAAGACGCCGCAACTCAAGTCGTGAAGAAACTGAAGCAGCAACTGAAATCGAAGCTGAAGTAAAAGAAGTCACGGCTGAAGACGCTGTCGTTATCGAAAACGATCCTGTTGAAGTTCCTGTCGTGACTGAAGCGGACGTTGCAGAAAAACCGGAAACGCCCGCTCAAGCCGTAACGGAAGCGGTTGTCGAACCGGTCGTTACCGAAGTCGAAACGGCACAAACCGTACCGGCCGAAGCGATTTCCGAAACGCCTGCCACAGTGGAAACCGTCCCGGACGGCACGACGACTGTCCGTTTTGTTGCTGAAAACGTGATCGAAGTCGAAACCGTTTCCGTTGAAACGACTGTCGCCGCTCCTTCCGCAGCCGATGCAGCCGCCGAACTGGATCGCATTCTGGCTGAAGCGGGCCTGACGATGGCTTCGACCGATCCTGAAAAACTCAAAAAAGTACAGGAAAGCACGCCGGGTGAAGCGGAAGCGGCCAAACCACCGGTTCGAAGACGCAGAAAACCGGTCGTTATCGACGAAGGCCCACTGGTTCAGGTCGATACCCGCAAGGAATAAAACTCCATTTTTGTTCCTGTTCATAAAAAAACCGTATCAGACGATACGGTTTTTTTTGAGCCATTTCGTTTGAATGCGCTTGTGTTAACGCCCGGCAGGAGCATCTCAATCCTCATGTGAAACCGTTCAGATCGCCATGATGATGAGCGCGACCACGATGATGGACATGCCGATGACCCACTTCAAAAGCAAGCCCGCCGTAAAAAAATGAACCTGTTGCCCAGGCCGCCATAAGGGGCAACCGGTGATCCGTCCGGCAAAGCAGGCGGTGTTTTTCAACTGGACACATGGCAAAAACCGATTTCATCAACCTTTTACCGTTCGCTGCCTGCAGGCGTAATGAACGAAAAAAGAAAGTGAGACAAAAAATATGGCCATTCCTGTCAACCTGTTGCGTACCTTATGCGTTATCAGGAAACATAAAGCGCTGTTTGACCGGGTTTTCCCGGCAACAGTGGCCGGGAAAACCCGTGTGCACATCCCGCAGACTCCGGAGAAAACCTCAGTTGACGGTATTACCCGGACTTTCTCCAGCCTGCTTCAGGGATATGCCATTTCCGGAAAACTGATTATTGGCAAGTTTGTCTTTCTACGGCATGGTACCCGAAGAGGCAACAGGATTTAACAGGGCATCGGTGGAAAACGGGCAATCCACCCCAGGATGTGCGGATTTTATCCACTCCCTGCACAATTTTCCGTTTTTCCCATTCATTTCAACGACTTGTTTAACCCGGAGCGTATTCGTACCGGTAGGATAAGGATTTTTTTTAGTTATATTCAAACGAAGCATGGTCATTTCCGCAATAATTTCCAGAATAGTGTCAGCATCACGAAAATGTGACTTGTACCCCGCTGTTCTCGTCTTTTCCCTTATCGGCGCCGTCGCGCAGGCCGCTCCCCTTCCTCCCTCATTCATCACCTTGTGTTATCACAATGTGGTTCCCGTTCTGGATGGCAGCGTCCCGGACGATACCGCCCCTGTCTCACAGGCGGAGCTGAAGGAACATTTCGACTGGCTGAAAAAAAACGGCTATACCGTCGTCAGTGTCCGTGACATTCTGAAAGCAAAGGAAAACAACCGGGCACTCCCCCCAAAATCCGTCCTGATTTCGTTTGATGACGGATACCGCAGTTTTTACGAAACGGTTTATCCCATGCTGAAATCCTACGGCTATCCGGCCCTCCTGTCGCTGGAAACAGGCTGGCTGGAAACCCCCGACAATAAAATGGTCAACTACGGAGGAACCAGACAGCTTCCACGCTCCTTTTTCCTCAGCTGGGAGCAGA
>CAJKQK010000016.1 GCA_905202055.1 uncultured Oxalobacter sp.
GAGTGATCCACTCCCGCCTGCCTGTCCCGGTTTGATACGATGCAAGAGGGGACAGGCAGGCGGGAGTGGATCACTCCGGCAGAAACGAAACGACAGTCAGGGCACGCCGGGAAAAGCGTCCACATACTGGATATCGAAATCGGGGAAAGCATTGACGAACTGGACCTTGAAATCGGGAAAGGCATCCACCTGTTCCCAGCGGCCGCAGGAACTGGCGAAAGCATCGACCCGCTGGACTTTCAAATCCGGGAACGCGGAAACAAGCCTTACCCTGAAATCGGGAAAAGCATCCACGACCTGTACCTTCCCATACAGTTTTTTCCCCCTGACAGTGCAATCCCTGCCGATTTTGCCTGCAAACGAAGGCGTTACCGCAAGGGACAGGCAGACGGCGCAGACCGGAGCGATGAAAAAGCGACGGATTTTCATGGTGGGCGAATAAATGGATGACCGTGCATTATAAACGCCGCAAACAAACAATCCCTGCCGAAAAACAAACGGGGAGTCGGCCGGAACCTGCCGACTGAAAAACACACATCATTCCGGAAACGTCCTTATGGCCGGCAAAACCAGCTTTCTGCATGGTTGCGCCTCTTTTTACGTCACCGATCCCGGTACCGATTTCAGACGTTTCCTTAAAAGCCGGTTTTTTCCTGTAAAATGAAAGAATTGCCATAAAGAAATTATTCGGACCGATGTCAACCTGTCAATCAACAATCGACGAAAACACATGTTCAGGCAGTCTCACCAGACATCTTGTCGATGAGCTGGACGAGATTGTCTTCGTCTGTGATCCGGACACATACGATCTGCTTTATCTGAACGATTTCGGCAAAAAAGCCTTCAACATTGAATCCTTTTCGGGTAAAAAATGCCACGAGGCCCTCTTCGGACATTCAACGCCTTGTTCGTTCTGCAAAAAGAAGTATTTGAGTCTGGACGATTTTTACGTCTGGGAACAGCCGGTCGATGCAAACCGGCATTATCTGATCCGTGACAAACTGATTCTTATGGAAGGCCGGACGCTGCTGTTCGGCATCGCCAATAACATCATCGAAAAAGAAATTCAGCCTGAGTGTCCAGCGCAAACTGCAGAACGAACAGATCCTCCTGAAATGCCTTCAGGTACTGGGCAATCAGGAAATATTTTCCGAGGCGGTCGATATCATTCTGGGTCTGCTCGGAAAGCAGTACGACGCGGACAGGGCCTATATTTTCGAACATAATGTCGGGGGAAGCACGATCACCTCGAGCAATACCCACGAATGGTGTTCGGATAACGTCATCCCGCAAATCGACAAGCTGCAAAATCTGCCGCTGGAAGCCTTCAGCCTGTGGATGCATCAGCTTGAAAACAACACGAATATCATCATCGAATCGCTCGAATCCATCCGGGAAGACCATCCTGAAGATTATGAACTGCTACGCATGCAGGGAATAAGCTCTCTCATGGGCGTCCCGCTTCACATGGATGGTCGAGTCAACGGATTCATCGGCGTCGACAATCCGCGTTCCAACCGCAACGATTATTCCCTGTTGCGTTCGCTGGCACTGGTCGTGACAAACGAGCAAAAGAAAAACCAGATGGAAAGGAAGCTTCTGGAACTCTCGTACGTCGACAAACTGACCGGGCTGGGCAACCGGAACCATTATATCCAGACGCTGGAACAGCTCGAAAAAACACCCCCCGTCAATCTGGGCGTCGTTTTCATCGACCTCAACGGCCTGAAGATGATCAATGACCAGCTGGGTCACAATGCGGGCGACGAATTCATCAAAAATCTGGCGGGCGTGTTCCGGAAGCATTTCAGGGAGGAAGACATTTACCGGATCGGCGGCGATGAATTCGTTTTTTTGATGTCGCGAATAGGGGAATCCGTTTTCATGAAAAGAGTCGATGCCATGAAAGCGGAAGCCGACAGGCTTTTTCCCGACGCCACGTCAATGGGCTGTGTGTGGCAGGAAAAAAACATCAAGCCTTCCGTCATGGTTCAGCAGGCCGACATCCTCATGTACGAAAACAAGAAAGAATATTATCTGCGTCGGGACAGAGCGGCGGCTTCCTGAATTCACGACGAGTCGCCCGGTTTGTCCGGAAATGGATCGCCCCTGCGGTCAGGCGCTGCCATGAAACCACATGAAAACCGGCGAAACGACAATGCCCCATCATTTTATTGAACGGCTATCGCCAACATCGATCCGGGGTTTTCAAAAACGGGGCACCCCGTCCAGATAATCCAGTCCCCTTGTTTGTATCGGGATATTCTTTTCATTTGAAAAATGAAAATCATCCTGTTCACTATCCTGCCTGATGATAGTCAACTGATGCAATGCAATCGAACAGCCGTCGGACGAGATCCATTTCCCGGGACACAGCATCGGCCTGTGATCGTGGGCGACTTGATGCATAGACGCACTATCGTCGAAACAGCGGCCGGATCAGGAAGCGGCCGATCAGGCGTCCCTCCGTTTATAGTATTCCTTCTTGTTCTCATACATCAGGAAATCCGCTTTTTTGATCATGCTGCCGGGGCGGATATTATTTTCGCGCCAGACAGAACCGACCGAAATGGAATCGGGGTAGAGTTTGTGCGCCTCCTTTTTCAGCGTCTCGATTTTATCCCTGAAAATCGGTTCCTGAATGCGCTGCGTAAGAAAAACGAATTCATCGCCGCCGATCCGGTAAATGTCTTCCTCCCGGAAATGCTTCCGGAACACGTCGGCCAGATTCCTGATGTACTGATCACCGGCGTCATGTCCCTGCTGGTCATTGATCATCTTCAGGCCGTTGAGGTCGATGAAAACGACGCCCAGATTGACGGGGGGTGTTTTTTCGAGCTGTTCCAGCGTCTGGATATAATGGTTCCGGTTGCCCAGCCCGGTCAGTTTGTCGGTGAAACTCAATTTCCGGAGCCGTCGCTCCATCGCCCGCTTTTTCTGTTCATTCATCACGACAAATGCCAGAGAATGCAAAAGAGAGTAATCGTTCCGGCGCGCCCTGGGATTATCGACGCCGATAAAACCGCTGGTTTTGTCATCCACGCGCAAGGGCACAATCGTCATGGATTCGATATCCAGCTGCTTGAGAATGGCGTAATCGTTTGGATGATCGTCTTTTATGGACTCGACGGACTCGATAATAATATTGCTGTTAAATTCAAACTGGCTTTTCCATAAACTGAAATGGTCGACCAGGATGTTCTGGAAAGCTTCCTTGAGCGGGACCGCGGTGGGTGAGCACCATTCATGCGTATTGCTGGCTCTCAATTTGCCATGTTCATCGAGATGGTATTCATAAATATAAGCCCGGTCCGCATCGTAATGTTCACCCAGATGGCCCAGAATGATATCGGCCGCTTCCGAAAATTTTTCCTTTCTGGCGAGGACATTGACACACTTCAGGAGGATTTGTTCGTTCTGCAGTTTCTTGCGGACATTCTGGCTGGTCAGTTCCTTTTGAATGATATCGTTGGCAATCCCCATTTTAAGCAGCCGGTTGTTCCAGCTGATCAGCTTGTCGCGGATCAGATAGTGATGAACGCTTCCGACCGGCAATTCCCAGACGATAAAATCATTCATTGCCAGATGTTCGTTTTTGCAGAAGGGACACGGTTCCGACAGCTTGTGCAAGACTTCGAAACACTTTTTGCCCGCATAAGACCCGACATCGAACGTTTTCCTGCCGAAATCGTTCAGATAAAGCAGATCGTACGTAAGCGGATCGCAGACATAAACGATCTCGTCCATTTCATTGACAATGTGATGGATGAAATCTTCATCGTTTTCACGGGTTTTATTGAAGGGTTTATTTCCGGACATTGACAATGTGTTTATTTCATCATGACAGACTGTTTATTGTACAGGAAATGGATAATATTTCTTCTTAAAAAATGTCTTTAAAATAAATTAAAATCCATTAAAATCGGTTAATTTCTATCTTTTGGGAAACTTTTTATTCTTGACTGCAAAAGTTATATATTTAAATTCAATACAATAGGAATAGCATCGGCTGACGGGCCGGAAAAAATCCCGGGCAGCACGAACTCATTGCAGAACAGAATCCGGCGAAAACAGGCAGGCACCAAAACCTTTTCCTGACAGGGCGAGGTTTTTTTGCACGGAAATCAAGGTGAAAAAAGCCCGATAGAGGGCTTTACGGACGGTACAGGACAGCCGGGGAGTACTGCAGGGAGTATCGGATGGCAATGGACAGAGAGGATGATGTTCGCGCCCTCACAGGACATCGTGAGACAGGCGCATCCGGAGAAAAGCACCGGCAGGCATAGGCGGCGCGCATTTTCAGATTCGATGATGGCAGGCGTTACGAACCGGTCGTCAGCACCAGCAGTTCCAGTCGGTTTCCTCTTCCTGCATCTTCTTCAGTTCTTCCGGGGAAATTTCCGGTTGCCTGCAAGGATTCCGTTTGAAAAGGAAATGGAACACGTGATAGAAAAAACAAAGCATGTCGAAAGCCCATTTTGAAATGATAGGCCTATTGTACCGTCAGATGTCCGGGATTTGTCGTTGAAAAAGCAGACGGTTTTTTCAGTAAAATCGCAGCAACAGGCCTGTCGGGAGAGCAAGTTATCCAAAAAGAATACAGACAGGGGAAGCGCTTGAATATACATGGAAAACAACTCGTCAATATGCGATAAATCAAACTGTTTCCAGAGGGAAATAAAGGTTTTGCCTAAAAAAGAGTCAAGCCTCATCCGTATCGCATGCTTAAAGGCTTCCCGCAGTTTTTTCCACTATGTTATCCACAGCTTTCGGGTATAAGTGGAAAACATGAAACGTGGCCTGAAATCTGTTAAGCTTCGCACTTTGCAAAATGACCGTCTCAGCTGATCGACAGGCCGGCGGGACAATCGCCATACCAGACATGACACTCCCGAAAAGAACCATTTCCGTTGCCCCGATGCTCGACTGGACAGACCGGCATTGCCGTTACTTCCATAGGCTGATCAGCCGCCACACATGGCTTTATACAGAAATGGTCACGACCGGAGCCTTGCTCTACGGCGACGTTGCCCGCCATCTTGATTTTTCGGAAGAAGAGCATCCCGTCGCCCTGCAACTGGGAGGCAGTGAACCGGCCGATCTGGCACAATGCGCCAGACTCGGCGAAAAATGGGGTTACGATGAAATCAACCTCAATTGCGGCTGTCCGTCCGAGCGGGTGCAAAAGGGCGCTTTCGGTGCCTGCCTCATGTCGGAATCGGCGCTTGTTGCCAATTGCGTCAGGGCCATGCGGGATGCCGTTTCCACCGATGTGACCGTCAAGCACCGGATCGGCATCGACAAAAATGAATCCTACGGCTTCGTCCGTGATTTCATCGGCGAAGTGGCCGGCGCCGGATGCAAAACCTTCATCGTCCACGCCCGAAACGCCATCCTTAAAGGTTTGTCTCCCAGGGAAAACCGGGAAATCCCGCCATTGCGTTACGACGTCGTCTATCAGCTGAAAAAAGACTTTCCCGAACTGGAAATCCTGTTGAATGGCGGCATCGAAACAGCCGACGAAGTGGAAGGACACCTGAAACACGTCGATGGCGTCATGATCGGGCGTGCCGCCTATCATTATCCGTGGCGCATGGCTGAATTCGACGCCCGTTTTTATGGCGATCCAACCACAGCGGCCACACCGGCACAGGTGGTCGGGGCCATGATGCCCTATATTGAAAAACAGTTGTCGCTCTACGGCAGCAAAGGCCTGAAAATGCACGGCATCACCCGCCACATGCTGGGACTTATGAGCGGCTTGCCGGGGGCCCGGCGTTTCCGCCAGATCCTGTCTGATCCTGTGAAACTTGCCAGTGGCAATCCGGCCGTTTTGCTCGAAGCGTTATCAGCGGTCAGATTCTGAGCGTTCAGGCTGAAGCTGTTTTCCTTTCCCGCGACAGCCGACATTCCCGCACAGTCCCCCCAGTCTTTGATAAGATAAAGACTGACGAGCCTGCCAAAAGCCTGACGGGCCCGGTGGCCCGACCTGACTGGACCCGTTCTTCTCCCGCTTTCATTGTCGCGGATCAAGCAGGCAAAACCGTCCGACCTTATCCTTGAACCATCGCTGCCGAATTCAGCGTCACACAGTTCAATGCGATTCATTTTGAGTGGGAGAAACATGAACGACAACAGCACCCAACGAAGCCAGTGGTTCATCTGGTACATCGCGTTCGCCATCATCGGCGTCCTGCTGGCCCGTGGATTCTGGGCAGACTACAATACCGTCGAACCGTTGCCTTACAGCACCTTCCTCCAGCAGCTCGATGCCGGAAACGTCAAAAAAGTCGACATCGTCGGCGACCAGATCAGGGGCGTCCTGAAAGAGCCTTTGAACGGCAAAAAGGACTTTTCGACAACGCGCGTCGACAATACGCTGGCCCGGCAGCTTGCCGAACACGATGTCCAGTTCACCGGCATCATCGAAAGCACTTTTCTGAAAGACATCCTCGGCTGGATCATCCCGACCGCCATCTTTTTCGGGATATGGATGTTTCTGATGCGGCGCATGGCCAATCAATCCGGCATGGGGGGTGGCAGCGGCGGGTTCATGTCCATCGGCAAGAGCCGCGCGAAGATTTATGTCGAAAAAGACATCAAGGTCACCTTCGACGACGTGGCCGGGGTCGATGAAGCCAGGGAAGAACTTCAGGAAGTCGTCGGGTTTTTGAAAAATCCCGGCATGTACGGCCGTCTCGGCGGCCGTATCCCGCATGGCATTTTGCTGGTCGGGCCTCCCGGTACAGGCAAGACCCTGCTGGCACGTGCCGTTGCCGGTGAAGCAGGCGTTCCGTTCTTTTCCATCAACGGCTCCGAATTCGTCGAAATGTTCGTTGGCGTCGGTGCCGCGCGAGTACGCGATCTGTTCGAGCAGGCCAGGAAACAGGCTCCTGCCATCATATTCATCGATGAAATCGACGCACTGGGCAAGGCGCGTGGCGCCTACGGCATGGGCGGCCATGACGAAAAAGAACAAACCCTGAACCAGCTGCTTGCCGAACTCGACGGATTCGACTCCAAATCCGGACTCGTTCTGCTGGGGGCGACCAACCGTCCTGAAATCCTCGACCCGGCCCTGCTGCGGGCAGGGCGCTTCGACCACCAGATCCTGGTCGACCGTCCGGACAAAACCGGCCGCATCCAGATCCTGCATGTCCATCTCAGGAAAATCAAATTGGGTAATGACATCAATGTCGAACAGATCGCCGCCCTCACACCCGGATTTTCCGGAGCAGACCTTGCCAATCTGGTCAATGAAGCCGCCATTCTGGCCACGCGCCGCAAGCACGACGCGGTCATGCTCGAAGACTTTACCGGAGCTATCGAGCGCATGATTGCCGGACTGGAAAAGAAAAACCGGCTCATCAACCCGAAAGAACGTGAAATCGTCGCCTGGCATGAAATGGGACATGCGCTTGTTTCACTGGCCTTGCCGGGGACGGAAACCGTCCATAAAGTATCGATCATCCCGCGGGGCATCGGCTCGCTCGGTTATACCATCAACCGGCCGACGGAAGACCGTTACCTGATGACCCAGCCGGAACTCGAAAACAAAATGGCCGTCCTCCTGGGCGGGAGGGCTGCCGAAGCCCTTCATTTCAGGGAAGTGACCACCGGCGCGTCCGACGATCTGGTCAGGGCGACCGAAATCGCCCGCAGCATGGTGACGCGATACGGCATGAGCCGCAAGCTCGGCCAGATTGCCTACGAAACGACCCGAAACGTCTTTCTGGCGCAAGCCGGTGAAATCCAGCAGGAAAACCGGAACTATTCCGATGAAACGGCACGCGACATCGACGATGAAGTGCGCCAGATCATCCGTGAAGCCTTCGACAAGGCGAGCGCCATTCTGAAAGAAAAATACGACGCCCTCCAGACCGGCGCCAAAGCGCTGCTCGATCAGGAAACCCTTTCCGAAGACGAAGTCATTGCCATTTTCGAAGGAAAACAGTTCCGGCTTCTGGCATACGATCCGGATGCCGAACAGGAACCACCGGCGTCAACTGACCCTGCCGAAGATAGCGATACAACGGACAAACAGGAGAACAGCGGCCAATAGACAATCCGGAAAGCAGCCCGGTCTTACAGGGGAAAGCTTTTTCCCAGCCGGTTCAACCCATCAAAATGCAGACCGGAAAGGGAGTGTCGGGCACTCCCTTTTTTTTTCGGGAAACCAAAACGCCTTGTAAAGAAGCCTTTCCCGGCGATTTCTTTTTCATGCATCCAGAGCCAGAATATCCTTCCATTTCTTCCATGCAATGTTAAAATGAACAGGCTCATGAAAATTGGCTTGACCGGAAAAAGGGAAGGGACGGTGGCATGTTGAAAAAGATCTTCATCAAAATAGCTGCAGTAATCTCGCTTTCCATGTTTTCCGTCTTTTCATGGGCCATGAGTTTCGAATCCGAAATCGATTTTACCTTCAATGGTGAACGCTACTCCGGCCGGTTCCGCTACTATCCCAACAAGGTCCGCATGGACATCGGCGACAGCAAAGGAAACAGCCAGACCATCATCATGCGCGAAGACACCCATACCTACTGGCTCATCGGGAAAAACAAAATCTATAACGAACTCGCCATGAAGTTCGACATCGCCGCCACGACCGGCATTATCGGCGACCACTACGACGATGCCCAGGTCAGGCGCCGTTTCATCGGCGATGACATCATAAACGGCAGAGTCGTCAGCAAATACCGCACCGTCCTTGAATCATTCGGCCGGCACGTCGAATACGATGAATGGCGCGTACCGGGCCATCCGGTTCCCGTCAGGGTTGCCAGCCCTGAAGGGCTCTCCGTCATCGAATACAAAAATGTCCTGTTCCTTGAACAGGCAAGCGATTCCTTCGAGTTGCCACTGGACGTCAAAAAAGAAAAATTGTGGACGGCTCAAAAAAGGACAAGGAAAAAGAGAAGAACCCATCTGGGATAAGAAACAAAAAAAGCCCGATGCTCCGGAATCGGGCTTTTTGCAGCCTGTCAGCCGGACGCATGTCAGGCTTGCAAGGACATGATTCAGTCGCCTCATATCCTTCGGGGAAAACTTCAGCGTCACCCATTCATTCCCGGTTCTCCCGCATATCGTGTCGAACTCATGCAATCGTTCATCGAATAGTCAGGGCAGCCCATATCCGACAAGGGGAATCCCCCGGTTTCATAAGCTGTTTGCTCTTCGATTTTCTGTTGCGGCACCATTTTCAACATTGAATGGCCGAACCGCTTTCTCATATTCTCCACATCCAGCCGTCCATGACCCGAAGACACGATACACCCCAACAGGCCGTTTTCATTTTCCGCCAATGAATGTCGGTTCCGCCTTGCCAAGCTCATCATACTTTTCAGCACCGGAAGTCGACAATAGCGGGGCATCCTGTCCGGCCAACTGAAAATCCGCTTCGGCACCGGGCAGAAACGCTTTCATTTCATCCATCGTCAACATATAGTTTCCATCACTTTCGAATGGCTTGTGCGACCGTCGCACACTCAGGCCGCCCCCGGGCCAGCTTATCAGAATATCACGGTGTTTCATCATGACAGGCATAACATACCGTACTATGCCGCCATCGTTTTTGAAGAGCAGAATGCCTTGATATCGGCAATCGTCACCACCGGAAAACCGTGTCTTTCCGAAAAAGCCTTTATCTCCGGCAGACGGGCCATCGATCCGTCCGCATTCGTCAGCTCACACAAAACAGAAAAAGGGGAGAGCTGCGCCAGCTTCATCAGATCGACACTGCCTTCCGTATGTCCGGCCCGTTCGAAAACGCCGTTATCCCTGGCAACGAGCGGAAAAATATGGCCCGGACGATTCAGGTCGGCGGGTTTCGCATCAGGTGAAATCGCCGCACGGATCGTCCGTATCCGGTCAGACGCGGAAACCCCTGTCGTCACACCGTCAGCCGCTTCAATCGACACCGTGAAGGCTGTCCCGTACCGGCTCGTGTTCCTTTCAACCATCATCGGAAGATCCAGCCTTTGTGCCATTTTGCCCGGCATGCACAAACAGACGATGCCACTGCATTCCCGGATCATCAGCGCCATTTGCGGCACCGTCATCTTTTCCGCCGCGAAAATCAGGTCGCCTTCGTTCTCACGGTTTTCATCATCCATCAACAAAACCCCCCGGCCTGTTTTGAGAGCCTCGACAGCCAGCCGGATACGGTTTTCAAAAGCGGATAAAGCAGGGACGGCAAGACGGGTTTGCACAATAATCTCCATAAGCGTGAACACGTCAGGAATATACGCTTTCAACGGGATACGGACTGATACGATATTAGCTTTCCGTAATACTATTCTTGAGATAATGACATCAGGCAAAAGAATGGAATGGCCGGTGCCATCCTTGTTCCCTGCATACTGATGTATCATTGAACCATCGAACCGAACCCGATAGGCACACCTGACCCATGAAAATCCTGCGGCGGAAAATCATTCACGATATCGACCGGTCCTTTTCGCTCGTGAAATTTGCCCGGCTTCAATATCCCCTCCATTATCACGATGAATACGAACTCATCCTGATAACGTCGGGAACCGGCAGGGAAACCATCGGCCATGCCGTCGAAAGATACGGGGCAGGGGACCTGACCCTGATCGGCAAAGGAATACCCCACGTCCACATTTGCGACTCGGTCACCGACCCATCCGTCAAAACGCAAAGCACCTGTGAAGTCCTCTATTTTCCCGCCAGCCTGTTTCCTGACGACATGGAGCAAATCGAGGAATATCGCCCGATTCATTCCCTCCTGAAAAAAAGCCGTGGCGGCATCCGTTTTTCCGATCCCCGCGAAACCAGGGCCATTCATGCCCTCATGAAAAAAATCCGCAAAACGAATGGAATCGCCCGCGTCCGGCTTCTGCTGTCCATACTCGACAAACTGTCGTGTTCCAGCCGGACAAGGCTGGTTTCCCCCTTGCCGGTCTCGCCCGAAAAGGAAAACTTTGCCGATGCCGTCACCCGGATACAGGCCTGCCTCTACGAATCCTTTCGTGAAAGCCTCTCCTTGAACGACATCGCCGGAAAAATCGGCATGAACGCCAATGCCATGTGCCGTCTCTTCAAACGGGAAACCGGAAAAACGGTCTTTCACACCCTTGCCCGCGTCCGGATAGACAACGCATGTCGCCTCCTGATCGACACCGGCTGGCCCGTTTCCCGCATCGCATGGGAATCCGGCTATGCCAACCTGTCCCACTTCAATCGCCAGTTCAGGAAAATGACAGGGCAAACCCCCACGGAATACAAACAGGCCCTTCAGACCAGACAGCCATGAATTTCAGACCTTTCATAAAACGTGTGCAGAAAGCACATGCTTTGGCTGAAAAACGATCTGATATTATGGAAAAGTTCATGAATTTCAAAGACTTGCATTACCGCTTTTATTGCTGTGATATTCACGGGAAGATTAATTCACATTTCATTGCTGCAGTTTTGCCATATCCATTCCGCCTGAAAAAACCTCACTTCAAAAAAAGAAGGTCCGGAAACAAAAAAGCGCAATGCGCCCGTCTCTTTGAAAGCAAGCCGTTTTTTTCGGTCAGCTTTGTGCCGGGTATCGGGAAAACTCCTGAAAACACCGGTCTGCCGGATCAAACCCATTTCTCCAGCGTCGAGAGCAGCTTGCCGATATCGATCGGTTTGACCAGATAATCATTGATACCGGCGTCAAACGCCCGTTTCCTGTCTTCGTCGAACGCATTGGCCGACATCGCGATGACGGGCACGGTTTTGGCATCTTCACGCGGCAGGGTGCGGATTTGCCGGGTGGCGTCCAGCCCGTTCAAAACCGGCATGCGGATATCCATCAGAATGGCCGCGAAATGGCCGGGAGGGAAGGAGTGGAATTTCTCGACGGCGACTTGTCCGTTTTCGGCCGTCTCCACTTCCATCCCATGAATTTCCAGAAGGGATCTGGAAATTTCCATATTCAGCTCATTGTCTTCCACCAGCAGAAAGCGACGGCCAAGATACGCCTGTTCATTTCGTTTTTTGTTGCCCAGCCTGTGATCGTGTTCCAGTTGCAGCATGGTTTCACAGAAAGAAGAGGCAAAAAAGGGCTTGGCCATAAAGTAATTGACCCCGGCTGCACGCGCATCCAGCTCGAAAACGCTCCAGTCGTATGCCGTCACGACAATAACCGTTTTGTCAGGAGGCGCCAGCTGGCGGATACGGCGTGTCAGTTCACTGCCGTTCATGTCCTTCATTTCCCAATCGATCAGGGCGATATCGAACGGGTCGCCATTTTCCATAGCCGTCCTGACCGATTCGACGGCATCGCTGCCGGATGTGACACAGCTCGTTTTCGCGCCGGTCTTTTCCAGAATGGCAACGGCCCGGGTACCGATGCGGGCATCCGTATCGACGATCAGGATATGTTTGTCCCGCAGCAATTCTCTTGCGTCGGCTGTCATGTCGCCGTCTTCGTCAGACATGGCCAGTTTCAGCGGGATGACGACGGTAAACGTCGTGCCTTTGTTCTTTTCGCTTGTCGCATCGATCGTCCCGCCCATGATCTGGACAAGACTGTAAACGATGGAAAGACCCAGACCGCTGCCGGCCTTGTTCCGGGCCATATCGTCCGTTTCCTGCTCGAACGGCAGATAAAGCCGCTTCATGAAATCGTCCGACATGCCGATACCGGTATCGCTGACCCTGAATTCAATATAGGCGAAACCGTTGCTGCGCTTCGACTCACTGATATAAACGTCGATTTTGCCGCCTTCCGGCGTGAATTTGATCGCATTGGACAGCAGATTCATCAGTATCTGGTTGATCCGCAAGGTATCGCCCTCGTAATACCGGGCCAGCGATTCATGCTGGTGAATCCGGTACGCCAGCTGGCCGGCAACGGCTTGCGGGTAAACGATGGCATTGATACTGCCGATCAGCCCGACGAAATCGAAGCGTTCGCTCGATATGGCCATTTTGCCGCTTTCAATACGCGACATATCGAGAATATCATTGATCAGGGAGAGCAGGTAACGGGACGATACATCGATTTTGGACAGGCAGTCGGCCAGAACATCAGGCTCGTCCATTTTCAGCTGGCTGATCGTACTCATGCCGATAATCGCATTCAAGGGCGTACGGATATCATGGCTCATGCGGGACAGGAAATCGGATTTGGCCTGATTGGCCATCTGTGCCACGGAAAGCGCATTCCTCAACACCTGTTCCTGAACCGCCTGTTCCGCACGCGTCTCGTCCAGTACCTTGGCCAGCAAAATACAAAGCGAATCATCGTTATAAGGATTGTCGATGCGGATGCCGGTCAGGGAAATCCAGTGGTAAACGCCATCGGTTCCCATTCGCTGGTATTCCAGGTAAATCTCTTTTTCGCCCTTGCCGAAACGTTCGATCATATGCTGGCGGGCGAAAGTGGCGGTATAAACGTCCCCATAGTCCGGATGGACGCCGGCAGTCACTTCATCCATCAACTCGCTGAAATAACCGTAAGGTTCATAGTTGACGACATAATCGCGTTCAGAGAGGGCTTCATACGTATCCTGCGTCAGGTTGACGCGGATAATCAGCTGGTAAGCCGTGTAAATGGCGGCACGCAGGGAACGGTTTTCAATAGCGCGTTCCTGCTCCTGTTCTTTCTGCAGTTTCTTGACTTCGCTGATATCCGAATAAACGGCCTGCAACACTTCAATCCCGTCGAAATTGATCAGGCGCTCGATCGTGACACTGATCCAGCCGGTCGAGCCATCCTTTTTGCAGGCTTCCCGTTCATACGTAATGGAACTGCCGTTGACGGCCAGATGGTCGACCCGTTTGTGAATCCTGAATTTGTCCCGGTCAGGCACATGAAGATAGGGATCGTTTTTTTCCTGCAAATACTCTTCGCACGTATAACCGAAAATTTCCCAGGCAGCGCGGTTGGCATTGATGATGCGATGTCCCGGCTCGATCGACATCTGGACAATACCGCAGGGAATCGTATCGTAGAGCTGCGACAGAAAATCCGTCTTTCTTGAAATTTCAAGCCGGGTATCCTTTTCCCGTGCGTCGCGTTCAATGCGCCGGGTAATGTCCGTGACGAAACAGGTCGTGACATTGTCGCCATCCGTATCGGTGAACGAGCGGCCGACATCGTGCACCCAGATGATATCGCCATTCTTTTTGATCATCCGGTATTCGAAATGCGAAGCGATATTGGCGATCTTGCTCTGGCGGACTTCTTCAGCCAGTTTGGGCAGGTCGTCGGGATAAACCAGCGAAGCGTACGCGCCGCCCGTCGCTTCCATGAGATCGGACAGCGAATCGAAGCCCATCATCACGTAAAAGTTTTCACTGACCCATTTGAACGTATACGCTTCATCGTGATGGCAGACCATCATCCCGCCGGAAATCTGATGCAGCATCAGCTCGATCTGCTGTTCTTTTTCACTCAGCCGCCGCGTCAGTTCCTCGTAACTGTTTTTTGCCGCCTCGACAGGGAACAATTCATCCGACTGGATA
Source organism: uncultured Oxalobacter sp. (assembly GCA_905202055.1). Classification (GTDB taxonomy): domain Bacteria; phylum Pseudomonadota; class Gammaproteobacteria; order Burkholderiales; family Burkholderiaceae_D; genus Oxalobacter. The sequence goes on from CAJKQK010000016.1 coordinate 14,470, forward strand.
GGATCATACGCGGCAAAATGGTGAATGTGGGCGATCTTCAGCTTACCGCCGATCCGTTTGAAAATGAACGAAACACGCTGGCGAATATGGAAAAGGACGCCCGGATCGACCGATTCCAGTTCACTCGTCCCCTCGCACAGATAGCAGCCGTCGGCGAGTTTGCGGGTAACGTAACGCTCATCCCACAAACGGCATCGAAAGAAAGTGTTTTTTTCATCCATGAAATGGCGTGAAACCGCATCGATCCCTTCCGCTTTCTGTTCCTTGCCGGCGCCCAGCCAGACAATATCGGGCGTGAAAAGCGAAACGAGATAATCGACGTCATTATCGTTGAAATAACGATGAAGCAGTGACGATGCCAGGTTCTCGACTTCCTGTATTTCATCCAGATGCATGTCAGGCGGTTTCTTTCACGTTAACCCGGTAATGGGACATTCAGTTGCCATATGGCAAGTGTCAAAATTATACAGACATATTTCATCCACGGCCGGAAAGGCAGCATCCCGTTTTTGACTTCCGTATCGTTGTGTCGGACAATATTTTTTTTGAGTTGAAAACTGTCTCTTTTTTGACAGAAACGAAGCCTGAAAACGTTAAAAATGAAAGAAAAAATCAGTAAAACCAATGCCGCCCGCATGCTGGACAAATCGAAAGTCCCATACAAACTCGTTCCGTATGAAGTCGATGAAGACGACCTGTCGGCAAAACACGTCGCCGACGTATTGGGCGAAAACATCGAACAGGTCTTCAAGACACTGGTGCTCCACGGCGACAGGACCGGGCACCTCGTCTGTGTCGTCCCCGGTGACCATGAAGTCGACCTCAAAAAGGTCGCCAAAGCCTCCGGCAACAAAAAATGCGACATGATCGCCGTAAAGGAACTCCTGCCACTGACCGGCTACATCCGGGGAGGGTGTTCCCCCGTCGGCATGAAAAAACACTTTCCGACCTATATCCACAGCACCATCGAAACCTTCGACAAAATCTGGGTCAGCGCAGGCATCCGGGGTCTGCAAATCGAAATCGCACCCCGGGACCTCATCCGGGAAGTCAGGGCAAGTGTCTGCGACATCATCGCCTGAAACAAACAGACAGAAACCTGCACGAGCCCACATGAATCCGGTCAGGGAAACCGTTTATCCGGATAGGCAAAGCCACCTGAAAAGTGTTTCAGGCGTCAAAAGTGTTGCCAAAGCGAGGTGACAGAAGAAATGGAAAAAAACCGTCAAAGCCAACCGGAAAACAGTTGTGTGCGGGCAACGGATTTGAAATAAATAAACCGACAGTAAACCATTCATATCAAATACCTGGGCAACAAACATGAAGTGAAATAGAAGATATTGCAAGCAGCCTTCACAAATCTGCCACAAATGTCCCGGGTCTTCCCCAAACAGGCTTATAGCAAACCGGTACAGCATATAAAGCGTCGTTCTGCTAACGACGCTTTTTTATTAACCGTTTTTAAAAAGGAGAGGCTTATGGGACGCTTTGATGAGGAATACCGGAACACCTTCAACCAGCAAAACCGGAGTGACGATCTATACGCCAGGACGGGCGAAAACAGCCAGCGTCAGTCCGGCATGAGCGGGCAAATCTGAAATACACCGAAAAGCAGGGCATCCACCGTCCGTCGAACCCGCATGATCGGCTATATTAACCGTTTTCATAACCGGACCCGATAACGCGTCCACACAATTTCCGTCAGTTTTGCCGATCCCATGCAAACCACCATCGGAAGGATGAATTTCAAATCGACCTGAGTCATTTCAAGCAAAAGGACAATCGCGGTAATGGGCATGCTCCGGGCAATTCCCAGAAAAGTGGATGCGCCGACAATGGCGAATGCCCCCGGGGCGTTATCCGGGAAAAAATGACTCCATGCCCCGGCGGTGAGGATTGCCAGAAGTGCGCCGTTGGCCAGACTCGGCGTCAGCAGGCCACCCTGAGCCCCGGCACGCAGACTGCCCCATTCGACCAGCACTTTTCCTGCCAGCAGGACGGCGGCGAAGAAAACCGTCATCTGTCCCGTAAAGCCGAGTTGCGCCGCGATTCTGCCGTTACCCGCCAGTTCCGGCAAAAAGACCATCAAAATCCCCAGTATCGTGAAATTGAGCATATTGAAAAAAATGATCTGGTATTGCCGGGGCGCTTTCGCACGGGCTTCATCGGTTATCCGCATGAAAACGAGGGCGCTGCAGGCGAAAAGCGGGCCGGTTGCCAGTGCCCAGAGCAATAAGTCCCATCCAAAATTCAACGGTGACCCAATCGTGTATTGATGAACGTTTCCCAATCCCCATCGGGCGGTGACCGCCGCGATGACGGATACGGAAAACGTGACGGCAATCCAGCGGAAACGGGCACCCTGCAGCAGGACTTCGAGCGCGAAAAGCGCTCCGGCGACAGGGATATTGTAAATGGCGGCAAAGCCGCCACCGGCACAGGCCGCCATCAACAGCCGTGTATCCTCATGGTTCAGCCGGAACCAGTTGCTGACCCGGTTCGCCATCAGCGCGCCGATCATGCGGGGCGCACCTTCCTTGCCCAACGGCGAGCCGATGCCGATAGTCACGATCTGCAAAAGGGCGTTCGCAACCGTTTCAACGCCGGGCATATCCGGTTTCTCCGCATTGACGGCCTGTTTCAGGCTGACCGTTTTCCTGCCGTAACGGGCGAGCAGGAACCAGCCGATCCCGCCGATCAGCCCGCACACGACAAGCGCTGTCACCCGCCGGAGCGGGGAGGAGGCCTGAATGGCTTCCAGAAAGTTTTCATGATCCGGGCCTGCACTGTAGCCGAAGGCCAGCGACTGGGTTTCAAACAGCACATAGCCCAGCAGCATCCCGATCATGCCGGCCACTATCCCGAGCAAGAGGACAATCAGGGTAAAACGCAAAAGTTTGGGCAGACTGGACATGGCTGATGCAAATGACAAATGAAACAGGCAGGCAACATTCGAAAAAGCGGGCCCTTCGTTACAGGAACGGAAGAGCCCCGGGATCCGGTTCCAATATAAACGAATTGAACCGGTTCGTCTTTGAGATAAAACCGGATTGAATAACCTGACGGACAGGATCCTTCCCGGAACAAAGACCGTGTTCATAGCCGGAGAGGGCGCTTTTGCCGGGTGAAGCCGTCCTGTTTTTCATTTTTTTCATCACCTGAATGTTTCATTTTTCCAAATTTCTGTTACAAATTCTCATGCAATGAGCTAGCGCAAATCTGTTTCAGGTAAATCTGGTTTACTGAAGTCTGATCGCCTGATGGCTAAGACTAACGAACTGGATGGATAGTGTTATGAAAATCAAAACAGGTGTGGGGGCGACAACCATATCACTTATAACCCTGATCGGGATCTGGTCGATTTCCGCCCTGAATGCCTTGCCCGGCCTGGCGGTATCGCCGATTCTGGGACAACTGACCCATATTTTTCCCACGTCCAGCGAACTGGATATCCAGATGCTGACTTCCCTGCCATCCCTGATGATCATCCCGTTTGTTCTCATTGCCGGGCGGCTGACCGAAAAGGTCAACAACATGCTGCTCCTCAGGATCGGCCTGGGGATATTCCTGCTGTCGGGAATTTTGTATTTCGTATCCGACAAAATGTGGCAGCTGATCATCGTTTCCGCCATTCTCGGCATCGGTTCCGGCCTGATCGTGCCATTGTCCACCGGCCTGATCTCCCACTTTTTCGTCGGAGACGAACGTTTGAAACAGTTCGGCTACAGCTCGGCCATCACCAACCTGACCCTTGTCGTGGCAACCGTCGTCACCGGCTATCTGGCTGAAGTCAACTGGCGCCTGCCGTTTGTCGTTTACCTCCTGCCGGCCATATCTCTGGTCCTGTCGGTCTTTCTGGCACGCAGCATGAAAACCGACAGAGATGCCGGAAGCACCAGCATGCTCGTTTCCGCCGACAGGAACACCGAATCGACCGTCAAGACCCAATCCGGTTTCATGGTCGGCAATCTGGTCGAAACCATGATCCTGTACGGTCTGGGGACTTACCTGAACCTTGTCGTCGTCTATAACCTGCCGTTTCTGATGGAAGAACACCATTTCACCAGTGGGAACGCAGGCACCATGATTTCCCTGTTTTTCCTTGCCATCATGCTGCCGGGACTGGTATTGAAGCCCATCGTGGCGAAATTGAAGGACACCACGCTTTTCTTCAGCTACCTTTCCATGGCCATCGGTCTGGGATTGATCCTCATCGCCCCGATCGAATGGCTGATCGCCCCCGGTTGCATACTGGCAGGGCTCGGGTACGGTGTCATACAGCCCTGGGTGTATGAAAAAGCGACGCATATGGCCGTGCCGAAAAAAGTCACGATGGCACTCGCCTATATCATGGCGATGAACTATGTCGCCATCCTGCTCTGTCCGTTCATCATCAGTTTTTTTGCCGGGCTTTTCGGATTTTCGTCGCAGGAATTCCCGTTCGCTTTCAATATGATCATTACCATAGCCGTTGCCGTTTATGCATGGATGCGCCAGAAGGCATTCGTGTTCAGCTCATGGTAAGCGAAAAACGTTTCTGGAAGATTCCCTGAAAGAAAACCGGAAAAGCCGAATTCAGGCCGTCACAATCAACTGGCAAAATGAGAGGGGCATAAAGAGGAAAAAACGTGCCTCATACGATACAAAAAAAGCGTTTTCTCTCTCTGAAAGTGAAATTTTCATTATCGGGTAAACCGGAATAGTCGTAAAAGTGATATTTTTAAAAAGCGAACCGTTTTTCTGTCAAACATTGGAAGGGAATCGAACACCATGAAACGTATGGGACTGATGTTGGCCGTGGCAGCCGTACTGATTCCAGTCGCTTACAAGGCTATCAAAAAACACCGCGCGACCACCCGCAAACCGGTGGTCGTTCTCGATATGGACGCGCTGGCCGAACGGTCGTTACCGGGCCGCGCCGCCGCACAATATATCAAAACGGTACAAACCATCCTTCACCGTGGCATCGACGACGTGAAAACCATGTACCGCGGCCGGGAAAATACACCGGAAGGGGCACGGGCCATTGCACAGGCGCAATCTTTTTACCAGCAGCAAATGGCGCTGTACCAGAAAAAACTGGACAATGAAATCGGCGATATCGTCAGTGCCGCCGTCCGTTCATGGCTGAAAAAGAACCGGGGCGTTGCCGCCGTCGTACCTGCCGACGATACCCTGGGCTACAACAAGCATGCCGACGTGACCAGACAGATCATGGTCGAAGTGGACTGGTACAAACCTTCGTTCCCGCCCATGCCACGTGTCCGGATCAACAAGACCGGTGCCTGATACTGATAATGTCCTGTCCATGAAAATCCGGAAATCCGGCACCTGAACCATGCCGGATTTTTTGTTTTGAAAACCCCGTCCCGAAAAGTGCGGCAAGCTTTTCCGGCAGCAAAAATTTCATGGCGGAAATCTTCCTGCCAAATGTTCATCCGAAACGCAACATCCTGTTTTTTATGGGAAAATAAAAAGGCCGACAGGTTGACATTCTTTTGATGCATCATTAAACTCCCGATGCTTTACGACGGTATCCTGCCTGATGACCTGTGCAAACAGGATGAAAGTGAATCCCGTCGAATATGGTTGGCTGGAATATCGTTTCAGCCTTTTCAACAATCTTCACTCAAGGTGAAAAAATGGACCCGGACAGTAGCAGCAAGACCAGACCTGACGGGCAACTCGTCAGCAACTAGCAGTTGCCCCGGCAACTTGTCAGCGACGTTTTTTTCGCCTGCAATCCTTGCGTTTTGCCAGTCGGTCGGTCTGTGCACGACCCAGCCCATCCAGAAAAATAAAAACAGCTGGAGGAACCATCATGAACGGCAAAACCGTATCCAGTATCAAGACGCAAAAAGCAGTCAAACCGAACGCTGCCCTGCAAAGACTCATGTATGACGCGACGCTCCCGGCAGAGGACGTCTTGCGTGCCTACCACTCGGGTTGCGAGGGCATCGCCAACCCCGAAACCGTTGAAAGGAACCGGGAAGACTGGGGCAGCAATCTTGTAGATGCCGACAAACACAAATCCTTTCCCCGACGGCTTGCCGAAGCGTTCGTCAACCCCTTTACGGCCATACTGACCGTACTGGCTGCCGTTTCTTTCGTGACCGACGTCGTTCTGCCATCGACAGGCGAACAGGACTTCATGACCATTGTCGTCATCCTGACAATGGTACTGTTGTCAGGCGTCTTGCGTTTCGTCCAGGAAACACGCAGCAACAATGCGGCCGGGAAGCTGACCAGTATGGTCAGGAACACGACGGCAGTCCTCCGGCAATACAGCGGCAAACAGGAAATCCCGATGGAAGACGTCGTCGTCGGTGATATCGTCCTGCTGGCAGCCGGCGACATGGTACCCGCCGATTGCCGCATCATCAAGGCCAAAGACCTGTTCATATCCCAGTCCGCCGTGACGGGAGAGAGTGAACCGGTCGAAAAAACACCGCATACCGTCGATATTTCAGACGGAAAAGCCGTGACCGAATGCAGCAATCTGGCTTTCATGGGCAGCAACGTCATCAGTGGCAGCGCCGAAGCCGTTGTCATCCTGACCGGCAACCAGACCCTTTTCGGCGGCATTGCCAGATCGCTCGACGCCAGACGCGAACCGACCGGTTTTGAAAAAGGCATCAGCTCCGTCTCATGGCTTTTGATCCGTTTCATGCTCGTCATGGTACCCATCGTATTCGTCATCAACGGCATCACCAAGGACGACTGGATGGAAGCTCTGCTCTTCGCCATCTCGATTGCCGTGGGCCTCACGCCTGAAATGCTGCCGATGATCGTCACGACCTGTCTGGCGAGAGGGGCGGTTGCGATGAGCAGGAAGAAAACCATCATCAAAAACCTGTCCTCCATCCAGAACCTGGGATCGATGAACGTATTGTGCACCGACAAGACCGGGACACTCACGCGCGACAAGGTCATCCTTGAACGCCATCTGGACATTCACGGAACGGAAGACGTCCGTGTGCTGGCATACGCCTTTTTGAACAGCTTTTACCAGACGGGCCTCAAAAACCTGATGGACATTTCCATCATCGAGCGGACAAATGAGGAAAGCGCCAGCGAACCGTCTCTCCGGAGACTGTCGACCAGCTATGCCAAAATCGACGAAATCCCCTTCGATTTCGAACGCCGCCGCATGAGCGTCGTCGTCACGAGTCCGGACGGCGGGACGACCCTGATCACCAAAGGCGCCGTCGAGGAAATGCTGTCCGTCTGCCGGTATGCCGAATATCGCGGGGAAGTCATCGAACTGACCGATACCGTCATCGATGAAATCCGGATCATGGTCGAAGACCTGAACGATGACGGCATGCGCGTCATTGCCATCGCCCGGAAAAGCTCGACCGTCAAAACGCCGACCTTTTCGGTAGCCGATGAATCGGACATGGTACTGATGGGCTATCTGGCCTTTCTCGACCCGCCCAAGGAAAGCGCACAGGTGGCGATTGCCGCCCTGAACGCCCACGGCGTCAACGTCAAGATCCTGACCGGTGACAACGATCTCGTCACCAGCGCCATTTGCCGTCAGGTCGGCATGAAAACCGGCAATATCGTCCTCGGCAGCGATGTCGAAGACATGGACGATGCGACCCTGTCGGAAACCGTTGAAAAAACGGACGTTTTCGCCAAACTGTCGCCGCAGCAGAAAGCACGCATCGTCAGCATGCTGCGTGAAAACGGGCATGTCGTCGGCTACATGGGCGACGGCATCAACGACGCCTCGGCCATGAAAGCCTCCGACGTCGGTATTTCCGTCGACACCGCCGTCGACATCGCCAAGGAGTCCGCTGACGTCATCCTGCTGGAAAAAGACCTGATAGTGCTGGAGCAGGGCGTCGTCGAAGGACGGAAGACCTACGGCAACATGATCAAGTACATCAAGATGACGACCAGCTCGAACTTCGGGAACATGTTTTCCGTACTGGCCGCCAGCATCTTCCTGCCGTTTCTGCCGATGGCCGCTGTCCAGATCATATTGCTGAACCTGATCTATGACTGCGTCAACGTCGCCTTGCCCTGGGATAACGTCGACAGGACCGAACTCATGGAACCGAAGAAATGGGAAGCGTCCTCCATTGGCCGTTTCATGCTGCATGTCGGGCCGGTCAGTTCCATTTACGACATCGTGACGTTTTTGCTGATGTTCTTCGTTATTTGTCCCGCTGTCGTGGGAGGGCCTTTCCATACCCTGGGAATGGAACAGCAGATCCTCTTCATCGCCCTGTTCCAGGCGGGCTGGTTCATCGAGTCCATGTGGAGCCAGACGCTCATCATGCAAATGATCCGGACGCCGCATGTGCCTTTCATCGAAAGCAGGGCATCGATGCCGGTCATCCTCGCCAGTGCCGCCGGGATTGCCCTGACGACGTTCATTCCCTATACGGCATTCGGTGCCGCCATTGGCCTGTCGCCGTTGCCCGGAGTTTATTTTGCCTGGCTTTTTGCCATCATCGCAGGTTACGTCCTGCTGGTTGAAGTCGTGAAAGTGGCCTATATCCGCAAATATCACGAGTGGCTCTAGACCGTTTGCGAAGGGAAAATGCAACAGACAGTAAAAAAATGCGGCGTTTTACCCCGGCTGAAAAACGATTTTTATTTAAAAAAAACATGCCAGCTGTTAAAATTCCATGTTTTTCAGGGCGGTCATAAAAAACCGGAAAACAAGGGTTATTTCAGCCGGTTCAGCCTGTCCCGCAGAAATACGGGTTTGCCTGTCCTGAATGAAATGGCAAGCCATGAAACAGAACGGCCGGTCAAATCCGGCCGTATTCGTGAATAAGGGAAAAACCTGTTATGCCTGATTCAGACAATCGGCGCCGGCTTCCCGTCAAAAATATCTTTCAAAAGAAGAGCAGAACAAAAGGAGTAACACATGAATATCTGGCACGACATCGCTTCCTCACGTGTCAATCCGCAGGACTTTTACGGCGTCATCGAAATTCCGAAGGGCTGCAAGGTCAAATACGAACTCGACAAGGAAACCGGCATGCTGCTGATGGATCGTATTCTCTATACCTCCACCCACTATCCGGCCAACTACGGTTTCATTCCGAAAACGCTCGCTGACGACAACGATCCTCTGGACGTACTGGTTCTCTGTTCCGAAACGCTTGTGCCGCTTTCCATGGCCCGCTGTTTCCCTATCGGCGTCATCATGATGGAAGACGGCGGTGAAAAAGACGAAAAAATCATTGCCTTGCCATATGGTGATCCGACCTATAACAGCTACGAAGACATCAGCGAACTGCCGGAACACATCATGAAAGAAATGTCCCATTTCTTTTCCGTGTACAAGGCGCTGGAAGGCAAGAAAACGTTCATCGAATCCATCAAGGACCATACATACGCTGAAGAAATCATCGCTGACTGTATCGAAAAATACAAACAGAAATTCCCTGAATATTCCAAAGCCTGATGGCCGGAAAAGCCATGAACGAATGCCGGGATTGCCCCGGCATTTTTTGTTGAAAGATACTTTGCTGCCTGATTGCACGGCAACCGGTATTTCGGCAGGCAACGTGAAAAACCGAAAGGGGAAAATGCGGGAGAATACGGGATAGGCGAAAAGATGAGGGGCCGCAGGCGGAAAAAGGTCATTAACGCAATGAATGGCGATAAAAACGATCCGGAACGCAAGAAGTGATTCTCCCTTTGTAAACCGTCAAATCATCTCCTGCGTTATCCATAATAAACTGTGGGACGTGTATAGAGGCTCCGGCTTTAACCAAAAAGAGGAAAGGCCGGTTTTTCACGTTTGCAGAAGTTCAAGAACAGGATAAAAAACCGTTTCCAACAGGGTGTTTACGCTGAATTTTTATTCTGTAAAATAAAATCAAAACCGAATTCACTGACAAGGAGGCATATGCCTGATAAACCGGTGCTCGATCCGAAAACGGCAAAAATACTGCCGTGGGTGGTCGCGATCGCCTTTTTCATGCAGATGCTCGACAGCACGATCTTGAATACCGCGCTGCCCGCGATGGCGCGGGATCTGGATACCAACCCCTTGCGGATGCAAAGCGTCATTATTTCCTACATGCTGACGGTTGCACTGGTCATTCCCGCTTCCGGCTGGCTGGCCGACAAATTCGGCATCAAGCAGATTTTCCTTTTCGCCATCGCCCTTTTCACATTGGGTTCCCTGGCATGTGCCTTGTCACCCAACCTGAACATCATCGTCGCCTGCCGGGTTCTTCAGGGAATCGGCGGCGCGCTCATGGTGCCCGTCGGCCGTCTGGTCGTCTTGCGCGCCTATCCGCGCGAACAGCTTGTTTCCGTCCTGAGTTTCATCACCATACCGGGGCTGGTCGGCCCGCTGATCGGCCCGACACTGGGTGGCTTTCTCGTCCAGTACGCCTCATGGCACTGGATTTTCCTGATCAATATCCCGGTCGGCATCATCGGCATACTGGCTACCCTCAAATACATGCCGTTTTTGACGCGGGGAGGGGATCTCCATCCCTTCGATACCGTCGGTTTCCTGCTTTTCGGCACCTTCATGCTCACCATCACGCTGGGACTGCAAGGCATTGGCGAGTTGCATCTGGCCTACGCGCCGATGGTACTCATGATGGTTTTCGGCCTCGTCTGTCTCGTCGGCTACGTCATGTATTCCAGATGGCATCCCATGCCGCTCTTTTCACCCGACCTTTTCAAAGTCCGCAACTTCTCCGTCGGCATATTGGGAAACCTGTTCGCCCGGCTGGGGAACGGCGCGATGCCCTTTCTGACGCCCTTGCTTTTGCAAATCGGGATGGGGTATTCCCCGATGAAAGCAGGGATGACCATGATCCCCATGACCATCGGCGCCGTCATCGCCAAAAGCGCGGCCACGCGGCTGGTCAACAAGTTCGGATACCGCATGATCCTGACCGTCAACACACTGCTGCTGGGAGCCATGATCGCGCTCTTTTCAAGCATCTCGAAAGAAATGCCTTATTGGCTCATGCTGTTCATTTTCACCATCTTCGGCATCATCAACTCCACACAGTTTACGGCCATGAACACCGTTACCCTCGTCGATCTGTCTGAAGAACAGGCCAGCAGCGGAAACAGTCTCCTGTCCGTCATCATGCAACTTTCCATGAGCATGGGCGTCGCCATCGCCGCTGCCATCCTGTCCGAATTCACCGACGGCATTCCCCTGACATCGGCGCACGACGTCATGGCCGCTTTTGCCGGAACGTATCTCTGCCTCGGTTTCCTGGCGGCCATCTCGACCGTCATATTCATCCACATTACACCCGACAGCGGGAAACTGCCCAGAAAACAGGACACCAAACCCTTGCCTGTGGCTCCGGAAAACTGAAACCGTTCCCAGCGTTATCCATTCCGGCATTCCGGTGAAACAGGTGGAAAAGCCGTCAACAAATGGGGGCAACGGCAAATCACCTGTATCCATAATGATGCACATTTGCATTATTCTTTCAAAATATTCCATATCCTAATATAGAATACACTGTGTTGGTATAACGGTTTCCAATCCCATGCGACAGGCAGGATTGGTTGCCGACGTCATTGTGTTAAACTGGATTCATCAAGGGTGCTGGCCGGGCAGAAGGAAACATGGACAGAGTATTGGAGACACTGGTTTTGCAGGACTACGAAGTGGTTTTCGAAGTCAATCCCGCTACCGGCCGCTTCCGGAAAATCATTTCCAGACCGGATGCGCTTGTCCGGTTCCCCGATGAAGGGCAGCTGACGCAGGCCAGGGATATCATCGTCACCGATAAAATATTTGAAGCGGACCGGAGCATTTTCCTGTCGGAAACACAGCTGGATCACGTTCTGGCGAAGATGAAAGGAAACGAGCCGCTTTCCGTCAAATATCGCGGTTATTCCGATAAAAACGAGCTGCATTACCGGAGCATTTCCTTCATTCCCGGAAAAAACAGTTCGACATTCATCTGTGCCATTCGCGACGAGACGAATGAGGTCCGCAGGCAATACGAAAAAAACCTGGATTTGCGGCTCAAGAACGAAGGTATCCGCTTCATTGTCGAAAACATGTGTGAAAACTTCATGATCGTGAATGTGACCACGCATGAATGCACCACCTTCACCAACAGCGAAGGCAATATTGCCTGCAAAAACCACTATGAAGGCCAGATCAACTGGTTTGCAGACAATATTGTCGTCCCGGAAGACAGGGAAAGATACCTGGAGTACTTCCAAATGGATTCCCTGATGGAACGCATAGTGGAAGAGGGGGGCGTATCGAGCATTACCTTTCCGGTCATGTACAAGGGAGGGCGTCACGAATTTGCCGTGACGTCCACACTGATCGACGACCCGTCCGAACGCCAGAAAAAATCCAGGTACCTTTTCCTGTGCGCACAGGACATCACATCGATCAGGGCCGCAGAGGAAAGAAACCGCGAATTGCTCCTGTCCAGCCAGTTCGACCCGTTGACGCATCTGTTGAACCGCGCCACGACTGAAAAGAATATCCGGGAACACCTTTACTCCGCCAGAAGCGAATCCTGGAATACCTTCATGATCCTGGACATCGACCATTTCAAGAACATCAATGACGAGTATGGCCACATGACGGGTGACGAAGTCCTGCGCTACATGGGCAACTGCATGCGGGAAGTTTTCCGTTCGGACGACATCCTCTGCCGCTGGGGCGGAGATGAGTTTGTTGTTTTTATCAAAGGATTTGCCGATGAAAAGGTACTGACGAACCGCCTGAACATTTTGCGCGATAAAATGAACCTGTTTTCACGGAGGGGCGTGCCGTTGCAGGTCAATCTCTCGATTGGCGGCGTATGTGCCCGGAACGGGACAACCCTGAACATGCTTTACCAGAAGGCCGACGAAGCCCTGTACGATGTTAAAAATCATGGCAGAAATGGAATATCGCTTTTACGTCTTTGCTGACGTTCAAACCGGCATGTCTGGCGGGAGGGTGAGGTAAAACGGCATGGAGAACATTCTTGAGGTGCTCGCCCTCCATGATTACGAAGCCGTTTTTTCAATCGATATCGCCACGCGCCGGTATCATGCCAGAGTCTTGCGCGCCGGGACTTTCCTGAATATTCCGTCTGAAGGGTTCTTTGAGGAAGCCAACGAACGTTTTGCCGATGCTCAGGTCATGGCAGAGGACAGGGATCACTTCCTGAAAGAAACCCGGCTGGAGAGAATACTGGACGAAATCGGCAACAACGGAAAACAGTCCGTCAGGTACCGGATTCGCAATGAAGAGAACCTGATACAGTACAGAAGCCTTTCTTTCATCAGTTCCAGCGATAAAAAAGGCCTGATCGGCGCTGTGACCGACGAAACGGAAGACGTGCCCGATCATATCGAAAAAAGCCGGGATTTATGGCTCAGGGAAGAGTGCATCCGCTTTGTCGTCCGGCATATGTGCGAAAACTTCATCATCGTGAATCCGGAGACGGACGAGGCGACGACATTCGTCCACGACCATCGGCAAATGCAGCCGAAAACCTCCTGGACCGAACAGATAAAATGGTTTGCGGACAATATCGTCGTCCCTGAAGAGAAGGACGACTACCTGGCTTATTTCAATCCCGGTGCGCTCGTTTCCCGCATCCGGGAAAACGGTATCTCCAGGGTGCCCTGTACCGTCAACTATCCGGATGGCCGTCACGACTTCCTGATTACCAATGCACTGATCAAAGACCCCGGTGTGGACGAGGAAAAATTCTTTGTTTTTTCCAGTGCACAGGATATCACCTTATTGAAACGGGCCAATGAGACAGGCGAGAGCTTGCTCGAAAAAAGCCGGACAGATTCGCAGACGGGACTGTACAACCGTGACATGACCGAAAAACTGATCCGTGAAACCCTGTACGGGTCCAGCCCTGACGAGTGGAACACCTTCCTTTTGATCGACATCGACCATTTCAAACGTTTCAACGATGCCTGCGGCCACATTCTCGGGGATGCCGTCCTGCGTTTCATGGGGGAAGCCATGCGTGAGGTTTTTCGTGCAGACGATGTCTTATGCCGGTGGGGCGGCGATGAATTCGTCATTTTCATCCCGCGTTTCAATGACGAAGCATCCCTGAACGGCAGGCTTGTCGCCCTGCAGGATCGCATGAAAGCATTCAAAAACCAGGGTGAGCCGATGCCGGTCACCCTTTCCATCGGGGGCGTCATCGCCCGAAACGTCCCGACACTTGACATCCTGTTTGCCAAAGCGGATGACGCACTCTATGCCGTCAAGGAGAGGGGAAGGGACGGTATCGTTCTGAACCGCATCGACCGCGCTTGCGCAACAGGCGACGCTTCGCAAGCGGCGAACGGGGAAATATCCTGCATGAAAAAATCGTCCATTCCGGTTTCGGGCAGTGGCTTCGAAAAATAATATCCCTGCATTGCCTCACAGCCTGCTTCCGTCAGCGTCCTGACCTGTCCGGTCGTTTCGACACCTTCCCCGATCGGCTCGAGACGGAGGCCACGGGCGATGTCCACCACGATTTTGATCAGGAGTGCATAAACATCCGAATTCCCGGAACGGTCGACAAACGATTTGTCCAGCCTGATCCCCTAAATCGGCAACGCGGCAATATAATCCAGGCTCGAATAACCTGTACCGAAATCGTCCAGTGAAAAACGGATCCCGCCTTCGATGAACTGTTTCATGAAGATCGGGTAACATCGAATGACTGAATCCCGAAGTCTTCCGTTTTTTCGAAGAAAACCTGCCGGGAGAACGGTTGCCGATTTTGCCGTAAGGTGATCAGCGGACAGGCCGGGTATCGTGAAAAGCGATAGAAAAAAGCGCTTTCAGGGGCATTGCCTGTTTTCGGCTCGGGAAACGTTTGTGAAGTCGCCCTGTTCATCCACCGTATTACATAGGTATCGAAATCAATAATGCCTGAAAATGAATGACAGGTTTCGACGATGAATTCTTCAATGGTGGCCATAGTGAGATGATCGGAAACAGGCTATGGTGTTCAATAAGTGGCACGGACGATGATTATCCTGCGTTTCCTGCAGGCAATGCGTGAACTTCAACACACCGGAAAAAGAACAAGACCGTCGATTTCCCCCGATTTATGGAAAAACAACACAGAGAGAGGGAAAAGGGGCGATTTTTATTGCTTCTCTCTGCCAATCTTTCAAAATGGGGAAAAACCCACCGGTTTTCTTCGGGGAAACTGGCCTTTTCCTGCAAATTGGTTACAATACTTTTTTAAGAAAAGAGGTCATGGCTCATGCCGGTTCGCCCAGTCGTAAAAAAGAGGCACCGTGTGAGATGAACAGGCCGTAAAGAAATACGATGCTAGTTTTTATCACCATGTTGGCCATGGGTGGGCTGATCGGTTTTGTCGGAGCCGGAGGCGCAGGGGTTGTCATTGCCGTATTGACGCTTGTTTTCAATATTCCTATCCATACCGCCGTCGGCACCTCGCTGGCGGCCATGATATTCACCACACTGTCCGGTGCATTCAGCCATTTCCGTGAAGGGAACCTGAACGTCAAAATCGGGCTGGCCGTCGGCCTTTCCGGGGCATGTGGCGCTTTTTTAGGCTCGAAAATCTCAACCCTGTTGCCGGGCAGTGAACTCAAGTTCTTCACGGCTTCCATGCTGATCGCATCGGCCGTCCTCGTCTATACACGCCTGACTTACCCGAACCTGCCGCTATTCCATCTTAAAGAAGGGCAGAAAGCCGATCTCACCGGCAGCCGTTTCTGGCTTCTGGCCGGATTGACCGGTGTCGGCAACGGCCTGCTGTCGGGCACCTTCGGTTTCGGGGCAGCCCAGTTCATCCAGCTGTCATTGCTGATTTTCTTTGCCATGCCGCTGTACCATTCCGTCGGCACCACCATGCTGATCATCCTGCCGATTGCCGCTTTCGGTGGTCTCGGCTATCTGCTTTCCGGATACCTTGACTTCATGCTCTTCATACAGGTCCTGCTCGGCCTGATGACCGGTGCCTATGCGGGAGCCAAATTCACCCGGCATGTACCGGGATGGCTCCTGAAGTGGATGATGGTCCTTTTGCCGGGCGTAGCCGGGCTGCTCATGATCCTTTTCGACCTTAAATAACAGGAGTTCCCGGACAGCAGGCCCTGTTTTTCCTTGAATAGGGGCAATAAATGCCGAACATGTGAGCAAACACAAAAAGCATCCATGCCAATACGTTAAAAAGTAAACAACCCGTCAGCCGGAAAACACACGCGACACACTGTTTTTCCGGCTAATGCCCCAAAAGCTTTTATGGCGTATTCATCATGGCAACATCAAGACATCTCAGCTATACCCGACAAGGCATCCTGAACAGTCTCCACATCGTGATTCTGTGCATGTCCGTGTTTCTCGTCGTCACCATCACCTACGATACCTTCCATCACATCCAGTTCCTCTCCAAACGGAGTTTTCTCGACATCCAGTTCTGGATCTGCATGTTTTTCCTGTTCGTATTCTTCCTGGAAATGTATCTGGCCCAAAACCGCTGGGAATTCTTCATCACCCACTTCCTGTTCCTGCTGGTTTCCATTCCCTATCTGAACATCATCCATTACTGGGACCTCTCGTTTTCCCCGGAAACGAACTACATCATCCGGTTTGTCCCGATGATCAGGAGCGGGTACGCATTGGCCATCGTCATCGGGTGGCTGACCTATAACCGGGCATACAGCCTGTTCATTACCTATCTGACCATGCTGATCGCGACCGTCTATTTTTCAAGCATGATCTTTTACGTCCTCGAACAGGGCGTCAATCCGATGGTCACCAGTTATTCCGCCGCCCTCTGGTGGGCATGCATGGACGTGACGACAGTCGGGGCGAACATCTATGCCGTGACGACATTCGGCAAGATCATGTCGGTCGCGCTGGCAGGCATGGGCATGATGATGTTCCCGATCTTTACCGTATACATTACCAACGTGGTGCAAAACCATAACAGGTTCAGGAGAAAATATTATCGTGAACTGGACGGCGACATGGCCGCGACACAAACGGCAGCGTCCTCTTCACCGCAAGTTCCCGTAACACAAAAGACGCCGGAGCAGCCGGAGCAGCCAGAACCGCCGGAACAACCCGCGCAACCTCAAAAAGGGGCATGATGACAAACAAAAAGGCAGAAACCGCGGTTTCTGCCTTCTTTTTATGTGTTCCGGAAACGGCATCATGACGCCATTATTCCCTCACTCTTTTTTCTGTTCATCCTTGAGCAAATCGCGGATTTCCGTCAACAGCTGGATATCCGGTGGAGGAGGGGGAGCGTCCGGCGATTCTTCCAGTTTTTTGAAAGAGAGCTTGCTGAGCCCCTTGATCATCAGAAAAATCGCAAACGCGATAATGATGAAATCGATTGTCGTCTGGATGAAATTGCCGTAATTGACGGCCACTTCGGGCGAGACGATTGTGCTGCCGTCCATGACAGCCGATTTGATCACGAACTTGAGATTGTTGAAATGGACTCCGCCGAGCAGCAGGCCGAGCACGGGCATGAGGATATCGCCGACCAGCGATGAAACGATT
>CAJKQK010000017.1 GCA_905202055.1 uncultured Oxalobacter sp.
GCTTATTCGGCCCGTAACCGTTCGGCATCGATCCGTATTCCCCATGTCGCCAATCCAAAAGGCCGTCGCGTGGAAGCCCGTTTCCCGGATCCGCTGGCCAATCCGTACCTGTGTTTCGCGGCATTGTTGATGGCCGGTCTGGATGGTGTCCAGAACAAGATCCATCCGGGTGAAGCGGCATCGAAAGACCTGTATCATCTGCCTCCTGAAGAAGATGCCCTGATCCCGACCGTGTGTTCTTCTCTGGATCAGGCGCTGGAAGCGCTGGATGCCGACCGTGAATTCCTGACACGCGGCGGTGTGTTCAGCAATGTGATGATCGATGCCTATATCGAACTGAAGATGCAGGAAGTACAACGTTTCCGGATGGCGCCTCATCCGGTTGAATACGATATGTATTATTCGCTGTAATGTGAATGAGGCGGTATAAAAAAGGCGAAGACGGAAAACTTCGCCTTTTTTTATCACAATGCAAAAAATGGAAGGACGAAACCGGGAGTTGCCATGATGGATTCCGTGAGCGGACTGGATTTGCTGGCTTCGGCCATCCTGATTCTGGATCGGGACGGCATAATCGTTTATGTCAATCCGGCAGCAGAGGATTTGTTCGAAAGTTCCTCGAAGGTATTGCTTTCCCAACATCTGAAACAGGTTTTTCCAAACAGCGATGTGCTGGAGCCGCTTTGCGAACAGGTTGTTTCACACGATCGTGTCGAGGTGAGGCAGGAACTGGTTCTGGAAAGGGTCGGCAGACCGGCACTGCACGTTCATTGCATCGTCAAGCCTGTCGATTTGCCAGAGGCTTCTGTCCTGATTGAACTTCGCGAGAATATTGCACAGATCCGTCAGGAGCGGGAAAACAGGCTGGTCGACCAGACCCAGGCAAACAGGGAGCTGGTCCGCAATCTGGCCCACGAGATCAAGAACCCGCTTGGCGGTATCCGTGGTGCGGCACAGCTTCTTGAAATGGAATTGCCCGGGCGGGAATTGAAGGATCTGCGCGAATATACCCAGGTCATTGTCAGGGAAACCGAAAGATTGCAAAAGCTGGTGGACAGGCTGCTTGTGCCGCACCGGCGTCCGCATATCGAAACCGGTATCAATATTCATGAAGTATGTGAGCGCGTACGCAGTCTCATACTGGCGGAACATCCGAAGGGCTTGAAAATCAGCCGGGATTACGATTTGTCGATTCCCGAAATAACGGGTGATAAAGAGCAATTGATTCAGGCAGTGCTGAATATCGCCCAGAACGCGGCGAATGTCCTGACGGACAGGATAAGACAAGAGGACGCTGAACTGATTTTCAAAACGCGGGTTTCACGACAGGTAACGCTTGCCAGGGTTCGCTACAGACTGGCATTGAACTTGCATATTATCGACAATGGGCCGGGCATACCGGCGGACCTCATCGAAAAGATTTTCAATCCGCTGGTGTCGGGGACGGAAGGGGGAAGCGGGTTGGGCCTGACTCTCTCGCAAACGCTGATCCAGCAGCATGGGGGCATTATCGAGTGTGAAAGCGTTCCGGGGCATACCGAGTTTCTGATCAGGTTGCCTCTGGTCAGGGCGTAAGCCTTTTCACTGAACATGATTTGACGGGGAGAAATGATGAGATCAGTCTGGATTGCAGATGACGACGATTCCATTCGCTGGGTACTGGAAAAAGCGTTCTCGCGTGAAAATATCCCGTTGAGAACCTTTTCCAATGCGGATGATGTTTTGGCGGCACTTGAGGAAGAAGTCCCGGAGGTGCTGGTATCCGACATTCGCATGCCGGGAACATCCGGCCTTCATCTGCTGGAAGCGGCCAGGGCCCGTTTTCCTCACTTGCCCATCATTATCATGACCGCCTATTCCGATCTTGATTCGGCCGTATCGGCTTTTCAGGGCGGGGCTTTCGAATATCTGGCAAAACCTTTCGACCTCAACAAGGCAGTCGATCTCATCAAACGGGCCATGAAGGAGCATGAACAGGAAATGGCCGTTGAAAAACCGGTCGACCGGGTAAGCGAAATCATCGGGCAGGCGCCGGCGATGCAGGAGCTTTTCCGATCCATCGGCAAACTGTCCCATTCCAATGCAACCGTTCTGATAACCGGGGAATCCGGTACCGGCAAGGAACTGGTTGCACGGGCGCTTCACCGTCACAGTCCGCGGGCGTCACAGCCTTTCGTCGCCCTCAATATGGCTGCCATTCCGAAAGACCTGCTTGAATCAGAATTGTTCGGGCATGAGAAAGGCGCGTTTACCGGGGCACAGGTCATGCGACGGGGACGTTTCGAACAGGCGGAAGGCGGTACGCTTTTTCTGGACGAAATCGGCGATATGCCACTGGATATGCAGACAAGACTGCTCCGGGTATTATCCGACGGCCACTTTTATCGGGTTGGCGGAAACCAGTCGGTCCGGGCGAATGTCCGGGTCGTCGCCGCCACGCACCAGAATCTGGAGAAGCTCGTCCGTGAAGGCTTGTTCCGTGAAGACCTGTTTCATCGTCTGAACGTCATTCGCCTGAGATTGCCCAGCCTTCGTGAACGGGCAGAGGATATTGCTGTATTGGCAAAACACTTTTTGAAACAGAGTGCAAAACAGCTCGATGTCCCTTCCAAGCGCCTTTCCGGAGAAGCGGCGGCATTTCTGGAAAAGTGTTATTTTTCAGGAAATGTCCGGCAACTGGAAAATGTCTGTTATTGGCTGACGGTGATGATTCCGGGACAGACGATAGAAGTCAAGGATTTGCCCGTTGAATTGCTTGAGCCCGATGAAACGGCGAACGATTATGTCGAGGCGGCAAAACATCTGTCAGAAAAAAGTGAACCAGCCCGCGAGGTTTCCATCCATACAAAAACGGCTGACGACTTCGTTTCGGCTTCCTGGGAAAAACAGCTTGAAGAAACTGTCAGGAGAATGCTGGCTGCCGGGAAAGGTGGACTGATGGACGAACTGGGTTCTTCTTTCGAAAAAATACTCATCAAAACAGCCTTGTCCTATACCAGGGGGCGTAAGAACGAGGCGGCAGTCTTGCTGGGAATAGGCCGTAATACGATTACCCGGAAAATTGCCGAGCTGGGACTTGACGATGACTCCGCGTCACAGTAGCCGTTCATCAGCCAAAACAATATGCACTTCATTTGAATTGATTTTAATTCAAAGATCGTCGAAGTTAGCCTGAATTAGGCGCTTTTTACAAAAAAATCTTTGACAAGAAGGCCGTATTCGCTTACATTTTTGGCTGGTCCTTAAAACGAGCGGGTTAATTGGCAATGGCGAAAACAAAGCACTCTTTTTTTCAGAAATTCTGTGCTTCTGCCGGGGTGGCAGCGTTATTGTTCGGAATGGCCCAATCTTCTGCAATGGCAGAGGAAATCATGCCGGATTCCCGACCATCGGCACCTGCCATGCAGCGAATCCACAACTTCACCCACAAAGCCACCGAACTGGCCATGACGGCCATGACCCTGATCGGTTCGCACTATAAATACGGTGGCAATTCCCCGGAAACGGGAATCGATTGCAGCGGCCTTGTGCGTTATGTGTTCAAGGAAGCATGGGGCGCGACTGTGCCACGTACTTCACTGGAGCTCAGCAGGGCAGGTGAGGAAGTGTCCGAGGCCGATCTGCAGCCCGGTGATCTGGTTTTTTACAATACCAGACGCCGCAGTTATTCCCATGTCGGCATTTATCTGGGTGACAACAAGTTCATCCATGCGCCTTCATCCGGCAAGAAAGTCCGTATCGACAATATGGATATGGCCTACTGGAAATCCCGTTTCAACGGCGCACGCCGTATCACCAATCCGGAAGACAGACAGAAAATCGAGTCAGAAAAAGAACAGATTCTTCAGGCCTTCCGTGACGACGCCGAATAATCGGGTTTCGGTTTCCCTTGTTTATTTTCCTGCTGCGATATCCCTAGCAATCGCTTCGGCGACTTCAATGCCGTCCACTGCCGAGGACAGGATGCCTCCGGCGTAACCGGCACCTTCCCCGGCTGGATACAAGCCTTTGATATTGACGCTTTGCAGATTCTCCCTGTCGCGAAGGATCTTGACGGGAGAAGATGTCCTCGTCTCCGTTCCGGTCAGGACAGCGTCGTAAAGGGAGAATCCGGGAATCGATTTATCAAAAGCGGGAAGGGCTTCGCGAAGGGCTTCAATGGCAAAGTCGGGTAACGCGCCGGCAAGGTTGCATGGCGTGACGCCGGGCGTGTAGGAGGGCACAACGGAACCAAGTGTCGTCGACGGTTTGTTCTTCAGAAAATCGCCGACCAGCTGGCAGGGCGCGTTGTAATTGGAACCGCCCAGCTCGAATGCTTTTTGTTCCAGTTCCCGCTGGAAGGCGATTCCACCCAGAGGGCCATCCGGACAGTCGTCCGGCGAAATGTCCACCACAATCGCTGCATTGGCGTTTCTTTCGTTTCGCGAATACTGGCTCATGCCATTCGTGACGAGCTTTCCCGGTTCGGAAGCCGCTGCAACCACGGTTCCGCCCGGGCACATGCAGAAACTGTACACCGTGCGGCCATTCCTGCAGTGATGAGCCAGTTTGTAATCAGCCGAACCTAACAGAGGATTGCCGGCACTGGGGCCGAGCCGGCATTCGTCGATCATGGATTGCGGATGTTCGATACGGAAACCGACAGAAAACGGTTTGGCTTTAAGAGTGACCCCGCGATTGTAAAGCATTTCGAACGTGTCCCGTGCGCTATGTCCCACAGCGAAGATGACATGACTGGAGTGAAATGTTCTGCCATCCTGCAAGACCACACCCTGAATCCGGCCGTTTTCGATAATCAGGTCATCAACCCTGCTCTCATAGTGATATTCGCCGCCCAGTGACATGATTTCTTCACGCATCTCTTCAATGATCCTGACGAGCTTGAAGGTTCCGATATGCGGTTTGCCGATATAGAGGATTTCTTCGGGGGCGCCAGCCTTGACCAGTTCGGCCAGCACTTTCCTGCCGTAGTGTTTGGGGTCCCGGATCTGGGTATGCAGTTTTCCATCCGAAAAGGTACCTGCGCCTCCTTCACCGAACTG
Source organism: uncultured Oxalobacter sp. (assembly GCA_905202055.1). Taxonomy (GTDB): domain Bacteria; phylum Pseudomonadota; class Gammaproteobacteria; order Burkholderiales; family Burkholderiaceae_D; genus Oxalobacter. The sequence goes on from CAJKQK010000017.1 coordinate 5,043, forward strand.
GACATTCGATTCAGGGTTCAACTGGCGTTCACGCCAGAAGCCAAACGTGTCTCTGGTACGTTCCCGGACGTTTTTGCCCCGTTCGAGAATGACCGGTTTGAATCCGCTCTGTGCAAGGATCAGAGCCGCAAAAAGTCCGCATGGCCCGCAGCCGACAACAATGGGGCGGGAGAAAGGTTTGTCTGGCGCGTGAGCGACGAATTTGTATTCCATGTCAGGCGCTTTGCGGATATGCGGATGGCCGTCAAAACGCTTGAGCAGGGTGGCTTCATTCGCGACTTCTGCATCGACCGTATAGGAAAAGACAATCGCGGTTTTTTTGCGGGCATCGTAATTCCGGCGATAAACGGTAAAGCCGTCCAGTTCTTTTTCAGTAATGGAAAGGCGGTTAAGGATAGCTTTTTCGAGTTCCCGATCAGAATGATCGATGGGAAGTCTGATTTCAGTTAATCGCAGCATGGCGTGTCACAAGCGGAAATGGCATTAAAAATCAGGGAAAATACCCGATTTGTTTCATGACGTATTGTACATTGCTTCACCGGCGGAAATGAAATTTGTCTGGTGGCGCAGGTCGTCCGCACATTGAACCGGAAAACACGCAAAAAAAAGCCTTCCCCGAAGGGAAGGCCTGAAGTGACGAAGGAAGTGTCAGGTAGATTATTTCGTCGTTGTTGCCGGTGCCGGAGCGGCAGGTGGTGCAGCCGGTGGCGTTGTCGTGTCAGAATTTTCCAGATCCTGCAAAGGTGCGGAATACTGGTCTGTTTCACTCTTCGGTGTAACCGCCCACGACGGTTTTCGGACTGCATAGAAAATGAACGGTGGTGCGCCGGTAATAATCAGTCCCGCCACCAGAATCCCGACGTATTCCAATATCGGCATATTGCTGAACTGGGAAGGCGGTATGAAACCGAAAATGATGGCGACAATGGTGGACGCCAGTCCCAGATAACACCAGAAATGCAATCCTTTCAGGACGAATCCCCGTTTGACATTCGGCTGTGTTTTTCTGAGTTTCATGGCCGACAGGAACATGAAAACGTAGATGGTCAGATACATCAGGACAGCCATGGCGGAAATCATCCAGAAAGCATCGGACACATTGTCAACGAAGATATAAATCGTTGACAGCAGGGTAACCAGAATGGCCTGAAGGATCAGAATATTCGATTGAACCCCGTTTTTGTTGACCTTTTGCAGGACTGGAGGGAAACATCCCGATTTACCGACGAACAGCAAACCCTTGGATGGACCGGCTGTCCAGGTCAGGACACCACCCAGAGCGCCGATAATAAGCAATGCTCCCATGATCGGAGTGATCCATGCTATATGGAAAGCATCGAAGAAGGCGGCATAGGCCTGAATGACGCCTGCAGTCAGACTGGTTGAATCGGCTGGAACGACCAGAGAGATCGCAATGGTTGGCGGAATAAAGATCACGACGATCATAATACAGGCCAGCAAAATCGCTTTCGGCATTTGCTTTTCAGGATTTTTCAGGTCGCGGGCGTGAATGGCGTTCATTTCAATACCGGCGTATGCCAGGAAGTTGCTGACGATCAGCACGAGACCCGTGATACTTCCGAGAATAAGCTGCCAGGGTGTTTCATGCAGGCGATGGCTTGTAACGGCCTGTGCGTGTTCGTGGAAAACGGACGGGATCAGCGCACTCCATGTCAGGGGAGCGGCTGAAGGATTTCCCATTGCCAGCCAGATAATGCCGAGGATGATCAGTGCGGCCGCAGGCAGGGCGGTACCCAGCAACATGAACCATTTGGAAAAGTTGGCCAGTGTATCCATGCCTCGCATGGCCAGAAATGTCGATGCCCAGTAAAAAACGATAATGACAATACAGGTAAAAAGGCCATTATTCGCCAGTGCCGGGTTGAACATATAAGCCAGCGTACTGGCGGCAAAACCCAGTACTGAAGGATACCAGACGACGACCTCAATCCAGAGGAACCAGATCGCGAAAAATCCCAGACGATCTCCGTAAGCCTGCTTGACCCAGCCGTAAATGCCGCCGTTCCAGCCCGTACCGAGTTCGGATGCGACCAGCGCGACAGGGATAAAGAACAGCACGGCAGGAATCAGAAACAGCATGATGGAACCCAGGCCGTAAACAGCCATGGCCGGAAGCGAACGAATACTTGCCACAGCCGCCACCATCATGAACGAGATGGTCAGCCATGAGATGTAAGTACGCGCTTTTGTATTGGTAGTGGTAGCCATAAATACCTCTTCTTTGAAAATCGGACTTCCAGAGAGGGAAGCCCGGAGACAGCTTTATTATTTGTTGAGAAGACTCCAACCCAATTTTTCGCTCAGGAAAGCTCCCACTTTCTGTCCTTTCACGCTGTTTCCGTAAACATCAAGGGGAGGTGCGAAAACCGCTAGCGAGCAGACACCGGGAACGATAGCCAGAATGCCACCGCCCACCCCGCTCTTGCCGGGCAGACCGGTGCTGTACAGCCAGCTGCCCGTATTGTCGTAAAGACCGTTCATCGTCATTTCAGCCAGGATCGGCTGGACATTTTCACGGCTGATGACCTGTTTTTTCGTGACCGGATTGACGCCATGATTGGCGATCGTTCCGCCCATGATCGCCAGGTCGCGGCAGGTGATCGATACCGAACACTGGCGTGTATAGACGTCGCACGCCTGATCCGGATCGGTGAACATCTTGCCGCTGTTTTTCAACAGCCATGAAATACCGCGGTTGTGCGCGTTCGTATCCGATTCGGACTTGTAGACTTCCTGATTGACAGACAGGTCCCTGCCTGCAAACAGGCTGTATGTGCTGATAATCTGGTTCCAGCGGTCGTCAGCCGATTTGGCATTCAACAGGCTGACAGTGGCAATGGCACCGGCATTGTCGAATGGATTGCTGGGGTGCTCATTGTGCAGTTCCAGCGCAATGACTGAATTGAACGGTTCGCCGGTTGCGTCTGAGCCGATAGTGGACAGGAATTTATCTTTGCCGATTTCTTCCAGCACTTTCGCCAGTGTGAACACTTTCGAAATGGATTCGATCGCGAATTCATATTTCGTATCGCCGACTTCGAGCACTTGCCCGTCGGGAAAGGCCACGGCGATACCGAACAGATCGGAAGGAACGGAAGCCAGATACGGAATGTAACTGGCGTTCGCCCCGCCCTTTTCTGAAGAAAAAGTCTGGTGAGCAGAGGTCATAAAGTCCAACACCTGTTTCCTTTGCTCCTGATTTTGATTGACACTCATCTTTTTACCTTTTTACAAGAATGTTTTCGTTTATTTCCTCTGCGTTGCCGAAGGGGTGACTTATCGGCCGCTGTGGTTGCCCATTTGCGCTTCCTTGCCGGTGAATCCGTGAGGCTGGTGGCTGTCGAAGAAGTCGATGGAGCGTTTGAAATCCTGAAACAGCAATGAGGCCATATCAGCGGAAAAGCCCTGTTTCACCAGAATGCGCTGGACAATGATGTTGTCGGCATGAGGTGGCAGGGAGTAAGCCGGAACCAGCCATCCGCGGGTTCTCAGGTGATCCGCCAGGTCGTACAGGGTGTAATTGGTTTTCGCGCCGTCCTTGATTTTCCAGGTAAGGGCAGGAATGCCGTCCTGTTCCTTGCCGCTGTGAAGCATTTCGAACGGCCCGATCATCTGAAGGCCCTCCGCCAGCATCTGCGCTGTCTTGTAACATTCGCCGTGAATGCGCTGATAGCCTTCCTTGCCCAGACGCAGCAGGTTGTAGTACTGGCAGATGACCTGACCGGCCGGGCGGGAGAAGTTCAGTGCGAAGGTCGGCAGATCGCCACCGAGATAGTTGACGTGGAAAATAAGGCCTTCCGGGAGGTCTTTCGTCTCACGCCAGACGACCCAGCCTACGCCCAGAGGAGCCAGACCGAATTTGTGACCGGACGTACTGATGGATTTCACACGTGGCAGGCGGAAGTCCCATACCATGTCAGGAGCGCAGAACGGTGCGAGGAAGCCGCCGCTGGCACCGTCGACGTGAATGTCGATATCGAGTCCTTTTTCAGCCTGCAGCTTGTCCAGTGCGTCTGCCAGTGGTTTGACCGGTTCGTAGAGGCCGGTATAGGTCTGGCCCAGAGTCGGTACGACGACAATGGTGTTTTCATCGACCATGGAGAGCATGTCTTCCGGTGCCATGACGTAATGGTTGTCACGCATAGGCATTTCACGGATTTCAATATCCCAGTAACGGGCGAATTTCAGCCAGCAAACCTGAACCGGTCCGCAAACCATATTGGGTTTGTCGATCGGTTTGCCTGCCGCTTTCCGTTTTGCACGCCAGCGCCACAAGGCGGCCAGACCGCCCAGCATACAGGCTTCACTCGAACCGACGGTCGAGGTACCGATAGTCGTGGCGGAATCCGGTGCATTCCACAGATCGGCGATCATGTGGACGCAATAGTTTTCGATAGCGGCTGTCTGGGGATATTCATCCTTGTCGATCATGTTCTTGTCGATTGACAGATCCATCAGCGCGTGAAGTTCTTCTTCTTCAAAAGTCTGGCAAAAAGTTGCCAGGTTCTGGCGGGCATTGCCGTCCAGATACAATTCGTCGTGAACGACCTGATAAACGTCGTAAGCGTTTTGCTCGTCATTCGGGAAGGTCTTTTTGTTGGCTGCCTGTGAGACGAACTTGGAGCCGAAGATCGGATCGTTGCGAGTCAGATCGTTATTGCTGAGAAATGCCATTGAAGCCTCCAGTTTGCTTAGCGGTTGATAACAGTTCGACCCGTAAAGACATCAAGTCATTTACGGACATTATTTGTTTTTCCGTATCTGTCATGCAGTAACTGAAGCTTTTTGTGATATCAGACTGAATGAGTATCGAAAAATGCAAAACGGAAAAATCGTGTAAACGAACGGGTTTACTGTACCCGTACTGTCATTTCACCCTTTGAGCTTCATTAAATGGAAAGGGATTAAACCGGTCAGGCCGCTTGGGAAAAAGCCTGTTTTCGACGGAAAATTTTCACCGGGAACTTTCAGGATACGCTGGAAGGCATGACCATGCGAAAAAAAGGCATTTTCGCATGGCGTAAAAAAACGGAATGGCGCAAACCATTCCGATGAAGGGAGAAAGAGAAAGCGAAATCCTGATTAATGTCCGGTTGAATCCATATCCTGTGCAGCTTCAAACAGGAACCAGACCCGTCTTTCCGTTTCGTCGATCCAGTTTTCGATCAGGCTGGCGGTGGCGACGTCTTCGAATTTGTCGCAGACTTCGTGTGCCTTGCGCATGGAATCCAGCAGGCTCAGATTGTCGTCTTTCAGTTCGTTCAGCATATCCAGCGGGTCGACGAACGGTTCATTGTTGTCGCGAATGCGTTGCAACCTGGAAACTTCACCAATGGAATGCAAGGTGGTTGCGCCCAGTTTCCGCACACGCTCGGCGATATCGTCTGTCATGGCAAAAATCTGGTCGGCATGTTCATCGAACAGCAGATGGTAATCACGGAAGTGAGGGCCGCTCATATGCCAGTGAAAATTCTTGGTTTTCATGTAGAGTGCGAAAACATCCGCCAGCATGGGGTTTAAAGCCTGCTGGATTTTGGTGATGCCTTCCGCAGACAGGTCGGAAGGGGTGTTCAAACGGGAAACCGGATTCGATTTTTTCATGGAGGACCTCGATATATCAACTTTGTTGGCGGCCTTGCTACCTGTTGCGACTGAATGTTTCGTGGACATTTTCTTTCCAATCATAAAAGGTACATAACGTGTCTTGGTCTTGAAATGACCGTCGGCAGATGATGAAGAAACCATTTTTCTGTTGCCCGGCCATCGGCGAACTGATCATTAAGGTAAAAACATGTTACATCAAAAGAAACTTTCCTGCAGAAAGCTGAAATTTTTCAATGAAAGTGACAGGACAAACGCTCCCTGCAATTTCTTTCATACTTAAATCTTAATGAGTGAATGAAGCGCCGGTTTTGATCTCAGTCAGAGGCGAACTGATATTTATGGAAAGCAAAATAAAAGCCGGCGAAAAAGCCGGCTTTTTTATCGTTGATGCAATAATCAGTCTTCCCGGCGCATATGCGGGAACAGGATAACGTCCCGGATATTCGGGGAATCGGTCAGCAGCATGACGAGACGGTCGATGCCGATGCCGCAGCCGCCAGCCGGAGGCATGCCATATTCGAGGGCGCGGATGTAATCGGAATCGTAGTACATCGCTTCTTCGTCACCCGCATCCTTGGCTTCGACCTGCTTCATGAAACGGGCCGACTGGTCTTCCGGATCGTTCAGTTCCGAAAACCCGTTGGCGATTTCACGGCCGACCATGAAGAGCTCGAAACGTTCCGTAATGCCGGGGCGGGTGTCCGACGCGCGGGCGAGAGGGGATACTTCGACAGGATAATCGATGATATACGTCGGTTCCCACAGTTTCGCTTCAGCTGTTTCTTCGAACAGGGCGAGTTGCAGGGCACCCACGCCAGCGGTGGGCAGGAGCTTGACGCCGAATTTTTTGAGTTCGGCACGCAAGAAGCCGGCGTCGTTCAGCTGTTCGGATGTGTAATGCGGAGCGTATTTCGAAATCGCTTCCAAAATGGTGTAACGGCGGAATGGTTTGGAAAAGTCCAGTTCCTTGCCCTGATACGTGATGACAGGCGTGCCATAGGTATCGACGACAGCCTGACGGATAACCGTTTCGGTAAAGTCCATCAGCCACTTGTAGTCGACGTAGGCGGCATAGAATTCCATCATCGTGAATTCAGGATTGTGGCGGGGGGAAACGCCTTCATTGCGGAAGTTGCGGTTCAGCTCAAAGACCCGTTCGAAACCGCCGACCAGCAGGCGTTTCAGATACAGTTCCGGAGCGATACGCATGAACATCTGCATGTCCAGTGCATTGTGGTAGGTGATGAACGGTTTGGCCGCGGCTCCCCCCGGAATGGAATGCAGCATCGGGGTTTCGACTTCCATGAAACCGTTGTCGCCCATAAAACGGCGAATCGACGCGATGGCGGCCGTTCGTGCCTTGAACGTGCGGCGCGTTTCCTCGCTCATGATCAGGTCGACATAACGCTGGCGATATTTGAGTTCCTGGTCGGACAGGCCGTGGAACTTGTCCGGCAGTGGACGAACCGACTTGGTAATCAGGCGTATTTCGCTGACACGAACGGAAAGTTCACCGGTTTTGGTTTTGAACAAGGTACCGGTCGCACCGAGAATGTCCCCGATGTCGTAACGTTTGAAGGCATCATGGGCTTCTTTGCCGGTGACGTCGTTGGACAGGAAGAGCTGGATGCGGCCGTTGGCCTGCAAACCGGAAGCATCCTGCAATGTGGCAAAGGACGCTTTTCCCATCACGCGCTTCAACATCATGCGACCCGCAACACAAACCTCGATTTTAGCCGCTTCCAGCGCATCGTTATCCATGCCGTCGTATTGGGCATGAATGTCGGCAGCCTTGTTTCTCGGACGGAAATCGTTTGGATAAGCGACGCCCTGTTCACGAAGGGCGGCCAGTTTGGCGCGGCGTTCCGCCATAATGGAATTTTCATCCTGGACGGGAGCCGCAGGTTCGTTGTTTTGTGTTTGCGTGGTCATGATGCGATGTGAGTTTTGTCTATTTGGGAAAAAACATTCTAATATCTTCTTTATACACCCTGTTTGAGCGATTCAAGAATGAAATCGTCCAGATCGCCATCCAGAACGGCTTTGGTGTTGCCCGTTTCATGGCTGGTTCTCAAATCCTTGATGCGGGAATTGTCCAGCACGTAGGAACGGATCTGGTGACCCCAGCCGACATCGGTCTTGGAATCTTCGAGTTTCTGCTGTTCGCTCATGCGCTTTCGCAGTTCCAGCTCGAACAGGCGCGACTTGAGCATTTCCCATGCATCGGCACGATTGCGGTGCTGGCTCCGGTCGTTCTGGCACTGGACGACGATACCGGTCGGGGCATGTGTCAGGCGGACGGCGGAGTCCGTTTTGTTGATGTGCTGTCCACCCGCACCGGAGGCGCGGTAGGTATCGACGCGAACGTCTGCCGGATTGATGTCGATTTCAATGGAATCGTCCACTTCCGGGTACACGAAGAGGCTGCAGAAAGACGTGTGACGCCCGTTGGACGAATCGAACGGCGATTTCCGGACAAGGCGGTGAACACCGGTTTCCGTACGGAGATAGCCGTAAGCATAATCCCCCTCGACCTTGATCGTCGCAGTCTTGATGCCGGCAACTTCGCCGTCGGACTGTTCCAGAATTGTCGCGTCGAATCCCTTGCGCTCACAGTAGCGAAGGTATTGGCGGAGAATCATCGAAGCCCAGTCCTGCGCTTCGGTACCGCCTGCACCGGCCTGAATGTCGATGAAGCAGTTGCAAGGATCCATCGGATTGGAAAACATCCGGCGGAATTCAAGTTTTTCGATCTGTTCCTGCAGTTCAAGCGTGTCGGCGTCGACCGCTTTCAATGTGTCGTCGTCCTGTTCTTCCCTGGCCATTTCGAAGAGTTCGGCCGCGTCATCCAGGCCGGATTTGATCCGGGTGAGTGAAAGAACGACGTTTTCAAGAGATTTTTTTTCCTTGCCGAGATCCTGCGCCTTTTTCGGATCGTTCCAGACGTCCGGGTCTTCCAGTTCGGCGTTTACCTGCTCAAGCTTGTCTGACCTGGCAGCGAAGTCAAAGATACCCCCGTAAGGCAGTTTCACGTTCCGTCAGGTCCGAGATACGGTGGGCAATTGAATTGAGGCGTTCTGCTTCCATGATGTAATCAAATCGTAAGTGCAAAAGAGAAATTATACCCGAGAGGAGGCAAACCGTTGCGGTTTTTGCCTTTTTTGTCGCGTTAAATCCTTGCAAAATACATGATTCGACACACTTTTTTGACAGGCTCGGGTTTGCATGACAAGAACAGGCCCGAACATGACTGTCAGGCTGATTGCGATGGAAATGGACAGCGTCAAACTTGACAGGGCACCATCACTACGGTAGCGCTCGGTATAGATCGGTGCCAGTGAGGTGACCGGCGCGAAAGCGACAACAGCAAGCACCTGCCTGATTTCCAGCGAAAAGGGCAGGAAAAAATACAGCTTCGCCGAAAATGCCGCACCGAACAAAAGGCGCAAACCCAATACCCCGAACAGGGTGCGGTATTTGTCGGCACAAGTGCGGAACTCGAACATCATCCCGATCAAAAGCAGCGCGAAGAAACTGTTGGCTGATGCGACTGGCTCGACAAGCGTGATAAGCACGTCCGGTACCGGGATATTCAGCATGACCAGAGCGAGCATCAGCATGTAGGTATCCAAGGGAATTGAATTGACGAATTTTTTTCAGCAGGGTGCCGATGTTTTGTTTTTCGTCCGGATTCGTTTGCAGGACAGACGAGGTGAATGCGAACGAGCCGCCGGTCACCATAAAGGCATTCCCGATGTCGAACAGGCAGGCAATGATCATTTTGCCGGGGCCGAAAAAGTTCTGGACAAACGGCAGGGCGAAACAGCCGATAGTGAACCCGCAGACATTGATCATCGAAAAACGCGCTTGTCCTTTTTATGGCCGTTGCTGGTCAGATAAACGAAAAGCACCGGAATGGCGGCGCACAAGAAGCCGATCAGGATAATCAGGAAAAGGGACGTGTCCTGCCGGAACGTGCTGAAGGCGTGAATGTCGGTAGCAGGAAGCGTGACATTCAGGAGAATGAACGCAATGATCTGGTGATCTTTCGGGTTCTTGAAAACCAGTTTCTTAAGCACATATCCCAAAACGGTGATCAGGACAAACGACAGTGTCATGAGCGGGACGGTACCCATGAATGGCTTTCAGATCCCGGAAAAATTGCCTATTGTAACTTTTAGGGAATGCACAAGACAGTGCCGTCTGAGCGATGCACTGGTTTGCTGAAGGAGGCCAGAATCAGATATCGAGTTCGGCAATCACCGGCGTATGGTCTGACGGTTGCGTCCATTTGCGGGGAATGCGGTCGATCGTGCATGCCGTGCAGTGTGGCGCAAGTGCTTTGGACAGGAGGATGTGGTCGATCCGCAATCCGCGGTTTTTCTGGAAGGCCAGCTGCCGGTAATCCCACCAGCTGTAAGATTTTTCAGGCTGTTCGAAAAGCCGGTAAGCATCAATGAAATCGATGTCCAGCAATGCCCTGAAAGCGTCCCGTTCGGGGGGAGAAACGAGCACGTTGCCCTCCCATGCCACAGGATCGTAAACGTCGCCGTCTTCCGGCGCGATATTGTAGTCGCCCAAAAGTGCCAGATAAGGATACTTCTGCCGTTCTTTCGCCAGCCATTCAGCCAGGGAACGCAACCATTCCAGTTTGTACGAATACTTTTCCGATCCGATAGCCTGCCCGTTGGGGACATAAGCGCACACGATGCGGATATTGCCGACAGTCGCGGCAACGATGCGCTGCTGTTCATCCGGGAAGAGCGGATTGTTTTTGACGATATCCATCACCGGTTTCTTTGAAAGAATGGCGACGCCGTTATAGGTTTTCTGACCCGTAAAAGCCACCTGATAACCCGCTGCCCCGATTTCCATAACGGGAAACTTGTCGTCCGTCAGTTTCGTTTCCTGCAGGCACAGAACATCGACGGGATTGCCTTCCAGCCACTGCAATACGTGCGGCAGGCGGACTTTGAGCGAGTTGACGTTCCAGGTGGCTATCTTCATGTGTTATTTCTTTCGGGGGAACAGGTCTTTGATATTAGCATGTCAACCCGATGTTTTTTACCAAATTCATGCAACCGGCCAGGGGGGGAATGCACAGCCGTTTCAAAAAAACACAGCTGGACATCAGGAAGAATGGTTGTAAAAAAACAAAAAACAGACAAAACCCCATCTATCGTCGAAAAGTATGACGGTTTTAATGAGGCCGTCAAATGGACGGGCTAGAATGGCTGCCGATACAAGTAAAAATTCGAATGAAAGGTTCAATTCCAAATGGATAAAGAAAACAGGCTTGCCGACAAAAAGGATGTGCCCGATTTTTCTCCTGACAGCCTGAAAGGCGTGGGCGGGTGGCTCGCATTCCTGATTGTTATCCTGACGGTATTGAGTCCGGTGGCCAACATCGGCATGCTGGCGAAAGAGTTCCATGACATCGAAATGGAAAGTCCGATCATGTTGCATATTTCGGCTTACGTTCAGTATAAATGGTTCTGCTGGGGTGCTGTTCTGGTCGCGTCCGCCATCAGTATTGCCGCCGGATGTCTGCTCTGGAAAAAACACGAGTGGAAATCGGTTCGCTATACGATCAGTGTACTGTGGCTGATTGGCCCTTTTTCCATTGTTTTGGTCGGATTGTATTTTTACATGAGCTTCGGAACCGATATGATCGGCGGGTTCATGAAAGATATGTCGGGACCCTTCGCGAAATCCATATTCTGGGCCATTGTCTGGACGGCTTATCTGCTCAAGTCCAAACGTGTCAGAAATACTTATGTCCGCCAACATGGTTAAAAGAAAAACTTTTGCTGTCTTTTATACAAGAAGTGGGAACACTTTACAGATCAGCCAGTAAAACCCGGATTGTTCCTGCCAAAAAGCGGCAGGGTGATTTCCGGTAACCGCGCCAGAATCCATATCCGTGGTTTTACATCATCGTAATGACGACAAAACTGGCGGTACTGATGAGCACCCACAAAATGACACCGAACAAAATCGCCTTGATGCCCACTTTTCTGATCACCTCGACGGACAGGTCGGTACCGATCAGAAAGAGAGTAACGGCAAAGCCGGTTTTGGCGACCATCAGGATATTTTCCACCAGCAATGGCGGCAATGGCAAAAACGTATTGGCGATCATTGCCAGCGTGAAAAAAAGGATGAACCAGGGTTTGTAAACCTTGTCGGTTTTCTGTTTGAAAAAGAGGGACGTTACGATAGCGACCGGAATGATCCAGAGCGCCCGGGTCAGCTTGACGGTAGTCGCCACTTTCAGGGCTTCTTCCCCGTAGGCCGCGCCTGCCCCGACGACCGATGAGACGTCATGAATGGCAATCGCCGCCCATGTCCCGAATTGTGTCTGGGACAATCCGAAGTGATGGCCCAGTATCGGGAAGATGAACAGGGCGATGGCGTTCAGGATGAAGACGGTTCCGATGGAAACCGATATTTCCGTATCTTTCGCTTTCACGATAGGCGCGACGGCGGCGATGGCGCTGCCGCCGCAAATCGCCGTCCCGGCGGAAATCAGGTAGGCGATGGTTCTTTCCAGCTTGAACAGTTTCCCCAGAAAAACGCCGATTGCCAAAACACCGAAGACCGATACGACAGTAAAGGCGATGCCTTCTTTCCCGGCTTTCAAGGCTTCATACATGTTCATGCCGAAACCGAGGCCGACAACGGAAAATTGCAGAAGGTATTTGGACGCTTTCTTGCTGTATTCCGGATACGGGTTCCTAAAGATCAGTGCGAAAGCGAGACCCATGAAAAGCGCGACGGGAATGGAGATGAAAGGAGTCAGACAAAGCACGAGCAAAATAAAAAACAGGGCCTTGTTGACAAGCGTATTTTCTTTGAACATGAGCGGATCACTTCGCGGTTATGGCGAAGTCGTGTTTCGGATAAAAGCGCGACCGGCCAAATGAATTTTTTCGATATCATACAGGATGAAGCCGCTTTCGGCTTGCCTGCCGGAAACAGACAGACGGTTCCTGCCATGCATCCATTTCACGAAAATCCCCCAAGCTTTTGATTCATCAGGAAAAATAAATGCACGATTCCGGATTTGTCCCGTTTCGGAAATCCGGAATCGTGTCTGTCGACCGGTCAGATCAGCGTCATGGGGTCGGGATCGGTTTTATTCCGTCCCGCCCTGACGTTTACCTGATGGTCTTTCTGGTCGTCTTCAAGCGCAATCGACGCCGTCGTTTGCCTGACGTTATCGAGCCAGACTTCCGTTTCCGGTGCATCCGTCTGTCCGGTCACCGTAATGTGATAGGACGTGTTCCTGTACCGGTAAACGACATCGACGGAAGTCCAGTCCGACGGCAGGCATGGGACGAAAACAAGATGCCCGTTTTCCAGCCGTATGCCCAGAAGCGACTCGAGGATCAGGCGGTACATCCAGCCGGACGATCCTGTGTACCATGACCAGCCACCACGTCCGGTATGCGGCGGGACGGCATACACGTCCGCCGCCACGACGTACGGTTCGGCCTTGTACAGTTCTGTTTCATCCGGAGTCATTCCATGATTGACCGGATTGATAATCCTGAACAGTTCCCATGCCAGATCGGTGTTGCCTATTTTCGCAAAGGCCATCGATGCCCAGATGGCGGCATGCGTATACTGTCCGCCGTTTTCACGGACGCCCGGAACATATCCCTTGATGTAACCCGGATTCAGGTCGGACTTGTCAAATGGCGGGTCAAGCAGCTGGATAAGTTTCTTGTCCCGTTTGACAAGCCGCTGATTCAGGGACTGCATGGCCTGCAGGGTCCGTTCTTTTTCACCGGCCTCTGACAGAACGGACCAGCTCTGGGAGATGGAATCCGTCGTACATTCCTCGTTCGCGTGTGAGCCAAGGGGTGTGCCGTCGTCGAAATAGGCACGGCGATACCACTGGCCGTCCCAGGCATTCTGTTCGATATGCAGTTGAAGGCCTTTCGCTTCCTGCCGGCACATGTCCGCAAACGCCGGGTCACTGGTCTTGTCGGCCAGAGCGGCGTATTCATTCAGGACACGATAAAGGAAGAAAGCAAGCCAGACGCTTTCGCCCTTGCCCTTGATACCGACCCTGTCCATGCCATCATTCCAGTCCCCGGAACCCATCAGCGGCAATCCGTGAACGCCGAAACGCAAGCCGTGCCGGATGGACCGGACGCAATGCTCATACACCGTGCCTTCTTCCGGCGAACGCAGCGGCATGTCGTAATAGGATTCCTCGTCTTCCGGAACCGGACGGCCTTCAATGAAGTAACGTTTTTCATCGAGAATGCTCATGTCGCCCGTCGTCGTGATATAACGGCAAACGCCCAGCGGCAGCCAGAGATAATCGTCCGAGCACCGGGTGCGTACACCCCTGCCTGACGGCGGATGCCACCAGTGCTGGACATCGCCCTCGACGAACTGGTGTTCGCAGCACAGCAGGATCTGGTTTCTGAGCAGTGCCGGTTCGGTATGGATGACGGACATGGCGTCCTGCAACTGGTCGCGGAAACCGAATGCCCCGCCGGACTGGTAAAAGCCGCTTCTGGCCCACAGCCTGCACCCGATCGTCTGGTACATCAGCCAGCCGTTCGCCAGAACGTTCAGTGAGATATCCGGCGTATGGACAGTCACGGCAGAGAGGGTTTTTTCCCAGTATTTCCGGACTTGCAAAAGAGCCAGTTCCGCTGCCTCGACACTGCGATAGCGGTGAACGTACTGGCTGGCATCGGCGCTTCGGCGACCGGCGGTTCCGAGCATGAACTGGATTTCTTTTTCCTGACCCGCGGCCAGTGTGAATGGCACGTGAATGGCACCACACGGATCGTATCCCGCACCGACCCGGTTGGACAGGTAGGCCCGTGACATGGCGGCCGGATTCCTCAACGTATTGTTGCGACCGATGAATTCAGTGCGGTTACCCGTGACAGTCCGGTTTGGCGTGTTGACGGTAAAGAACGCAATCCGGTCGGCAAATTCCGTATTGTACGGATTACGGGCGAAAATCGCGCCGCTGACAGGATCGATTTCCGTAATGACGCTCATCTGCGTTTTTTCGCGCAATTCACCCATGACCCATTCGACATAGCCGGTGGCGGAAAGGGAACGGGATGTTCCCGATTCATTTTTTATTTTCAGCACGGAATACTTGATGCTGTTTTCCAGAGCCACATAAATCCGGAGTTCGGTACGGATACCGTCTTCGACGTGTTCGAAAACGCTGTATCCGAATCCGTGACGGCAGACATAGTCGCCTGTCCCACGACACGGCAATGGTGTCGGCGACCAGTAATGGCCCGTTTCCTCGTCGCGCATGTAAAACGCTTCGCCGCTGACATCGGAAACAGGATCGTTTTCCCATGGGGTAATACGGAATTCATGAGCGTTGATATCCCATGTATACGATTGTCCGCTTTCGCTGACGATCGTCCCGAAATTCGCATTGGCGAGGACGTTGACCCACGGTGCCGGTGTAGCTGTTTCTTCCGTCAGATGAATGATGTATTCATTGGCTTTTTCAGAATAACCGCCAAGGCCGTTATTCAGCAATGCGTTGTTGGCGGCCAGTTTTGGCGGTTTGGACGGCGTATGGGACCTCGTCGTATGCAGAGGCAGGAATTTGCGGCGCTCTTTCCGTTCGCTGCGCTTGATTTGAAGGGCAAGCGGGCCGTCCATATCCGAAATGATGATCCGGGCGACAGACGAAATCAGTGTCCGGTCTTCCGGTGAAATCTGGTCGGCCTGCCGTACGAAAATACCGCCCGGCTCGTTTAACTGGGCTGCAAGATGGGTCGATGAAATCAGGCCCATAATCTGTTCCTGGAGCACTTGCCGGTAACCGACGTAATCCTCGTTCCAGATCACCAGATCGACTTTCAGGCCTTTCATGTGCCAATAGGTATGCGCCTGAATCATCTGGCGAACGATATCCAGATTTTCCTGCGCGTGGATCTTGACCAGCACGATCGGCAAGTCACCCGAGATGGAATAACTCCACAAGCCGGACTGTCCACGGTTGTTTCTGGAAAGGACAGAACTGTCGGCGCGGTAAGCCGGATTCGGATAGATGACCGAGCTGGCGAGCCGTGCGTAAAGCTGGGAATCCGATTCATCGGCATTTAGCTGGTGCAGGAAGGCATGATTGTGCGTCCAGGCCATTTCGAAAACCCGGTCGGCCAGATATCGGTCGTCATATTTGTCAATCAGGCGGAGGCTTTCTTCCCGGTCGGGCGTAATGCCGGCAACGTAATCGATCACGACCGATTCCTCAGGTTCCAGGACAACCTGGCAGCGAATCGAGGCAATCGGGTCAAGGACGGAACCCTGACTGTCGGACAGGGGTTCCTTGCCGGTCAGCGCTGCCGGAGTGGCGACTGTATTCATTCTGCCGAGGAATTTGCTCCGGTCGGTTTCGTAGGAAATGTCTTTTGCCTGCTTGTCGTGAATCACCATCATGGCAAATGCGAAAGGCGGTTTTTCCGTCACTGAACGCGGCCTTCGGGTACTGATGATCGCATTGAATTCCGGCACGATTTCCGTCTGGACGAACAGCTTGGAAAAAGCCGGATGGGAGAGGTCGGCAATCGCGGTGGCAATAACGGTTTCCGAATAGCTGGTCAGTTCGATGGTACGGTTTTTTGCCGAACGGTTCGTGATTTTGTGACGCCGCAATTCGATATTGTCCTCAGGCGAAACGACGACTTCACAATGGGTTTCGATACCGTTCTCAAGACAACGATATTCGGCCCGTCCTTCCGAGAAAACCGTTTCATATTTGGCGCTTTCCTTTTTGACAGGCTGGTAGGCAGTCGACCAGAAGTCCCCGTCGTCCAGATCGCGCAGGTAGAAGAACGTTCCCCAGTTATCCTGTGTAGTATCCGGTTTCCAGCGGGTGACGGCAAGATTTTTCCAGTGGCTGTACCCGCCACCGGCATTGCTTGCCATGACGTGGTAGGAACCGTTGGAAAGGAGCTGGACTTCGGGAATGCGTGTGTCGGCCGCCGAATAAACACGGGTCGGCAGTTCAGCCGGAATCGATGCCATCTGGGTTTTGGCCAGATTCGGCGCTCTTTCATAATAGGCAATCGTTTTCGGAATGCGTTCATGCAGAAGCGGCAGGGTAGCCTGCATCCACGCGTCGGAAGCGAAACGTTTTTGCATCGGCCGATCCAGCAGGCAGGACTCGAGAGACAAAAATCCCATACCCTGATGATGGGCCATGTAAGAGCGGACGATGGCGTAATTCTGTCCGCGTGTCAGGCGTGCCTGCGTATAATCGATCGCCTCGAACAGTCCGTATTGTCCGGCAAATCCCTTGTCTTCCAGTTCGATCAGGTTGTTGCAGGCCATGTCGGGTTCGACCATGACCGAAAGCATGGTCGCGTACGGTGCGATGACCAGATCGTCAGCCAGTCCCCGTTTCAGCCCAAGGCCCGGTACGCCGAAAGCACGGTACTGGTAATTCAGCCGTGCATCGAAGGCATAATATCCCGATTCGGAAATGCCCCAGGGGACACCACGCTGTTTGCCGTAATCCCTTTGACGCATGACAGCAGCCTTGTGCGTCTGATCCAGAAGCGTGCTCTCAAAACTCGGCATCACCAGATGCGGCATCAGGTATTCGAACATCGAGCCGCTCCATGAAAGCAATATCGGATCACCGCCGATAACGGTCATCATGCGGCCCAGTGCGAACCAGTTTTCCTGCGGAATCTGCCCCATTGCAATCGCGACGAAACTGGTCAGGCGTGCTTCGGATGCCAGAAGGTCGTAATAACTGTTGTCGATCTTGCGGTCGGTGATGTTATAACCGATGGATATCAGGTTGGTGGAATGGTCGTACAGGAAGGTGAAATCCATCCGGGAAAACTCGTCGATCTGCCTGATGAGATCTGCAAAGGATTCCAGCCGTTTCCCGGCTTCTCTCGAGGCATTTTGAACCCGTACCGACAATTCTTCGAGCAATTCCAGTTCTTCGTTTGTCGCTTTCTTCTTCATCTCTTCAAAAGTCGTGAAAAGATGCCCGGGCAGTTCGAAAAGCTGTTGCAGGCTCATGTTCCTGTTCAGCTCGGGAATCAGGTTGGGTCTGTTCTGCCAGCCATCGAGGAGAACCCAGGGCGCCAGAAGGCCGATTTCATCCAGTTGCTGCTTGCACTGGGACAGGAGAGCATTGCTCCAGCAGCAGGACAGGGTATTCTGGTCTCTCGACGTAATGGGAACCAGTGTCGTCAGGGTTTCGGAAAGGCCGTTCAGTAAATCAAATCGCTGTTTGACCGTCAGTTTCGCCTGTTTTTCGTATTTGGAAAGTTTCCGGTCGATATGGACGATCTGCGCACGATACTGGTCGTTGCCTTCATCCCTTAACAATTCAAACGTATCTCTCAGGCCATCGAGCAAACGTCCCGTCAGGGCCATCCGGTTTTTCTGTTCGGCCAGGCCGGACTTCAGTGTGATCAGATGACCGGCCAGATTGCCGCTGTCCACTGAAGAAATGTAAATCGGGTTCTGGAGCGGTTGCAGCGTCTTGGTGTCGTACCAGTTGTAAAAGTGGCCCCGGTAGCGTTCGAGTCTCGCCATCGAACCGAACGTATTCGACAAACGGGTGATCAGATGGCTGGCAGGGATATAGCCGAAGTCGTTTGCCGCCAGATAAGACAGCAGTGCGAGCCCGATATTGGTCGGCGATGTCCGGTGGGCAACGACGATTTCCGGTTTTTGCAAAGTGTTTCCATCGTTGACCAGCTTGTCGGTCGGTGATGTAAACGTTGGCATTTCCTGAATATTGTCCGGAGGCAGCCAGTTATCCTCCGCACCGGCATAGGCATCGAAGAAGGACCAGATTTTTCTGGACAGTTTGCGGAGATACAATTTCTGTTTGTCCGACAGTTCCCGCAGTTCCTTGACGGACGGCAGGCTGATCTTCCATGCGATAACCGGCGATATCAGCCAGAAAAAGATGAACAGGCTTGCGAAAACGAATGCGTCAGGACGTAAAGCGGAAACGGCGAAAGCCAGAGCCACGGCATAAGCCGGGGCAAACCACATGTTTTTGAAATACGAGGAAACATCGCCATCGTCCCGGTTGGTCATGGCCGAGGGTACCCACTGCATCATGTGGCGTCTGGTGAAAAACGTTCTCCACAGCGTCCGTAAAATGGCATCGACCGAATAACAGGCTTCATGGGGGATCATAAGCAGCGAGACGATAGCCGTCATGAAGTGCTGCCGGATGGAAACCGACGTAGCGGAGATGTGCTGTCTCAAGTTGATGTCCGGGCCTTTCTTCACCAGATCCGTCAGCGAGGCAAGCAGTGGAGGCAAAAAGAAAATGGACAGCAAAAACAATGTCCAGGCCCAGGTCGGCTCCAGGACAGTCCAGCTTGCGAAAAAAAGAAAAGCCGCTGCCGGAGCAAACAGGCTCCGGCGCAAATTGTCGAACAGTTTCCAGCGGGAAAGCAGAGTCAGGGGATTGCGCTGCCTGCCGCTTTTGTTTTGCGGCCTGGCGTCGGGAACAAGCGGAAACAGCCATTTCAGCAGTTGCCAATCCCCCCTGATCCAGCGGTGACGACGTTTGACGTCGGCCAGATAACTCGACGGGTATTGTTCATACAATTGCCCGTCGCTCATAAGGCCCGAGCGGGCATAACAGCCTTCGATCAGGTCGTGGCTCAGGATACTGTTTTCCGGCAAACGTTCGTTCAGCGTCTTGTAAACGATTCCGACGTCGTATATACCTTTCCCGATGAAGGAACCTTCGCCGAAAGCATCCTGATAAACATCTGAAACGGTTTTGGTATAGGGATCGATTCCTGCGTCACCGCTGCACAACCTTTCGTACCACGAGGCATTCGCCGCAGGGAGGCTGGTCGTAATGCGGGGCTGAAGGATACCGTAACCTTCGACGACCCTGTCTTTGCCGGGACTGTAACGGGCACGGTTCAGGGGGTGTGCCATGGCACCGACAAACTGTCTGGCGGAATCGCGCAAAAGGTTTGTGTCGGAATCCAGTGTAATGACATAACGGGTCTTCTCAAGATTGCCTGTCGAGCCGGTTTTGATTGTGAAAGCATCCGTGTCGTGCCCGGTCAAAAGGGCGTTCAGGGCTTCCAGTTTGCCGCGTTTTCGCTCAAAACCGATCCATTTCTTCTCACTGACGTTCCATTTGCGGGGACGGTTCAGGGCAAGGAATGGCCCTTCATTATCTTCGGCGTGCTTGCCGTTGAGTTCGTCGATTGCGGATGTCAGACGATTGATCAGCGCCGCGTCATGCGGCATGGTTTCCCTGTCGGCATCGACAAAGTCGGTCAGGAGACAAAATTTCAGCCGTTTGTCCCGATTGGCAAGGTAATGGATTTCGAGGTTGTCGCACAGTTTTTCGATCTGTTTTTCGGAAATCAGCATGCTGGGTATCACGACAAGGGTTTCATATCCTTCCGGTATACCTTTTGAAAAATCCATTTTGGGCAATGGAGTCGATACGGTCGGGAATGTCGTCAGCCAGTTCACAAGAGCGAGCGACAGCTGGCTGGATGCCAGAAGGGCTGACATTCCGGTAATGACCCAAATCCACAATGGCAACTGGCCGATATCGGAGCCGTACATCAGCCATGCAGAGAGGATCAGTGTCATGGCGGTAAAAGAACCGAGGTAGGCGAAAACAGGGGAACAGATACTCGATCCCATCCATTTTTCCAGACGGGTCTTTTTCAATTGTATGGCTTTTTCCAGCTCACCCCGGCCTTTGTCGATCAGATAAAAGCCGACGTGTCTGGAGCGTTCATTGCTGTCCGGGTTCCTGAAGGCTTCTTCCGTCAGGCCGATGGCCTTTCTCGCGATGTCGACTTCCGTCATCGCGCTCCTTTTCGCCATTTTTTCGATCTGGTGCCGGTAATGATCCCGGGAAGCGAAGTCCATACGCGGATAAACTTCTGTCGGGTCCGTGCGCAAGATCTGTTCAACGACAGACAGGGATTCGACGAATTCGTGCCAGTCCATTGCACCCAGCAGCCGGATGCTGCCGATACTGTTGCTGATGCTGACCTGATCGGCCGCCTGCCGCTGGGTTTCGATCATGACGAGTTGCTCGATCGTCAGGCCGGTTTCGGCAAGACGCTGTGAAATCCACGTCAGGGGCAATGCAAGAATGGCCTTCTGGCTTTGCAGGCGACGCGTCAGTTCGGCGACGAAAGCGCTGACCATTGGCGGGTCGGAACGGGCCAGGTCGGCGACCTGAAGGATCAGGTTACCGGGATCGTTTTCCGCCGTATCGGTGAATTTCTGGACCCATTCTTCCGCCAGTTCGTGATGGGCGCGCGACATGGCCAGCCGGACGGCAACGCGCCGGAGGTTTTCAATCAGGGCCAGACGGAGCATGATCGGAATGGCCCAGAGTTCACCCAGCGTCAAAACGGATTCGCTCTGATAGGAAGAGATGAAATGGGAAAGACTGTTGGCATCGATATGGCCGTCACCGTGCGAGACCACTTCCAGAGCGAGTTCATAGACACGGGGCACAGAGCCCATTGTCCCGTTGGACAGACGTGGCAGTTCACTGCTGTATTTTTCGGGCAGGTGGTTTTTCGCTATCTGGATCTGTTCCTCTATGAGATAGAAATTGTCCAGAAGCCATTCCGCTGCCGGGGTGATCCGGTTTTCAGAGCGGACGGCAGATGCGAGAATGTCGTAGACCCGGCGGATAACGGTCTCATTATCGGCAAGACGGGCCAGTAACCGGTCTTTTTCATGCTTGTCGGACAATACATGCGTACGGCCAAGGTATTTTCCATACTGGTCCATTTGCGTAATGCTATAGAGCTCGGAGCGCAAGGGTTCTTCTTCCATTTCGAAACCGGCGGCCGTATTTTTGCCTGCCTGATCATGAATGAAAAACTCGGGTTGGCTGAATAAATTGAAAAATGTGCTGATGGTCTTCAATTTTGGGAACCTCTTCAAGATGAATGACGGGTGGTTCTGATCAGGCATAACATCGCAATAAAATGACACTGGCGGCTTGGTGAAGATCAACTGAACCGGGAATATTGCGACTTTTTTGACCCGTGCTTTTCCTGCTTCAAACAAGCGACAGATAAGGCTTGACAAAAAACGGCAAAAGAGAAAAAGTAGCAACACAAATCCGGTTTTCAGCCTTTCTTTTCTTATTTGGCTGGACACTGTTTCTGTTATGTTTTACATTCTCGACAGTGCTTTTTGGCAAATATATTCGACACACATGACAAGGGATTGTTTACGGCATGTGTGGCCTTGTCCGGTTTGACGTTTCCACAGCCGTTTCTCTCTGGAAAGACGTGTTCAGGCCGGATTTCCCTTAGCGCGGGTTAAAGAGCCCGGTAAAAGTTCTGGCTTTCATCAATCCTCGCACTGGCGATTTTCGGTGAAACTTAGGAATTCCTTGATTCGTATGAATATGGAAGAGGAAAAAAAAATCCTCGAAACGGCCTTGTTGTGTGCCCGGGAACCCCTCTCGCTTCAGGACATGCGAAGCATGTTCGACGGCGATGCACGAGGCGGGAAAATCAGTCCTGACCGGCTCAGGTCGCTGATCGGGGAACTGCAAGACGACTGGTCCGGCAAGGGGCTGGAACTGGTCAGTGTTTCGAACGGCTGGCGTTTTCAGAGCCGTCCGGAAATGAAACCCTGGCTGGAAAAACTGCGTCAGGAAAAACCTCCACGGTACAGCAGGGCGACGATGGAAACGCTCGCGATCATTGCCTACAACCAGCCGGTTACCAGAGGGGATATCGAACGGATTCGCGGCGTGACAGTCAATGCACAGGCCATTCGCCTGCTGGAAGAAAGAGGCTGGATTGAAGCGATCGGCCATCGTGAGGTTCCGGGACGGCCTGCGCTTTTAGCCACGACTTCACAGTTTTTAAGTGATCTGGGGCTGGCTTCTCTGGAACAGTTGCCGCCTTTGCAGGTGTTGCAGGAAATGGATATGGATTCCATCTGACCGTTGTATCCGGCCGGATGTGCGAAACAGGAAACAGATAATAATTGTTTGAGTATGATTGAAATGGATAACGATATGGATGTTGGAGCACCGGTTGAAGCGGTAAACGAATCGCCAGAGGCGAAGGCTGAAAAAGAAACGCGTCCGAAAAAGAAAACGGTCAAAAGCGCACCAGCCAGACCCGCATCCCGCACAGCAGGAAAACCGTCTTCCAGAGCAAAGGTCGTTGCAGATGGGGCCGAAACAGCTTCTGAAACTGTTATGCCGGTTTCATCTGGCGCCAGATCTGAAGCGGTTGCCGACAAGCCTGCATCCGCAAAGAAACCGACCGGTAAACCGGTTGCCAAAATGAACCGGAATGCGCCGAAAAACCGGAAAAATCCGGACAGAAACGATGCAGGCAACGTTTTCCGGTTCGTGACCTCCGACGATTACGACAGGATCAATGGTGAGGATGCCGGTTCCGCAAACCTGCCATCGAAACAGAAGAGCGCCAAACGTGAATTGAGGGCTGAAGACGATGCTCCCAAACTTCACAAGGTACTTGCCGATACCGGTCTCGGTTCCCGACGCGATATGGAAGAACTGATCATTGCCGGACGTGTATCCGTCAACGGTGAACCGGCCCATATCGGCCAGAGGATTCTGCCGACCGATCAGGTACGCATCAACGGGAAACTCTTGCAGCGCAAAGTGACGAAAAGCCTTCCAAAAGTCATGCTTTACCACAAGCCAGCCGGTGAAATCGTCAGCCGTGACGATCCGGAAAAAAGACCGTCCGTTTTCGATAATCTGCCATCGCTCAAAAACAGCAAATGGCTGGCGGTCGGCCGTCTGGATTTCAATACGGAAGGTCTGCTCCTGTTTACCAACAACGGCGATCTCGCCAACCGCCTGATGCATCCCCGTTACAATATCGAGCGCGAATATGCTGTCCGTACACTGGGCGAACTCGAAGAAGGCATGCGGCAGAAATTGCTGGCCGGAGTCGATCTGGGAGACGGTATCGGGCAGTTTTCGAGTATCGCCGATGGCGGTGGGGAAGGGATCAACAAGTGGTACCGGGTCACGATAGGTGAAGGCCGTAACCGTGAAGTGCGCCGCATGTTCGAATCGGTCGGCCTGACGGTTTCCCGTCTGATCCGTACCCGTTATGGAGTGATAACGCTCCCGCAGAATCTGAAACGTGGCCGCTGGGACGAGCTCGACGATAACGCTGTCCGCAACCTGATGCGCCTGTCCGGTCTGGAACCCAAAGGGGACAAGAATGCGACGGAAACGGGTAAAGGCCGCAGTGCAGGCGGCAAACGTCAGGGACAGGATAAAAAGGCAGGTTTCGGCCGCTCCGAAACCCTGTCCATATACGAATTCCGCAATAATGATTCCCGTTCAAAAAAAGGTTCAACCAGCGGTCAGAAGGGGTCGCCCCGTTCCCGCCAGCCTGACCCTCTTCAGACGACTTTCGGCTATGCAGGCAGAGTGGAATCGACGACCATGCGCGGTAACGCACGCGGAAACCGCGGCCAGCAGGGGCAACGTCGGCGCGGAAAATAAGAAATTGCGAAAGCGACTGGATACGGCAGCAGGGGTTTACTCTGCTGCCGTTGTTTTATCCGGAAATTCGCAAAGGTCGTTGATCAGGCAGTTTTCACACTGGAAATTCTTGGCCTTGCAGACATAGCGGCCATGCAGCAAAAGCCAGTGGTGGGCGTTCATCATGTATTTCGGCGGGATGACCCTGACGAGTCCTTTTTCAACTTCCAGCACGTTTTTTCCGGGAGCGAGTCCGGTACGGTTCGCTACACGGAAGATATGCGTATCGACCGCCATTGTCATCTGGTTGAAGGCTGTGTTCAAAACGACGTTCGCCGTCTTGCGCCCGACGCCGGGAAGCGCTTCAAGTGCCTCACGGTCTGCGGGAACCTCACCGCCATGCTTTTCCAGCAATATTTCCGACATCCGGATAATGTTCTTCGATTTGGTCGGATACAGATTGATCGTGTTGACGTATGACTTGAGACCATCGACACCCAGTGCAATGATGGATTCGGGCGTATTGGCGACAGGATACAGTTTGTCAGTCGCCTTGTTGACGGAAATATCCGTTGCCTGGGCGGATAACATGACAGCAACCAGCAGTTCGTAAGGATTATTGAATTGCAGTTCGGATCGGGGGTCCGGGTTCGCTTTTTTGAAGCGCTCGAACATTTCTGTTATTTTTTCCGGCATCATTTGTTTTGTCAATAAAAAATGGAAGCGAAGCCAACATGATGCCACTTTTTCGGGAATCCGGCTGGCAGGTGTGTATTTCCGGACAAAATGGCTCAGGGCTTGGGACTGTATTTTCTCGCTTTTGCCCGCGCGCGTTCCAGTGCCCTGCGGATGATTTCCGATTTTTTATCCTCTGTTTGTGAAATGGATTCCTGTCCGGATGACCCGCGGGCACCCATCCGGTTCAGGCTGTTTTTTTCTTCTTCCAGACGCTTTTGCCGTCGTTCGAAACGTTCCCGCGCAGCATTCGCATGGCCCATATTCCAGACTTCGGAGAAAGGTTTGGTTCCTGACATGTTTTTCAGGCTGATGCAATCGACCGGGCATTTCGGGATGCACAATTCACAGCCGGTACAGTAATCGTTTATGACCGTATGCATCATTTTGCCGGTGCCGACGATAGCGTCAACCGGACAGGCCTGAATGCAAATCGTGCAGCCGGTGCATATCGTTTCATCGATGACGGCGATGGAATACGGTTTTTCCTCGCCATAAGTTTCATCCAGCGGCATTTCGTCATGCTTGAGCAGTCCGGCCAGTTTCCGTAATCCGGAATGTCCGCCTGTCGGACAACGATTGACAGGAACTCCATTTTCCGCAATCGCCAGTGCATAAGCGCGGCAGTTGTCGAAACCGCATTTTGTACATTGGGTTTGCGGCAGTATGGACAGAATCCGGTCAATCAGCCCGGTTTTGTTTTTTTCAGGATTTTTCACATCGCCATTATCGCAAATTTTCCAGCCAATAAAAAAGCCGTCAGCCCGAAGCTGACGGCTTGCCCGGTCAAATGGCCGGCTCAATCGAAAGTCGGGGTTTCAACGCCCAGAACCTTGTGCAGTTTCGGGGAAGTCGTGGTGTATTGAAGATGAACTTTCTTTTCCGGGAAGACATAGGGCGCGGCAGCGAAAGCGGCCAGTGCGGCTT